>JBBIIS010000164.1:0-1140 GCA_037446375.1 Bacteroidota bacterium | reverse complement strand
CAGATTATCGTTTGCATCCATGACTTCGGTTTCGCACTTGTACCCGGCTATCGGGAGTCCGACAAGATCGTGGTACCAGTAATCACGGCCATTTTCCATATAGACTTCCGTGTTTGTCCTCTTTATGGTAATGCAAATCTCCATAGTGGGGGAGAGCTCCATTGCCTTGTTGACAACAGATTTGAGCTCGACTACTTTTCCCCTCCTGAAACCACCGTCGGCCGTGATAACTACCTTGCTGTTTGCGTCATTTATCCTGTCAGCAAGGGCTTCGTGGCTGAATCCGCCGTAAACGACACTGTGAACGGCCCCGATCTTTGCACATGCAAGCATTGCAAAGATCTGCTCAGGTATCTGCGGCATATAGATCGTCACAACATCACCCTTTTTCACTCCCATGCTTTTCAGGATATTTGCAAACTGTGATACCTCACGGTTCACGGAGTGGTATGAGAATGTCCTTACATCGCCGGGCTCTCCTTCCCAGATGAGGGCAAGCTTATTGCGGATATAGGTATGCTGATGCCTGTCGAGAGCATTATATATAATATTCGTCTTAGCTCCTGAAAACCATTTGTAGAATGGCGGATTTGATGCGTCGAGGACCTTATCCCATGGCTTGTGCCAGTAGAGGCTGGCAGCCTGTTCGGCCCAGAATTTCTCACGCTCTTCAATAGAGTACCTGTAGAGGTTGTCATACTCTTTTACATTGGCATTTTCAACTATATCCTTTGAAGGATAAAAGAATCCGTTTCCATTTAGCTTGTTCATATGGCAATGCAGTTTGTCTGGATGTTTATCAACTGTATAGAAACAGTTAAACAGGGGAGATAGTTCAAATCTCCCGGAGAGTGCTAAAAAGGGTTTCTACTCCTTATAAGGGGAACGGGGCCGTTTCTAGTCCTTAACGCATCTGACCGATTGCCCTGAATTCTTGTCGGCTCCCTGCCTGCTTACTGAATAACTGCTTGCACTAAGGGATCTTTCATAGGCTTTTGTTGCCTCACTTTCGGTGGAGGACCAGAAATGAGCCTCATTCTGGAGCAATGCAAATGATCCCGACGCCGGCCTGTAACCGGCAGGCAAGGCAGTGAAACAGCTTATATTTGAGGCATCCGTATTATATGGGGCAAGCCAGTG
>JBBIIS010000163.1:0-5996 GCA_037446375.1 Bacteroidota bacterium | reverse complement strand
GATCAGCATATACAGAGAGATATCAATGCTGTCGCTTGAGATGATCGAAGAGTCAGGGACATTGCTCGAATCAGAACGGATCAAATTAATCTCATTTGGCAATATGACATTAAATTCCGAAAAAGAGAGGCTTTCGGGAAGTATGATGAGGCTTATAAATACAGGCAAGGATTTCATAGTGAGAGCAGGCATAACACCGGCAAAAAGTACATCAAGGCTAAAGTCACTTGTGGGGAATTTCACTGACAAAAGAAGAACATATCTGACCAGAATGGAACTGGCACTTTATAAGAATGCACTGGCATGTACAAAACAAAACGAAAAAGAGTTAAACTCACTGAATAACTCCCTGATTTTATTGAGTCCTTTTAATGTTCTTAAGAGAGGATATACAATTACATCAAAAAACGGGAAAATAATTACCTCGGCTGAACTAGCAAAAAATGGCGATTCAATAGATACATTGTTTTCTGATGGCAGGTTAAGAAGTACAGTAACAAAGACACATAGTAAAGATTCCGGAACGATCTGAAATGAGGATGCAATAAAAATTAATTATATGGCAAAAAAGCAGTTTTCATTCACTGAAGCAGTGAGCGAGATTGAAAAGATTCTTCAGAATATTGAAACGGGGAAGCTTGACATTGATACTCTGTCGGAGGAGGTAAAAAGGGCATCTGAACTTATAAGGCAATGCCAGAAGAAACTCAGAAGCACCGAGGAGGAGATTAACAGCATTTTCAAGGACCTTACATAAAAAATCCCGCGGGAACTACCCGCGGGACAAGCTTTAAACCCTAACCTAATTCCTATGAACAAACTTTTCTGTTTGTTGTACTTCAATTACTTAAACGCACATGCTGGCAGAAAAGTTTCGCAGAACCGGTAATTTTTTTATTAATTGTCCTTTTCAACCTTAAGTACATCCCTGAAAGCCTGAACAAGAGTCTCTTTTGGAAGCGCGCCCATTGCCATCTGAGGCTGTCCCTCCCTTGGAACAAAAAGCAGACTCGGAATACTCCTTATACCAAAAACCGAAGCAAGCTCAAGCTCCTTTTCAGTGTCGATCTTATAAATATCCAGCTTACCGTTAAATTCTACGGCAAGCTCTTCAAGGATTGGTCCAACAACCTTGCAGGGGCCGCACCAGTCTGCATAAAAGTCTATAATGCAAGGACGCTCGCCTTCAAATTTCCACTCTTTGTTGGCTTCATAGTTAAAAACCTTTGAGAGAAATGTCTCTTTTGTCAAATGCTCTGTCATAACCGCTTTATTAATAAAACATACCCGTAAATTAATTGTTCAGTAAGATACAAAACCTGTACCATACAGTGAGATAGCATTAAAGGTGCAGAAAATAGAGTAATAATTGTAACTTTGTCACAAATATATAACAAATTGTCATATCTATATATGAAGATATGTCTAGATGACAGTATTTTCAGTGTCCTCTCAGAGGTGCTTGATACAGAGCAAAAGGAAGGGTATGTTATAGGCGGATTCGTAAGGGATAGCCTCCTGGGAAGAGAAAACCCCGATATGGATATCGATGTACTGGTCATTGGTAATGGGATAGATATTGCCAAAAAGGTTGCCCGGCGGCTAGGTAAAGATGTAAAAGTTACCGTCTTTAAAAATTTTGGCACAGCAATGTGTAAATCCGGCAATTACGATATAGAATTTGTTGGTGCGAGGAAGGAGTCATACGACAGGGGCTCGCGTAAGCCTGTAATAGAAAACGGGACACTTAAAGATGACCAGGACAGGAGAGATTTTACAATTAATGCAATGGCTGCATGCCTCAACAGCAAAAGGTTTGGTGAACTGGTTGATCCTTTCAGCGGAAGACACGATCTTGAAAAGAAGATAATTAGAACCCCTCTTGATCCGGATAAAACTTTTGATGATGATCCTCTCAGGATGATGCGTGCAATCCGATTTGCCACACAGCTTAATTTTGAGATTGAAAAGAAGACATTTGACTCGATAATAAGGAATGCTGCAAGGATTAAAATTATATCCGGTGAACGTATCATCACTGAGCTCAACAAGATAATTATGTGTGAACGCCCTTCGCGTGGTTTTATCCTGCTTGAAAGGTCGGGGCTTCTTGCAATTATTTTCCCCGAGCTCGACAGGATGAAAGGTGTTGAAAAAATAGATGGCAAAGCTCACAAGGATAACTTTCTGCATTCCATCAGGGTACTTGATAATATAAGCCGAAAGACCCCTGATATCTGGCTCAGATGGGCTGCACTTCTTCATGATATTGCAAAACCTGTTACAAGGAAATATACTCCGGAAACGGGATGGTCATTTCATGGGCATGAATTTCTCGGTTCCAAAATGGTGCCATCGATATTCAGGAAGCTTAAGCTGCCGCTTAACGACAAAATGAAATATGTTCAGAAGCTGGTCGATCTGCACCTCAGGCCAATAGTCCTTTCCCAGGAGGAGGTCTCAGATTCAGCTGTGAGACGACTGCTTTTCGAAGCTGGAGATGATATTGATGACCTAATGATGCTCTGTGAAGCTGATATAACATCAAAAAATGAAGAGAAGAAAACAAGGCATCTTGAAAATTTTAAGCTTGTAAGACAAAAACTTAAAGAGATAGAAGAAAAAGATGCGGTGAGGAATTTCAGGCCGCCAATAAACGGCGATGAGATAATATCAATATATGGCATTAAGCCTGGAAGGGAGGTCGGTTTAATAAAAAACGCAATCAGGGAGGCGATTCTTGATGGAGTTATTCCGAATGAATACGAGGCAGCGAGGCAGATAATGATGAGAACCGCCGCCTCGCTCGGACTATCCGAGGTAAAAAATGTTAATGAATCCTGAGATCAAGAATTAAAGGCAGGTGGTCGCTGAAGCCGCCCTGGTAGTTGTAACCATGATAGGTAGGGAAAGGCATTAAACCAGGATAGGCAGGGTCTTTCTGCAGAAGGAAACCAGGTCTAAATATACTTAGCAAATCAGCGTTTGTATAAATTCCTTTTTTAGAATTAAAAATACTGCGAGAAACTATCACCTGATCGATCATTTCCCATTTCCCCCGGTACCTGTAAGTTCCTTCGCCACCATCACCTGTGGCTGAAGAAAGATTTATCATACCTTTAATGACAAGGTCATCGGGGGTGCAGTTGAAATCACCCGCGATAATTATTTTTGCTGCCCCTCCTGATATCCGATCAAGAGAGTCGATTGAATTATAAAGTGCATACATGATAGCTTCCCTCGCCTTTTCTTCGGCAAGCACTCCCCTCCTCCTCGATGGCCAATGATTAAGAAATAGATGGAATGTATCTTTTCCGGCGAGCCATTTTGTATAAAGAATCATTCGGCTTCTAAAATTCCCAGAATTTAACGGCTCGATATTGTCTTCAAATAAGAGTCTCATCAGATCTTTCCTGTAAATTATTCCTTGCCTTATTCCCCGGGGATCCTTCGATTTGCCAATTACAATCCCATACTGATATTTTGAAAGCCATGTATCGTAAACAAGCGATTCCAGGACACTTTTGTTCTCAATTTCGCAAAATCCGGCAATTGATGGAGGATTCCATTCACCTGCAGCTGCAATCACCTTGTAGATAGAGTTTATCTTATGCCTGTACCTTGACTCTGTCCAATGCATGGCACCACCTTTCAGGAACTCTCGATCATCAGTAAGGGTGTCGTCTTTTGTATCGAACAGATTTTCAACATTATAAAAAAAAAGTCGATAAGAGCTTTCGGATACCACCTGGACTGGACCTTTAGTATTCTGAGGAATTATAAGTACTGTTAAAAGCGCCAAAAAAAGATTTGACTTTGCTTTCATCAGAAATGATATTATTAGTTTTTATGCTCTCCGGCTATACGCTCAAAAGCACCGATATCAGGTTTCCCATTCTTTATCCTTGATTCTCCTCTGATATCGAACGGGAAACTTATACTATAAAAAGGATTGCCATTATCTATCAGGGGCGAAAGTGTATCAGGTCTGAAGTCATAGCCAGATATATTTATGAACCGTGGATCCCTGTTAATTAAGACACCTGTAAACCTGCTGGCTGACCAGAAAGAGGAATTGAGAGTATCCAGCTTCAGCAGGGAGTGATCAATCAAATAGGTTCCTGTGTACCCTGATGATGATGGGGTAATAATAAGCTCCGACATCATATCACCATAAGCCACGCTGTTATTAAATGAAAAATCCATCAGCTCTGAAGGGCCTACGGGAGGATCAGAGTTTTCAGAAACTGAGACAGCGGGGGTCTGCCTGTAACCATAATCCCACTGATTGAACACTGAACAATGTATAAAGCTGTAATCTCCACCGGAGGAGATATTTATGCAATATTTCCCTGCATGTGAAAAAATATCGTTCCACGCAGTAATTTTGCCATGAAATGCATTCAGACACGAAACAGTAGAATGCATTATGGAGGTATTCGACAGATCAAGGTCAGGATTAAGGGCTCCCCCTCCTGGTTCCCCAAGGGTTAGTCCGTTTACACTGTTGCTTATCAGGGCGTTTGCAACAGTGTTCCCTTTGCTCACATTGAGTATTGTAATGCCTGTCCACTGACCGGGAATATCATCATACATCTTTTCAAGCCGGTCACCCCTGAAAATTACAGGTGATGCTATCGTACCGTTTACCACCAGTGTTCCTGCTACTTTCAGTGAACCGTTCCTGTGAAAGAAGATCCTTGATCCTTCATTCACTGTCAGGGTCGCAAGAGTGTCGATAGTCAAATTGCCGTAGATAACATAAGGCTTGGCCGATGTCCATTGCTGGGATCCTATTACCTTATTTTCAAAAAGACTTATATCCTGCCCCCAGGCTAGTAGTTGTACTTTGAATAGTGAGCCTCCGGCTGAAAAGAGGATTGAATCACGAACAGATAAAGGTGAACTTTGATTTGTAGGATCCACATTTACATCAGCAAAGATGAAGATGCTGTCGCCTCCTTCAATTTCAACACTCTGTCTTGAATCTACGGATTCGCCGTCGATATTTAGCCTGAACTGGGAAGCCGTACCTCCGGCGAGCCAGATCTTGTCTATTATAAGTTTCTGACTGTCTGGATTCTTTATCCTAAGTTCTCTGGTAGTTGATCCTATCGTTGAGAAAACGGTATCGAAATACATGGTATCCTCAGAAAAAACAATTTTGATATTTCCGGTCGTAATATTTTTCTGACAGGAAAAGAGCATGATCGCAACAAGGACCAATATTGATGACAGACGCAGCATTTGTCAAATTTAAGCATTACAAGCGAGATAGAAATGAATTTTACCAGCTTCAGTTTACAGGAAAGGGATAAAAAAAGGGGCCTGGTCAGGCCCCGATATCGGATTACTTCTTTTAGTAAGCATTTATCCACCTGTATCTCCTGGCGCTTTCACCAAATTTTACGGCCATGGTAAGTTCATGCGATCCATATGTTTTCCCATGGAGTTGTGAAAGAGAAAAATCGGCGGCATAACCAAAAAAGAACCTGTCATACTTAAGACCCATCATGGCAATAATTGATTCGTTGGTCCTGTATGATATCCCTATCCAGTAGTTTTCCTGATAATACATTCTTGCGGTAAGGTCCATCTGTGCTGATTTGAAGACAAGGTCGGATGATTTTAAAAGTACAGATGGATTGAGCATCCAGTCGGGGGCTCCCTTAAAGTGGATCTTCATTCCTCCTGTCAGGAAGTAATTCCCAAGTTCAGATCTGTTGTTATCACCCTGATTTGCAAAAAGTATTGATCCCCTCGAAAGGTTAGTCATAGAGAAACCAACATAATAGTTTTCAGTAGTGTAAGTAGCTCCAAAGTTAAAATCGGGAATGTATGTCACCCTGCTATAGGTGTTAAGAAAATTATCATCTATATCCTTAAGCATAAGATTGCCATTCAGGTCCAGGGCATACTGGTAGAATGTTGCAGCAAGCCCAAGTGAGAGATAGTTGGGCGTAGTGCCTGTTCTTCCTAGGGGGATATGATACGCA
>JBBIIS010000162.1:0-6046 GCA_037446375.1 Bacteroidota bacterium | reverse complement strand
GGCACAGAGAGACACAAAGAGACACAAAGAGACACAAAGAGACACAAAGAGAAACAAAGAGCACATAGGTAATAACAGTGCAAATCTCTGGCAATTATTTGACCGCAAGACAGCAGGACTCCCAGACCCTAAGACCTCAGACTCCAAGACTAAACTCATCAGAGTCTTTCCAGACAGGAAATTTTTTTCTGAACGATTTGAGGTCGCTCATCAGCATTTCACCGGTAGCGTGAGCTGCCTCTGACTCAGGAAGTAAAGTGATGGGCTTTCCGCACGGATCCAGGATGACTGACTCTCCAGTATAGTTAATGCCCGCTTCATCGAGCCCTACCCTGTTAGCTGCGGCAACAAAGCATTGATTCTCAATGGCCCTGGCCTTAAGAAGGGTGTTCCATACATCTCTTCTTGACCCGGGCCAATTTGCTACACAGATCAGGAGATCGTAGTCATTCCTGTTCCGTATCCAGACCGGGAACCGGAGGTCGTAGCAAATTACAGGATTGATCCGGAATCCCTTGTATGTGAATATTACTCTTTTTTCACCCTTTGTGAACTTTTTATCCTCTCCCCCCAGACTGAAGAGGTGTCTTTTATCGTAACACCAGCTCTCCCCCTTCTCATTTATAAAAAGAAACCTGTTATAGTATTTCTGGTTCTCGTTTACTGCGTAGCTCCCGCAGACAGCAAGTCTGCAGTCAGATGCCATATCTTTCATCCAGGTAAATGTTTCTGCATGGCTCAACTCTGATATATCAGCTGTGTTCATGGAAAACCCCGTGTTGAACATCTCTGGCAGTACAACAAGGTCCGTTGTTCCCGATAATTTACTTATAGCTTTTCCAAGTGAGTTTAGATTACCAGGCTTATTCTCCCATAAGATGTCGGGCTGTATGATCGTTACTCTCATAAAAAAAGGCAGGCCTGTGAAGGCCTGCTATTTTAAACTATTGATAACAGTGTTGTTACTTGCTCTTCGTTGCCTTATAATAATCGGTGAAGATTGTGTTTATAAGAGGCTTGTAATAGAGCCAGAAGAATCTTCTCATGTCGCTTTCACTGTCGGAATAAGAAATTCCTTTTATTCCATCGAAGCCTTTAAACCTGGCGGTCCAGTAGTCGATCTTGTTTGCTGCGAAGTCTCCTGCAAAGTACCAGGTTCTCTGGTTGGTAGTATCTGTTACAACCGCCGGGAAGCTCTTTGATAGGAAGTTCTCAGAAAGAAGAGTATCACCAAGCGCCGTAGTTTCAAGATTATATGTTGAGATCACTTTGTCTGTTTTTGGATCGATAATATCAAACCATCCGCCAAAACCGATCTTGCCGGCAACATGATATTTCTTGGCGTTCACAGAATCGGTAGTGATCACAGGAATAGCGCTTTTCAGCTGAGCTCCCTCTTCAAGAATTATTATCTCGCTGCCTTTAAGAAGTACTATTCCGGGTTTGGTGAATTTCCATGGTTTTCTGTACTCTTTCCTGTACATTGCCGTCATCCAGATGGGGAAATCTTCATTTACCTTTGCTGTTGTATCAAGTGTACTGAAGTATTTTCCGGTCCATCCTGCAAACTCAATCCCAAGTCTTTCTTTTGTTTTGTACCTTTCAAGTTCAGGAGTCGGATAATCGAAAGTGTTATATTCAAGGATACAGAGCTTATTTCTCTTCTGCATTTCAAAGAAATAGAGGAAATCAACCTGATTCAATCCGCCGTAAAGCTTCCTTGACCTGCGGCTCTTATTGATACCTTTATACCAGTCGTTGAAGAATACTCCGTATGTATCTGTATAATAGAGAGCATCAGCTTTGTCAACAACTTTTATGATTTCAGAAAGACGAAGGTTATTCTGCTTGTACTGCTTTTCGCGGAGTGGTCTGGTAGGGAAAAAGCCAAAATAATCCTTTCTGAAAGAGTAGCTGCTTTTATTCGGCTTCACGAATCTCTCATTTGTAAGAATCCATGTAAAAGACTTGTGGTTAATTCTTTCCAGGGTAGGGACGGTCTTGTCAAGGATAATAATATCCATTGGCTTCTTTGCCTGGAAAGTCCAGCGGACAAAATTAATTACCGGCAGAGCAAAGATAACTACCAGTACGATAACAACAATAAGGAGAGGCTTTTTCATAACTGCTTAAATATTTGAAAATATTCAAGTACCGTAATTACTTTCAGATTAATATTATATATTCCAAGACTTAAATTCGATTGTTAAAAGTATTAATTTATTTTTTTTAAAGAAAATAATTTTAGGCCAATTTAGTAAAAATTATTCAACATCTGCAACTGTCAGTAACTTGCTGCGCTGTTATTGCCTCTCCTGTCTGCTCCGCCCTGAAATGATCCATTGTCAAGCATCATTATCGCATTTACACTGCCTATATGGCTTCTGGTTGTCAGGTGATGTCCCAAACACTCAAGTTTCCTTGCTGTGACGCTGTCAAAAGAATTGTTTTCGAGGTAAACAAGATCGGGCATCCACTGATGGTGAAATCTGGCTGCATCAACTGCTTCCTGAATGTTCATTCCAAAATCGACAGAATTCACAACAACCTGAAAAACGGTTGTGGGAATTGTTGATCCTCCGGGAGAACCGGTAACAAGGAATAGTTTTCCATCCCTGAGTATTATAGTCGGAGTCATTGAGCTAAGCATCCTTTTTCCAGGCTCTATTGAGTTTGCCTCTCCCCCGGTAAGTCCGTACATATTCGGAAATCCGGGCTTTACAGAAAAATCATCCATCTCATTATTGAGAAGGAATCCTGAACCATCCACAAAAATGCAGTTTCCAAATGTTCCGTTGAGTGTGGTAGTTGTAGATACTGCGTTGCCTTCCCTGTCTGTAACAGAATAGTGAGTTGTCTCTTCGGAAGCCTTTTTTTCAGGTTCACCGTGAGCAATATCGGTTGACAGAGAGGCTTTGTCGGCATTGAACGATGACATTCTTTCAGAGATATATTCTTTGCTAATAAGCTTATCCACAGGTATGCTAACAAAATCGGGATCACCGGCAAAGAACGATCTGTCTGCAAAGGCCCTTCTTTCGGCTTCGATCATAAGATGCATTGAAGAAATTGAATGAAATCCGGATTCATTCAGCTTATATTTATCAACCATCATCAGCATCTGAAGCAGGGCTATCCCCCCTCCTGAAGGTGGAGGTGCTGTTATAACGGTGTAATTATGATATTTGCCGACAAGGGGTCTCCTCCATACCGGTCTGTAGCTTTCGATATCCTTAATTGTAATAAGACCGTTTCCGCGTTTCATCTCACTTACTATCATTTCAGCCACCCTTCCCGAATAAAAACCTTCGCGGCCTTTATCGCGAATCTGTCGTAGTGTGGCAGCAAGCTCGGACTGTTTTACAATATCTCCTTCCTTCCACAGTGAATCCTTAACGAGTGCAGGCATCTTTACGTTCCTGTCTGCAAACTCCTTTCTTGCGCTATTAAATGAATTTGCCTGGCCGTCTCCAATGATATAGCCATTCTCAGCAAGGTCGATCGCTGGCTGTATGATGTCTTTGAATGGAAGCCTGCCATATTTTTTATGAGCTTCAATCATTCCGTCTACGGAACCAGGAACTCCGCTTGCCAGACGGGTTTCTGTACTTGATCCGACAATCACATTGTCTGATCCGTCGAGATACATATCTCTTGAAGCGCCGAGAGGCGCCTTTTCCCTGTAATCAATAATTTCAGTCGTACCATCAGCAAGCCTTATAAGCATAAACCCGCCTCCTCCTATATTGCCAGCTTCAGGATAGCATACTGCCAGGGCGAAGCCTGTTGCTACAGCTGCGTCGATTGCATTTCCACCTTTTGAAAGGATCTCCGCTCCTATCCTTGATGCTTCAGAATTTGCTGAAACGACAATTCCATTTCTGCTGATAAGTCCCGGGCCTTCAGAAATGCTTCCCGGGTGTTTTATCCGGTAGCCGTTGCAACCGGAAATAACAGCAATAAATATTAGAAAGCAATATCTTCGCATCTTGTACTTTATCACCAAGACTTCAAAAATAGTCAAATGGTGGCACGATGGTGAAAGAATTTATTCTAATAATCAACAATTATTTAACCGGCAATCAGTGTAGGTCACTTTTTTTTAACTTTACATAAATTTATAGCATGCTGGCAAATCAACCCCTGGCTGAGAGAATGAGACCAAAAGATCTTGATGATTTTTGTGGTCAGGAACATCTCGTGGGCAGGAATGCTGTACTGAGACGGGTGTTGGAGTCGGGAAATATACCCTCCTTTATATTATGGGGGCCTCCCGGAGTTGGAAAGACAACACTTGCCGGAATAATTGCGGCCACTCTGAAGCGTTCATTCTTTCATCTCAGTGCTGTTCATTCAGGAGTAAAGGAGGTCAGAGAGACAATTGAGAAGGCAAAAAAACAGCAGTTCTTTAATAATCCTAACCCTGTTCTTTTCATTGATGAGATACACCGCTTTAACAAATCCCAGCAGGATTCCCTTCTTGGTGCCGTTGAGCAGGGAGTTCTTACTCTCATTGGGGCAACAACCGAAAACCCATCATTTGAGGTTATATCACCGCTCCTTTCGCGATGCCAGACTTACACAATGAGTCCTTTATCGGAAGAGGAGCTTGCAGGTCTTATCGGGAAGGCCATTAAAAAAGATACATATCTTTCTGCTCTGGATATAGAGGTTCTTGAAAATGAGGCCTTGCTGAGGTTTTCCGGAGGGGATGCCCGGAAACTCTTTAATGCCCTTGAACTTGTTGTTGCTTCCGAGATGGAAGAAGCCGGAGATGGGAAGATCATTATCACTAACGAAAAAGTGCTTATGCATGTCCAGAAGAATCTGGCGATGTACGACAAAAAAGGTGAGCAGCACTATGATATTATTTCCGCGTTCATTAAATCGTTGAGAGGAAGTGATCCGAATGCCGCTGTCTACTGGCTGGCACGGATGGTTGAGGGCGGCGAGGATCCAAAGTTCATTGCCCGAAGGATGCTTATCCTGGCTGCCGAAGATATAGGGCTTGCAAATCCTAATGCACTTCTGCTGGCACAGGCCTGTTTCGAAGCAGTGAATGTAATAGGCTGGCCAGAATCGAGGATAATTCTTTCTGAAGCTGCAATTTATCTTGCAACCTCTCCAAAAAGCAACTCCTCAATAATGGCAATTGATAATGCTATTGCAAAAGTCAGGGAATCAGGCAACCTTTCAGTTCCGCTCCATATAAGAAATGCTCCAACAAAGCTTATGAAAAACCTGGGGTATGGAAAAGATTATAAATACGCCCATAGCTATGAAGGTAATTTTGTAGCGGATAATTTTCTTCCTGACGAGATAAGAGGTACACATTTATATGATCCGGGCTCAAACCTGAGGGAAGCTGAAATAAGGAAAAGGCTTTCGGATATGTGGAAAGATATTTATGATTACGGTGACACTTGAAGATCATAATTTTTTTTAAATTTACTGAAATTTTGAAAAAAATTAGCGTAAACTTTCAACCAGATTTTTAAGTAAATTACTAATCCAATAAATTTTTTATGAAAAAGCTATTAATTATCACAGCATGCATGCTTGTTGCCGCAGTTGTTAATTCTCAGACACTGGAAGAGATAGTAAAAAAGTATTCCTCCGCTAACAAGCTAGATCAGATATCCAGTTTTAAAACGATCAAGCTTACGGGTAAAATGTCGCTGATGGGAATGGAACTCCCGATGGAAATATGGATGAAGAACCCTACCAAGATCAAATCTGTGACCAGTATGAACGGGCAGGACATGATACAGGTTTTTGACGGAACAAAAGGTTATATGGTAAATCCGATGACAGGTTCGACAACACCTACGGAGATGGACAAGGAATCTGTTAACAGCCTTTTAAGAAGTAACCTGTTCCAGAACTACCTTGGCAATTACCTGAAGGAAGGGAAACTATCTCTGGAGCCCGAAGAGGCAGTTAACGGAGTTCCCTGTTTTAAGCTGAAGACAACAGCAGATGGCGGAGCAGAAATATTAATGTTCATTGATAAATCTACATATCTTCTTGTAAAAAATACAGCTAA
>JBBIIS010000161.1:0-6059 GCA_037446375.1 Bacteroidota bacterium | reverse complement strand
TCATCTCGCACAGGCTTATCTCTTTTGCGGACCAAGAGGAGTTGGCAAAACAACGTGTGCAAGGATCTTTGCAAAGACAATAAACTGCAACAATATCGGAGAAAGCGGAGAAGCATGTGATAAATGTGAATCGTGCCTCTCATTTAATACTTTACGATCATTCAATATACATGAGCTTGATGCGGCATCGAACAATAAGGTTGACGATATTCGCCTTCTGACCGATCAGGTACGGATCCCGCCACAGGTAGGAAGATACAGCATCTATATCATAGACGAGGTACATATGCTCTCTTCATCTGCGTTTAATGCTTTCCTGAAAACGCTGGAAGAGCCTCCGTCACATGCTATTTTCATACTCGCAACCACTGAGAAGCATAAGATAATACCCACAATACTCTCACGGTGTCAGATCTTTGACTTTCACAGGATAAGGGTTGAGGATATTGTAAACAGGCTCAGCTTCGTTGCTAAAAACGAATCTGTTGCGGCCGAAGAGGAGGCACTGCACGTTATTGCCCAGAAAGCTGATGGTGCACTTCGTGATGCTCTTTCAATATTTGATCAGATAGTAAGCTTCAGCGGACGAAATATTAAATATGGTGATGTAATTGAAAACCTTAACGTCCTCGATTACGAGTATTATTTCAGAGCGGTTGATGCAGCACTCGAAAGAAATATTACCAAATTGCTGATGATCTTTAATGAGGTTCTTGAAAAGGGATTTGACGGTCATAATTTTGTTGCCGGTCTCAACAGCCATCTCCGCGACCTCCTGGTAAGCACCGACCAGGCAACTATTAGCCTTCTGGAAGCAACGCCATCAGTAAGGCAAAGGTACCTCAAACAGGCATCAGGCAGTCCTGTCAGCTTTCTTATTAATGCACTTGACGCAGGATCAGCCTGCGACCTTGCGTACAAGAACAGTAAGAATCAAAGGCTCCATGTTGAGCTCTTTCTGATCAGAATGAGCAGACTCAACGTTGAACAGGTCCCTGAACCTGAAAAAAAAAAGCCTGACAAGCTTGCTCCTCCCGTAAAAGAGGATGAAATTCCGGCACCACCAAAATCTGAAATACTAAGGGAAAGACCTGCCAGTAATGCAGTTCAGCTTTCAACCTCCGCTTCACAAAAGGATGAAAGATTCCAGGGGAAAAGGTCATTTTCGGTAAAGGATATTATCTCTGAAGATCAGGATACATACTCGACAAACAGAGAGAAAGTGATTGACACAATAACCCAGCCACAGGATAATAGGACAAACGAGATTATTACTCCCGAGAAATTTGCATCGGTGTGGACTGAATTTACCGAAGAGGTTAAATCAGATGGTCCGCGAATAGCCAGTATGTTCAAATCTATTCGCCCCGAATTACTCGAGGATAATTCAATTTTGCTCCACCTGAGCAATGCCGCTCAGTGCGATCTCTTCGTGCAGAACTACAAGCAGAGAATGATTGTTTATATAGAAAGAAGATTCAGCAACTGCGTTCCCGACATAAAGGCAATTGTAGATCAAAGCGAATCAGGAGGCATTATATATTCAGATGAGCAGAAATATAATTACCTTGTATCAAGATATCCATCTCTTAAAGAGATCCGTAAGAGCTTCAATCTTGATTTTGAATAGACAGCTGAACTTTTGATTTTTAATAGGAAATGATCCTTGGCAAAAAAATCTACCATATCAAAAAAACCTGAAGAACCTGGTTTTCCGGATGACCTGGCCGATCATATTCTAAACAGCTCAAGGTCTATGCTTAGCATAATCAACCGCGACTATGTCTATGAAAAGGTAAATTCGGCTTTCTGTGGTGCACTTAAAAAAGACAACCTCTGTGTAGTGGGAAGATCTCTTCCTGAGGTCTGGGGTGAAAGCACTTTTGTTGAAAAGATCAAAAGCAATATTGATTCCTGTTTCAGGGGAAATACAATAAGGTATGAGGCTAATTTTGGAACTCCGCAATTCGGGAACCGATATTATGAAGTTATATTCCGGCCAATAGTAAAGGAAAAAGGAAAGATAACCCATCTCCTTGCAGAGACGTTTGATATTACTGATCGCAGGCTCTCAAAGCAAATTCTTAATGAGGTGGAAGAGGAATTCAGGAAAATTGAGACAAATCTGCCGATAGGTTTTTTGAGATGCGAACCAGATGGAACTGTGATACAGGCAAATAAGGCTTTTCTTAAGATCATGGAGTGCGAGGAGGAAACTGAAGTTGCCGGTAGGAATCTGCGTGAATTCTATTCAGAGAAAGGGCTTTTTGATATCCATCTCAGGCAACTATTCCATGAACAGAGAAAGACGTTTGGAAGGGTTCCGCTCAGTACCTGCAGGAAGAATGATATTGCATGCAGAATCAGCGGGTTTATTGTGACCGGTGAGACAAGCTCACCTCCATTTATTGATTTTGCATTTGAGGACTCATCAAGGGAACTGATGCTTGAGAGCAGGCTGCTTCAGGCACAGAAGCTTGAAACAATTGGTGCCCTTGCCGGGGGACTGGCCCACGATTTCAATAATATTCTTGCCACTGTTTTCGGCTATTCAGAGCTTCTTCTTGAAGAATTTTCCGACAATGATTCTGCTACCGAAAAGATATCAAGAATAATTTCAGCAGTGACCAAAGCCAGATCGCTTACGAGCCAGATTCTTACATTCAGCCGCCAGGTAGAGCAGCAAAAAATCCCGGTTTCAATCTATGAGGTGCTTAAGGAAACAATAGGATTTGTTGAATCAGGCAAACCACAAAACATTCAGGTGAATTCAGAGATAACATTTTCTGAAACAATGGTTTACGCGGACCCTACCCAGCTCTTCAGGGTCTTCCTGAATCTAATGACAAATGCCATTCAGGCAATGGAAAACAGGGGCGGAACGCTATCAGTATCAATGGAGGTTGTCCAGGGAAACAATGTGAGACATGAGTTAAGCAGGAATATAGTTGCGGATGAATATGCCCTGATCTCCTTTGAGGATACAGGGATTGGCATGGAAGAATCAGTTATTCACAGGATATTCGAACCCTATTTCACTACAAAGGAGGGAGGCCGTGGAACAGGTATGGGACTTTCAGTTGTTCACGGTATTGTTTCAGAGATCGAGGGAGACATTCTCGTCACAAGCAAACCCGATAAAGGAACCGTTTTTTATCTCTACCTGCCCATTACCCATGAATACAGATCGGATGCTGAAAAATGCCCTGACAAGAGGATTCTTTTCATTACAGGAAACAGGTATGAATCGAGAATTTTATCGCTTGCACTTGAAAAAAGCGGCTATAAGCTTGTATTTGCATCTGAAGAAACAGCTATTACAAGATTTATAACTGATGAATCTCCTAAACCTGATCTTGTGATTTATATGGATGATTCAGAAGATGTTAGCGCAGATGATATCCGCGATTTCTTCATAGAACACGACATCAGGATACCAATGATACTTATTACTGACAATGATCAATATATTACTAAAGAAAAATTACTAAATTCGGGTGTTGCTAAACAGGTACTCATAAAACCTGTTTCGTTAAAGGAAATTCATAATGCAATACAAATTTCTTTAGTCTGATCAGAAATGGCAGGAATATTAATTGTAGAAGACGACAACGATCTGAGGGAAATGCTCAAAGTTACCCTATTGCGCAGAAAGTACACTGTTTTTGAGGCCAGCAATGGAAAGGAAGCAATAATGAAATTCAAGCCTTCAATGGTCGACCTTGTGATAACAGATATTATCATGCCCGATGAAGACGGTTTGAAGGTAATAATGAGGTTCAGGGAACTGAAGCCATCCATAAAGATCATTGCCATTTCGGGAGGAGGGAAAGCTGGCCCGGGTAATTATCTTAACATGGCCAGAGCCCTTGGTGCTGATGAGATTTTCCCCAAGCCTTTTTCGATAAACGCTCTTAATCAGAAAATTGATGAGATGATTGAACCGGAACAAGTGCCATGATTGATTGTTATTATAATAAATCATAATAAAGATGTTAAAGAAGAAAGTTGAAGAATTGTGCAACCGACAGGTGGAAAGGGAGGGATACTCTTCCAACCTGTACCTTGCAATGGCATCGTGGGCTGAAAACACAGGCCTTCCGGGAATTGCTTCATGGCTATACGCCCAGGCAGAGGAGGAGCGGATCCATTTTCTTAAATTTATTAAATATATAAATGAAAGAGGGGGTTCTGCAGCAATTCCTGCGTTTAATAAGCCGCCTGCTGATTTCAGAAATGTGGAAGAGCTTTTCAGTGAGGTGCTGAAGCATGAGGAATTTATAACAGCCAGCATAAACGAAATTGTTCATCTCACTCTGGGGGAAAAGGACTATAATACACATAATTTTCTTCAGTGGTTTGTTACTGAACAGATAGAGGAAGAGGCCTCGGTAAGAACGGTTATAGACAAGCTCAAGCTTGTCGGGCTCGCAAATCTCTATATTTTCGACAGGGATATCCTAAGCCTCAGAAGACCATCAGCCGGCGCTCAGTCACAGGCCTGATGATATCTTTTATATAAATTATCACAGCAAATTCCAAACCATTCTCCCGAAGATTGCTTTATTTGGTTCAGTTGGAAAACCGGTTTCCGGAAATATATTTTATGCATAAAAAGTTACCCTATCTGATAATTCTTCTTCTTCTTGGAATGAAAGTCCCCGTAAAGGGACAGGATTTGATCCGGCCCGGAAGGATTGCAGGGATAAGCTATGCCTCGGACAAAGTTAATAAGATCTATATTCCGCCCCCAAAGGAGTTCTACCTGAACAGAGGAAGGAAAGGAGCGAACATTACTGTCAGCTATTCCGGCTTTACAGCCGCAGCGCGTACTGCATATGATTATGCGGTCTCGATCCTAGCCTCTATACTTCCCGATAATACAAACTTTACCGTAAACGCAACATATACTGCATTATCGAATAATTCAGTACTTGCAAATACGGGAGTAGGGGCGTATATCAGCGGGGCATTCATTAATGCACTTAACCCTTCAGCATATTATCCGGTTTCCGTGGCCTCAAATATCTCAGGAACAAACATGAGCCTCGGCTCTGCCGGTGATGTAATTATGAGTGTAAACAGCAAGATATCGTGGTATACAGGTACAGACGGGAAACCACCAAAAGATACCTACGACCTTGTTACTGTGGTCCTCCATGAGCTCTGCCACGGGCTTGGATTTACGGACAGCTTTAGCGTCACAAATTCCATTGCCGCCTACGGTTTGGGCTCAGTTCCTACCGAATATGATACATTTATTCAGAACATTACAGGCCAACGCCTTACGGATACTACTGTCTTTACGAACGGATCAACACAACTTTTTTCAGAAATCACGGGAGGTGGTATCTATTTCAAAGGGATGGTTCTTACAACAGCCGCTAAGCTATATGCACCTTCAGTTTGGGACGCAGGCTCAAGCTTGTCACATCTCGATGAGAATTCGTATGTCGGCATTCCCGATGCCCTGATGACCCCTTACCTTGACAAACAGGAGGCAATCCATAACCCTGGCCCCATAATCCGGGCTATGCTGGGCGATATAGGTTGGATTAATACACGACTTATCCATACCCCTTTCAGGGATACAGAAAAAAATTTGTCCCAAATTACTTTCAGCACAACCCTTTATTCAGATACAGCTTTCAATAAGAATAAAGTAGGACTTGTTTATTCATTTGACAAATTCTTAAGCAGGGATACAGTCTATCTTAGCCAGATACAGCCGGGTGATACTTTCCGTACCTCAGTTTCATTGCCTTCCTATAACACACAGATCAGCTATTATTTTTATGCAACCGATTATTTTGGAAGAATATACAGGCTGCCCTCAAGGGGAGAATCTGCACCATATTCATTTTATGTCGGCTCAGATACGGTAAGGCCCGTTTTAGCTCACACTCCGCCCGATTACTTCATCGACAAGGTAGGCTCACTGAAAATATCAGCTAATGCTTCCGACAATATCGGATTAGATACCGTGTACATTGAATACAGAAAAAACAATGGCACATTGAGCTATCTTGGAATGCATCACGACAGCCTTGATATTTACG
>JBBIIS010000160.1:5826-6090 GCA_037446375.1 Bacteroidota bacterium | reverse complement strand
TTTTATAAACAGGAAGAAGATCCCCGGGGGAGCTGCCCTTGTTGCAAGAAACGGGAAGATAATATATGAGATCGCTTATGGATATAAGGATATTGAGGGGAAGAAAGAACTTCAGAAGAGTGACCTGTTCCGCATAGCGAGCATGTCAAAGCCTATTGTGACTGTTGCTGCACTTCAGCTGTACGAAAAGGGCAGGATAAAGCTGACAGATCCCGTTTCTAAATATATTCCGAGCTTTTCAAAACCTGTCGTTCTTGCAACCTT
>JBBIIS010000160.1:0-5816 GCA_037446375.1 Bacteroidota bacterium | reverse complement strand
AGGAAAGATTCATCCTGGACAGCAAAGCCTGCCTCAAGGGAAGTGTCTATAAATGATCTTCTCACACATACCTCCGGGATCTGCTACTCCTTTACAGATACGAGCCTAAGCGCGATTTATGCAAAGAATATGATCCCCGATATGGCTGTTACTGCCGATATTACTATTGAAACCACTATGTCGAAAATGGGGAAGATGCCTCTTGCCCATGAACCAGGTGCAAAATTCACATACGGATTGAATACGGATGTTCTTGGCCGGGTAATAGAGGTTGCTTCCGGAAAAACACTCTCCGATTTTATTGCAGAGAATATTACCGGTCCGCTTAAAATGAATGACACTAAATTCTATTTTGATTCAACGTACGCGGGACGACTGACATCTCTCTACGTATCAAATCCGAAGGATTCCTCTATCTTCAAAATGGATAAGATTGGTGTTTACGATGGTAACTTCCCGGTTAGGGGAGCAAGAAAATATTTCTCGGGAGGATCAGGACTCACCTGTACAATGGAGGACTATTTTATTTTTTGCCAGATGCTCTTAAACAAGGGTGAGTATAATGGCGTTAGGATACTTCAGGACAGCACGGTCACCCTTATGTGTTCTGATCATCTTGGAGCCCTGAGATGGTCGGATGTTGCAACTTTTGGATATGGATTAAGGATCAATTACGACAGAGCTCCTGATGGCAAGCCGGGAAAAATTATTGATCTGGGATGGGGAGGGGCATTCTCAACATGGTTCTCAATTAACCCTGCCGACAAGGTTATTGAGATTATAATGACCCAGGTTCTCAGTAATCCCTACGGGGACCTTATAAAGGACGGCTTTGATAAGGCTGTCAGGAGTGCCTCAACAAAATAGTTTTACCCGTTTGGGACAAAACTAAGCAGAAGCCTGATGAACCAAAACTACAATTCTCGAAAGAGGAAGATCTACGATGATTATTCCTCAGTTCCATACGAAAAGCTCCTTGAAATTGTCAAAAACAGCAAAGATTTTAACAGGGATGTTGTTGAAGTGATCAAAGACATACTCAGGGAAAGAGGAGCTTCTATACCAGGTGAAATTAATAAGGATTATGCTTTTTCACCTTCTGCATCTTCTTATCAGCAGGATAATAGCTATAAACCTCGTGATTCTGGCGCAGGGGAAGAAACACTCGTTGAAAAGATCAGAGCGAAGGAGCCCGGAGAATTAATATCAACGATAACCAGATATTCAGAATTTCTTCCCGAAGCTGTAGAGGCGACTCTGATCGCGGCAGTTGACAAGGGACTTATCTCATTTGATCTCAGGAATGCCTTAACGGAACAGATAGCTACAAACAGGTCGGGCTACTGGGATCGTAATGGCCATTATGCCTGGGAGAATAAGAATGCTTTTGTAGAACTGGTTAGTAGATACTCAGATGATGATATTTACGGGATACTTGAAGATCCTTCGGGAATAGTCATTGATGCATACCACGCAGTTCTTGTCACAGCGCTGAAAAGGGAGCTGATTTCCCGGGAGGATTTTACGGATTATTTTGAAAATGCAAAACAAGCCCTGAGGGATGATCATGAGATAGAAGATGATGAATTTAAGGATCTTATTAAGGAGACGCCTCTTGAAAAGCTATTTGCAGAAAAACCCGATCCGGAAATGGAAAAGGAAAAGTTCTGGAAATGTCCCAAATGCGGTGAATCAGTTTCAATGGATCTTAATGTTTGCTGGAATTGCCAAGCCACTATGCCTGAAAGTATTGTTCATCCCGAAAGTGATGAGATCCGGAAGCAGCTGATTGAGGAGACAAAACCCGGAATTAAGCCATTCCTTCTTATTATCGCAGGACTTGCCATAATCATAGGTGGTGTGGTCTTAAGAGGCAGTTTACACGGTCATCGTCCATCGGAGAGTTTATTGATATTTTTTGGCATTATGGCTGTAGTTGTACTTTTCAACCTGATTTTTAAAAAAAGGCAATAGTCAGGCAATTGAAGGCCAGACTATAATTATATTGACCTGATATTTATTGAAGTTGAACTTAAAACCTGAAAAATGAAATACATTTTGCTTTCCGTTTCTGCGATTCTGCTTATTTCATGCAGCACAAAGAATTTTAATCCAGTTAAATCTGACTCAATTCAGCCTGCATTTTCAGCTGAAGGTAAGTCCGTTACTGTTTATACGACAGCTGACAGTTCCAGCCTGAGACTTTCCAATACCGGAATTGTTCAGTTTAAGAGCCTTGAAAAAATAAAGGAGACAGAGATCTATGTCTTTGTAAATCCCGACAAAAGTTATCAGACATTTCTCGGTGTAGGCGGTGCAATAACAGATGCTGCGGCAGAGACATGGGCAAAGCTTCCCAAAGATAAGCAGGAAGAGGTCTTAAATGCGTATTATGATACTGAAAAAGGAATAGGTTATACGCTTGGCAGAACAAATATTAACAGCTGCGATTTTTCGAGCGCGAGCTATACGTATGTTGAGGAGGGAGACAAAGCATTAAAAACATTTAATATTGATCACGATAAGAAGTTTAAAATTCCGCTTATAAGGAAAGCAATGGCACTTGCAGGGAGTAAGTTTAACCTTTTCGCATCTCCCTGGAGCCCTCCGGCCTTCATGAAAGATAACGGGGAGATGCTTCACGGAGGTAAACTGAAACCTGAATTTTACGATTCATGGGCACTCTATTATACAAAATTCATAAAGAGCTATGAAAATGAAGGCATTCCGGTATGGGGCATAACTATACAAAATGAACCTCTCGCTACACAGAGCTGGGAATCATGTATTTATTCTGCAACTGACGAAAGGGATTTTCTCAAGTTATATCTTGGTCCGGTTATGGAACAGCAAGGCCTGAAAAATGTAAAGATCATTGTATGGGATCATAACCGCGACATGATGGTACAGAGGGCCCAGACAATCTTTGACGACCCTGATGCGTCAAAATACGCATGGGGAATGGGATTTCACTGGTACGAAAGCTGGACAGGCGGTGATAAGATGTTCAGCAATGTTGGTATTGTAAGTAAAACATGGCCCGAAAAGAATCTTATTTTCACGGAAGGATGTCCGGAAAGCTTTAATGCCTCAAAATATTTTTTATGGGGTCTGGGAGAGGCTTATGGCCGTAATATGATAAATGATTTCAATAACGGAGCTGTTGGATGGACCGACTGGAATATACTTCTGGATGAAAAGGGCGGACCAAATCATGTGGGAAATTTTTGTTTTGCACCCGTACATGCTGATACAAGGAGCGGTAAGCTTATCTATACGAATTCCTATTACTATATTGGCCACTTTTCAAAGTTCATAAGGCCCGGGGCAAAGCGTATACTTAGCTCTCCAAGCCGGAGCATGCTTCTCACCACCGCTTTCAGAAATACCGACGGGAAAGTTGTTGTTATAGTGATGAACAATACTGAAAAGAAAGCAAAATATAATCTCTGTATCGGATCTCAAATCGCAGAAATTGAAACACTTCCACACTCAATTCAGACGCTGATCTTATAACTGAAATCCATTTACCGCAGAGAACGCAGAGGTATTCTGAATTTTCCTTCTCTGCGTCCTCTGCGTTTCAATGTGAAACATTGACTCTGTGTCCTCTGGGGTTAAAGGATTTTTATGACTTTAGTAGGTCGCGTATGAAGGACCGCAATCGACATAGCCCACCGGGATTCCCTTTATAAATGTCCTGAGCCACTGTGCCGCCCATTCCATTCCGGCATTTTCAGAAGGTATGTGGCCAAGAAAAATGACAGCTTTCTTTTTGCCCTGGCTAACTGCATCGCGCGTATACTCGTAGGTCTCCCACTGCTGTGCCTCTCCGCCAATTACAACGTCGATGTTTTTATCCTCAAGAAGGCGTATATGTGTTGCACTTCCCGGGGCACCTTCTGCAAGGAAAACACCAGAGACCTTCATTGACAAATTGCCGACAACATTGAATGAAGTGCCCGGGAAAATATTCTTAAGGTATGCCACAAGCTCTTTCAGTGTTGTTTCAGGGATGACAAATCTGTTTATTTCATTAACCTGTGAATATTTTTCCCATCCAAGCTTCGCCACCATACCGGCGCTTATGCCGTCAGGCTTCATGCTGTGTATGTAGTCATGAAACCTCCATATAATTATCTTATGGTCGTCTATGTACTTTTTCTTTTCAAGAAAAACAGGATCATTTGCAAGCTGTACTGTTTCATCAAGATGGTTATAAAAAAGCGGTTCGTGGGTAATTATAAGATTACAGTTCATGTCCACAGCTTTCTTTAACACTTCCATTGTGGCAAACATACAGGTTACTATTCCTGTGACTTTTGTCTGGGGATCACCGGTTTTGAATACATCAACGGTGTTGGGAATAGTTTTGCTGCCTGTCTTTTTAATAACAGTTTCAATTATTGAAGCCGCAGTGCTTACTGATGCTTTCTGCGCCTTAACGGATCCGGACAATGATATGGCAAGGCATAGGAGAAACAAGAGGGGTAATCTCATAATGTTTATTATTTTGCCCGTTCGTAATGGCAGCAGTCTGGAAGTTTGGCATAAACATCATCCGGAGCCTTGTATTTTTCGGTATCATGACCAATTGATGCGACCTTTTTCTGCATTGCATCCACTGTGATCTTCGAAGGGTCGTACGTAACAGTTGCCATTTTTGTCTTATCATCCCATGTGGCTTTTGTTATACCATCCATCTTCAATCCTTTCTCTATCCTGTCTTTGCACATATCACAGTTCCCAAATACTTTGAAGCTTTCAGTCCTTGTGGCCGGCTGGCTGTTTTTTGCTGTCTGGCCATAAAGACCGGCTGTCATCAGAAGGACAATTGTTAATGAAAAAATTGCTTTCATGGTTTTCATAACTTATTTGTTTAAATTGTTTGAAAATACACTTTGATGCGTAAAAATAATCCAAATATTATAACATTCACAATAAGCATTGGTTCACTTTAAAAATGGCGGATAAATAAAGCCGGTCGCTTTACTCTCCTTCGTCGCAGATTATTGAGCCCCGCCTGGGTTTCCTTGCCCCTGCGGGGCATCGCGGAACATTAACGGGAATTGATCACCAAAACCGGGTCACTTCACACCTGTCGGGGCATCAATAAAACAACTAATATTGCGAGCAGGCTTCCTTAACCCCCGGAGGGGGTTTCGTTATTATAGCATTATTTGCAAGGATAAGATCAGCGCCGGGTAGGGATACTTATTCATTTATTTGTCTCTGATTCCGGCGCTCAGGTATTTGGAATATTATTCTATAATAATTCCACCCTTTCAGGGTTGTGCATCCATGCGGGAATAACAAAACATATTCTTAAGAGATGCTCCGAAAGTGCGCTATATTTAACAGCATATCTATTTTTGTTATTTCTTACCATTCTTTTCATAACTTTATCATAAGAAATCAACGAATCGAAATAAACCTTTCAACTTACAAAAATGAAAACCAATCGCAGAACATTTATCAGAAACGGAGCCATGGCAGTTGCTGGTGCAATGGTACTCGGTGATACGCTTATGGGAGCCGCCCCGAAAGACAGGAAAAAAGGAATCGTAGGATTGCAGCTTTATACCGTACGTGATGATATGGGGAAGGACCCGCTTGGAACTCTTAAACAGGTTGCAGCCATGGGTTATGTTTACGTTGAACATGCAAACTATATCGAACGGAAATTCTATGGTCACAGTGCCGCTGAATTTAAAAAGATCCTTGACGGACTGGGACTTAAGATGATAAGCGGACATACAGTTATGGGTCTCGACCATTGGGATAATGCTAAGAAAGACTTTACCGACAAATGGAAA
>JBBIIS010000159.1:0-6160 GCA_037446375.1 Bacteroidota bacterium | reverse complement strand
CTTTTCCTGAGAGGACGCATAAATGGGAGAATAATTGACAATACAACACCTGAAGAGATAAATGGCTGGCTGATGGCTCTCGGACTCATAAAGCCTTCATCCGTGATGATCTACACTATTTCGCGCGATACTCCCGACGGGGGACTGCTTCAGAAGGTCCCCGCCGAAGAGCTGAAGCATATCGCCACGAGAGTTGAAAAGCTTGGCATTCAAACCCAGGTGTCGGGTTGAAATTGCACGAAGTAAAAAACATACTCATCTGTCCCCTTGAATGGGGCCTTGGTCATGCCGGAAGAATGATCCCCGTTGCTGCTGAACTACTCGCGGCAGGTAATAATGTTTTTATAGGTTCCGGGAAAGAACATACTGCTCTGTTCAGGAATGAGCTCGATGGTCTCAGGTATATAAACTTTCCCGGATTCAGAATAAAATATTCAAGGTGGTTGCCTCAATATATTAAGATCATCCTCAGCGCACCTTCCTTTCTTTACCATACTATAAAGGAGCACCTGCAGCTTAAGAGAGTTATAAGGGAATACTCGATAGATATTGTGATAAGCGACAGCAGGCCAGGCTTGTGGAATAAGAAGATTACCACAGCTTTTGTTACACACATGTTAAAGGTTCCTTATCCGAAAAGCCTCAGGTTTCTTGAAAAGTCCGGATCTGCTCTTATGAGAAAGATAATTACAAGATTTAGCTTCTGCTATGTTCCGGACCTCCCCGGTGAGATAAATATTTCCGGAGAACTGTCTCACGGAATGGGTTATCTGTCGAATACCAGGTTTATCGGAATACTATCGCGATTTGGCAAAGTGGCCATGGAAACATCTTTGATACAAGGGAAATATTATTGCACAGTAATTCTTTCAGGACCTGAACCGCAGCGAAGCATGCTCAGAGAGAAAGCTGCCAGGATTGCCGGACATTCCGCAAAACGATCAGTTATCCTCGAGGGAAGGCCGGGAGAGAAAACGGAGAGTTCTGAAAGTGGAAACCTGATATTTATTTCGCACCTGTCCTCCGGAGAGATGAAGAAAACTATCCTCGAAAGCGAGCATATCATAACACGTTCGGGCTATACAACCCTGATGGAACTTGTTACAATAGGAAGAAGTGCGCTAATAATCCCCACTCCGGGGCAGTCCGAACAGGAATACCTTGCCGGAAGTATGGATAAAATGGGATGGTTCAAATCTGTACGGCAGAATTCTCTTTCAGATGATATTATTCTGCCGGATTCCAAAGCAAAATGGCCTTCAGGTCTCTATGAAGAGAGCAGATTGCTTCTCGTGCAAGCTCTTGAGGAATTACTGGAATATAAGCATTATCCCTGACGGGATTATCAATCCGGCAAGGAATCCGGCATATACTTCAGCCGGATTATGTGTATTAAGCCTGAGCCTTGAAGTGAGTATCAGTCCTGCTATAAGTACTGAACCGGCTAAATAATAGGAAAGTGATGCCGACATTCTCAGGGATAGTAAAATAACCACCGACATAAGTGCCCCGGCACCTGCACCGTGAAGGGAAATTTTCCACCACCTGTTTACGGTAAGAAGAACGATTGAAAGCATAGTGAGTCCGTATGCAAAGGCCTTGAAAAAGAGAGGTATCTCAAGCCTTGACAATATGAAAGAAGTAACTGCATAGAGAAGAGCTGCAGTCATAAGCGGGACAGCCCTTTCGCTGCGCTCTTCAATGAACCATGAGCTGATAAGGTTCCTGTACCTGAAAAATGGCATAAGGGATACAGGAATTATTAGATTATTAACCAGGAAGATAAAAAAGAGTATCTCTTTTGCCCTTGTGGGAATGTACCAGAAAAGCGTCGGGGCTAAAAAAACAACAAGCAGGCCGTATAATGGCATGAAAAGCGGGTAAAAGATAACAGATACCACCCTTGCAGCTGCCATAGATAATTTGTTTGTTTTTGTATCCATCATATCTCCTTTCTCATTCTTGCGACAGGAATATCAAGCTGCTCCCTGTATTTTGCCACTGTTCTTCTTGCTATCTGGTAACCCTTTTCCTGAAGTATCTCGGTAAGCTTCTCATCTGTAAGTGGTCTTCTTTTTTCCTCATTGCCGATGCAGTCCTGAAGTATTCTTTTTATTTCACGCGTTGAGACCTCTTCGCCCGAATCGGTCTGAAGACCCTCGGAGAAGAAGAATTTAAGAGGGAATATTCCGAAATGAGTCTGTATATATTTACTGTTTGCAACACGCGAAACAGTCGAAATATCAAGTCCGGTCATCTCCGCCACATCCTTAAGGATCATTGGCTTAAGATTAGTTTCATCGCCGTCGATAAAATATTCCTCCTGGTATTCAAGAATTGCATTCATTGTCAGGAGTAATGTGTTTTGGCGCTGTCTGATGGCATCAATAAACCATTTTGCAGAGTCGATCTTTTGCTTCACAAACATTACAGCATCCTTCATCTCTCTTTTCTCACCCTTTGTCCTGCTGTACGTCTGCAGCATCTCCTGGTATGCTTTGCTCAGCCTGAGTTCAGGGAGATTTCTTGAGTTCAGGTGAAGGTCGAATCCCTCTTCATCGAGCTCGAGTATAAAATCGGGAATTATCGATGGAGACGATTTGGAGTAGGCGTCGCTGTAAGATCCTCCCGGCCTTGGATTAAGCTTCAGTATCTCTTCGATAACCCCTTTAAGATCATCCTCTGAAATGCCAAGTCTGGCTATAATCTTATCATAATGCCGTTTTGTAAACTCATCAAAATAGTCGCTCAATATGGTAAAAGCCAGCTTTGCTGATGGCAGTGCGAGATCCTTTTTTTCCAGCTGCAGAAGAAGGCATTCTCTCAGTGTACGTGCGCCAACGCCCGCAGGTTCAAGATCCTGGATAATGCCAAGAACTTTTTCGAGCTCCTCCTCTGTTGTGGTAATATTCTGAAGAAATGCAAGGTCGTCGACAATATTTGCAAGCTCCCTTCTCAGGTATCCATCCTCATCGATATTGCCTATAATGTAGTCTCCAAGTATTCTCTGATCCTGTGTTAGTTCCCTGAGTCCCAGCTGAGATGAGAGATGTTCATGAAATGAAGATCCGGAAGAAAATGGTATCTCATTCCTCTTTTCATCATCCTTGCTGTAATTTGATGTCTGAAGCCTGTATTCGGGAATATCGTCATCGTCGATATAATCATCGATAGTGAACTCATCCTGGTCGCGGTCTTTTTCTTCAGTGATTTCCACCTCTTCATCTTCCGGCTGATCAACCTCTTCCTCATCCTCTCCCTCTTCAAGAGCAGGGTTCTCTTCAAGCTCCTTCTTTATCCTTTGTTCCATCTGGATCGCAGGGATCTCAAGCAGCTTGATCATCTGGATCTGCTGCGGGGAGAGCTTCTGAAGCAATTTCTGCTGTAAGCGCTGTTTTAACATCGACTTACCCTCAGGGTATTACCGGCACAAATCATTAAAATTCCGCATTTCTCGGGGTTCTTGGGAAAGGGATCACGTCCCTTATGTTCGACATTCCTGTTACAAAAAGAATAAGCCTTTCAAAGCCAAGTCCAAATCCGCTGTGAGGTGCTGATCCGTATTTTCTTGTCTCTAGGTACCACCAGAAATCCTTTTCCTTAAGCTTAAGCTCAATTATCCTGTTAAGAAGCTTTGTGTGATCCTCTTCTCTCTGGCTTCCGCCGATTATCTCGCCGATGCCCGGAAAAAGCACATCCATTGCCCTGACTGTCTTGCCATCGTCGTTTTGCTTCATGTAAAAGGCTTTTATTTCCTTTGGGTAATCTGTAAGGATAACAGGTCTCCTGAAATGTTCCTCAACCAGATATCTCTCATGTTCAGCCTGCAGGTCGCGACCCCATCCTACCGGAAATTCCCATTTCTTTCCCGATTTGGTAAGGATATCCATTGCATCGGTGTAGGTGAGCCTTGTGAAGCTGTTTCCAAGAACGAACTTCAGCCTTTCAAGAAGGCCCTTGTCAATCATGCTGTTGAGAAATTCAAGATCCTCTGAACAGTTATCAAGCGCGTACTTTATAAGATATTTGAGAAAATCCTCGGCCAGGTCCATATTGTCGTTTAGGTCGTAAAAAGCGGCCTCCGGTTCTATCATCCAGAACTCGGCGAGATGCCTTGGCGTATTTGAGTTCTCTGCCCTGAAGGTGGGGCCGAAGGTATAGATCTCGCCAAGCGAAAGGGCCCCTAGTTCTCCTTCAAGCTGACCGGAGACTGTAAGGTTTGTCTCCTTGGCAAAGAAATCTTCGTTGAAGTTTATTGACCCATCCTCGTTCTTTGGTATTTCATTAAGAGGCATTGTCGTAACGTGAAACATCTCCCCTGCTCCCTCACAATCACTGCCGGTGATTATAGGTGTATGAAGGTAGAAAAAGCCTTTGTCGTTGAAATATTTATGGATGGCATACGCCATTGCATGCCTTATCCTGAATACAGCTGAAAATGTATTTGTCCTGAACCGGAGATGTGCGATCTCACGCATAAACTCCATTGAATGTCCTTTCTTCTGAAGAGGGTATGTGTCAGTGTCCGCTTTCCCGTAGAGTTCTATTTTTTGCGCAGCGATCTCGACTGCCTGCCCTTTGCCATGCGACTCAGTAAGCTTTCCCGTGACACCAATACAGGCACCGGTTGTTATCTCTTTCAGAAGCTTTTCATCGAAACCCGAAGGATCAATTACGATCTGAATATTATTTATAGCCGAACCATCATTCAAAGCAATAAATACGATATTCTTGTTATCCCTTTTGGTTCTAACCCACCCTTTTACAAGCACAATTTTCCCAACCGGAGATTCTGACAATAATTGTTTTACCTTTTCCCTTTTCATATTTTACTGTTGAAATTTTAAAAAAAATAAGCATGTAAAAATAGTAAATTGTTAGGCGGTAACTCCCAATAAATCACCATTATTTTCAATCTTCAATGAATGGGCCTTATTTTCAGGCTTTAAAACTCCTGATCTCTTATCAAAAATGGCACTATTTTTGAGCGCTGTTATGTTCCCGGCCCGTAAAAATGGTTGAATATTCAAAATTTTTCTCTTTTGCAGAGTTTCTTATCCTAAATGAAGGTGTATCACCGGCATGATGACAGATTTGATAATTGGCAAAATATGAATAACTTTACATATAGATTGAAAATCATAAAGGACCATGGAAGAACAAAATAAGCTCATAGTAGTACCGTGGGATTTTACCCAGGTAGCTGAGCATGCACTTGCTCATGCTGTTAAGATCAGCAGGATGGTCGGAAACGAGGTTTGTCTGCTTCACATTGTAGAGGAGAAGATCAAGGGGCATGATGAATCGGCTGTCACAGAAAAACTTGTAAAGGTTGCAGGGGAGAATGGGAAGAAATATAACATGCATATTGCTTCTCATATTGAGAAAGGGACGATTTTTAATGCAATCTCATCATTTGCGAACGACAAGGAGGCAAGCCTTGTTGTTATGGGAACTCATGGGATGAAGGGGATGCAGAAGCTGACCGGCAGCTGGGCGCTTAAGGTTATAGTTAAGTCTAAAGTTCCATTCATTGTAGTTCAGGATCCCCCTCGCGACCAGGAGAGATATCATAATATTGTCTTTCCCGTTGACTTCAGAAATGAAAATAAGGAGAAGATGAAGATGGCTATCTTCATGGGGAAATACTTCGATTCCAAGATCCATATTATAGAGATGACTACAAGCGACAAGATAATCGCCAAAAAGACAAACGTCAATATGAATTTTGCTGTTAAATATTTAATTCAGAATAATATCGAATATGAAGTTCATGAGATTATAAAAGGTGATATTGCACAGCAGACAATAGATTTTGCCCAGAAGATAAATGCCGACCTTATACTAATTGTGACTACAAAGAATATCACCTTTGCTGATTACATTGTCGGAGCTTCCGAACAGTATATAATTGCGAACAGCTCAAAAATTCCTGTTTGCTGCGTCAACCCAAAAGCATCGTTTGCCAAGGTTGGCCAGTTCATGGGAGGCTGGGGAGATTGAAGATCATTCTTTAGTCTCTGCCATCTTCCCTAAAGAGGCCAGTCCTCCAATCACTCCAAGGTTCATCGAATCGAGTGCTGAGCTTGGAACAATGACCATCGAACCCTTTTCTTTCAGCCCTTCAAAAAGCATGTTCATCGCCCGCAAGTGAAGCGCC
>JBBIIS010000158.1:0-6466 GCA_037446375.1 Bacteroidota bacterium | reverse complement strand
TGCCCAGAGAGCAAAACTCTGGGAGAAAAATGTAAACCCGCCCCATATACTTGTTATGACTGCCACTCCCATACCCAGGACACTTGCTATGACCCTCTATGGCGACCTTGATGTTTCGGTGATCTCTGAGCTTCCTCCGGGGAGGGTACCAATAAAAACAATGCATTTTAACGACTCGGAAAGGAATAAGGTTTTCGGATTCATGCGTAACCAGATAAGCGAGGGCAGACAGATCTATATCGTTTATCCCCTGATAACAGAATCAGAGAAAATGGATTATAAGAATCTGGATGAAGGACTTGAATTAATCTCTGATGCATTTCCCGCGCCGAAGTATTGCATCGCTGTTGTTCACGGCAGGATGACTGCGGCAAATAAGGAGATCTCTATGAAGCTCTTCCGCGAAGGCCAGGCTCACATAATGGTAGCTACCACGGTTATAGAGGTAGGCGTAGATATTCCAAACGCCACAGTTATGATAATTGAGAGCGCGGAGAGATTCGGCCTTTCTCAGCTTCACCAGCTCAGAGGAAGAGTCGGAAGAGGCGCCGACCAGTCTTACTGCATTCTAATGAGCGCTGACAAACTATCAAAGGATGCTTCTTCAAGGATAGAGGTGATGGTAAGAACCTGCGATGGCTTTGAAATTGCTGAAACTGACCTTCAGCTAAGGGGTCCCGGCGATCTTGAAGGAACACAGCAGAGCGGAATCCCGTTCGATCTGAAGATAGCGAGCCTGAGCAGGGATGGCCAGATAATAGAATATGTAAGAAATATTGCCGGCTCTGTACTGGATAAAGACCCGTCGTTAAGCGACGACCAGAATCTGATTATGAGATATGAACTGGGGAGACTTTTCAGCCAGAAACATTCGTGGAGCAGCATTAGCTAAAACATCTGTTATGACTATAAATGACTATTTTTCAATTCTGGGCCTTGAGCACGGCAGTAGTAAAGACCAGATCAAAAAGGCCTACAGGAAGAAGGCGAGGGAGTTTCATCCCGATATTAATCCTTCCTCTTCTGCAGAGGATATGTTCATACTTATTACTGAAGCCTATGAATTCCTTCTTACATATTCAAATCGCGTCTCCAGGGAAAATGAAGAGTATGACCGTGCTATGGAGGATTGGAGAAAATACCGTCAGGCAAGATCTCAGCACAGGGCTAAAGTATACGCCCAGACCTCCTATGTCAGATTCAAGAACACAAATTTCTACAAGCAGACAAGGATTTTTGATGGTACAACTATTATCTTTTCTATGATCGTTTCGGTCATGGTTCTGCTTGTATCAGTACTGGGGTATATATACAGAATACATCATCCTGTCCCGGGACTTGAGAGTCCGTCAATCTGGATGCTTGTCAGCTTTATTCTGTTCGGAATGCTCCTTTTCATAGTATCCTTTATCCATCTCAAGGCCTATACTGAAACTTCAAAAAAACACAGGACACGATCATGAAGAAGATCATAAATCCATACGACAGGGAAAAGAACCTGTGCTTCGGATGTGGAGTTGCCAACCCGATGGGTCTGAAACTAAACTTCACCGAAAGTGAAGAATCCATTCATGCAACCTGGCAGCCATCCGATAATTATCAGGGATATCCAAACGTGCTGCATGGCGGGATAATCGCAACTCTTCTCGATGAGGTTGGAGGGTGGTGTGTGTCTGTTAAGATTGGCACGGCTGGCGTAACATCTGAGATGCGAACCCGGTACATTTCTCCTGTCTATGTGAACCGGGGAGTGATAACAATTAAGGCCTCCATTGAAAGTCAATCCGGGAAATCCGCATTAATAATCTGTCAGCTTTACGATGGACAGTCGAAGCTTTGTGCAGAAGCCAGGGCTGAATATTTTCTATATCCTCTGGAGATAGCAAAACGAAGATTCAGGTATCCTGGAAGGGAAGCTTTCTATGAAAAGCAATAACAGAAGGTATTTTTATTACATTTAATAAAAAATACCATACGATGAAGAGTCTGGCGGCCTTTTTTTCATTACTCATTTTAACATCCTTTTTGCCAGGGAACCCGCGTAATTCATCACGGTCCGAAGGCAATGAAGGAAAACCAGTAATGACATTCGGCGTCGTAACTGATATTCATTATTGCAATGAGAATCCCTCCGGAACACGGTTTTACAGGTCTTCCCTTGCAAAGCTGAGAGAGGCTCTCTCTTCATTCATAACGAATAAAACTGACTTTGCGGTTAATCTCGGCGATCTTATTGATAAGGATTTTGAGTCATATCTGCCAGTCATGCATATACTCGATTCATCACAGCTTAAGATATATCATGTTGCAGGCAATCACGATTACTGGGTAGAGCATAAGCTAATTAAAAATATTCCTCCGCTTGCGGAGAACAGATCAGGATTTTATTCATTTACGCGACAGGGCTTCAGATTTATTTTCCTCAATGGGAATGAGGTAAGCACATATTCCACTCGCAACAAGAAAATTATCGAGGCAGCAAACAGTATGATAGCAAAGCTGAACAGGAAAGGGGAATTGAATGGCAGGGATAATAACGGGGCCATCGGCGCCGACCAGATTGTGTGGATGACCTCCCAGCTCAATGAAGCAACCTTAAAATCGGAAAAAGTATTTATCTTCTGCCATTTCCCCATTTTCCCTGAAAGTGATCAGAACCTTCTGAACGCAAAAGAGATCCTGTCGATTCTCAGCGGTTACAGTAACATAATTGCATGGTTCAGCGGACACAATCATGCCGGAAACTATGGCAACTTCAATAAGATCCATTTTGTAAATCTCAAAGCCATGGTTGAAACCGAAAAGAACAACAGTTTTTCAATTGTCGAAGTCTACAGCAATAGAATCTGGATAAAGGGGACAGGGAGGGAAAAGAGCCAGATACTCGCTTACTGACCCGGTCCGGCAATAATTTTTTTAAAGATAGTGACAAAGCTAGCCCGGGAACTCTCCCTTTATGGATTGACAATGGTCGCGATCGGATCATGCATCGGATCTGGGATCTTTGTCACGCCGGCTCAGATAGCAGGCCTCGTTCCATCTGCATGGTACATAATTGCCGTATGGGCCGTGGGTGGGCTGATAACACTCACCGGGGCCCTTACTTTCGGTGAGCTTGGAGGCCTTTTTCCGCGTGCGGGCGGTATATATGTTTTTTTAAAGGAGGCATACGGAGGCTGGCTTGGTTTTCTCTACGGATGGGCATATCTTCTGATTATAACATCAGGATCCATAGCGGTTCTCTCACTGGCATTCACATATTACCTGAGCTTCTTCATCCCTATGGATCATACCATGAAGATCGTAACAAGCATAATCGTGATTGTGACTGTCACCACCCTTAATGTACTCAGGGCAAAATTCGGAGAGATGTTCTCAAACCTCTTTACTGGACTCAAGATAGCAGGGATCTGTATAATTATTGGAACAGGTCTCATTTATGGATCCAGCTCCATTAGTTTCAGCCATGGAGCTTCCGTATCGGCGGGGCAGGTGACACTTACAAATTTCGGAGTGGCCCTCGTTGGCGTTTTGTTTTCCTATGGCGGATGGCAGCATGCTTCCTTTCTGGCCGGCGAGGCCAAAAACCCGACAAGAAATGTTCCAATAGCAATGACGGTGGGCGCCGTGGTTGTGATACTCGTGTACCTGCTGATAAATGTCAGCTACATGTACCTTCTGCCAATAAGCAAGATAGCTGTTTCAGAGAAAGTTGCAGCAGAAGCCACCGCAGCTGTACTGCCATCAGGGGGGATGATTGTTGCCGGAATAATCGCAATAAGTACACTTGGAACGATAGGAATATATACACTCTCTTCTCCCAGGATCTATTATGCCATGGCTGATGACGGTCTCTTTTTTAAAGAGATAGCTCATGTGCATCCGAAGTTCAGAACTCCGGTATTTGCCATTATAACGCAGTCGGTCTGGTCTGTAATGCTCCTTCTCTTCTGGGGTACATTTGAGGACCTTATAACATATACTGTTTCAGTTGAGTGGATATTTTTCGCTCTCGCTGCGTTTGGGATATTCATCTTCCGCCGCCGCATGAAAAATGCTGAAAGGCCTTATAAAACGCCTGGCTATCCTGTTACTCCCATAATTTTCATAGGAATTGTAATATGGTTTGTATTGAATATATGGATAAGGAAGCCTCTTCATGCCGAGATCGGCGCAGGATTTCTTGCACTGGGACTTCCGGTATATTTCTACTTCAGGAAGAAAAACAGGAATGCTGCAACAAAGAGTGCGGAATTTCCAGAATGACAGATTGGAGGCTGATCAGCTGATCCTGATAAAATTAATCGGAACATCAAGAACGGAGGCAAAATATTCCCCCCTCTCAAGGATGTCTTCATCGCCCTCTTCGTAGTACCAGTTGAATTTAAACCTTTTATGCTTGAGAGCTACCATAGTCACTTTCTGGAAGAGTGTTATAAAAGTCTTGGCGCTTGCACTATTGAAATACTCAAGATTCACATCGACACAGGTCATCTCGGCAGGATCAAGAATATAGCCTGATATCCAATTGTCCACAGGCGCAAAAAACTCAGCTACATTCTCATGAATGGAGCGGCCCCTGATCTTTATTATCCCTGATGGATCGAGAATAATCTCAGGTGAATTCTTGGTTGGCTGAATTCTGACTGCCTGCATCTGGAGTATTTTAGCGAAAGATATATATTTTTACAATAAAAAATACTCTGATTAGTTGAATCTGTCAAACAACGGATCGTTAAAATTGGTTAAAGAAACTTTCCTTTTCCCAGTCTCGATCTCATGAATGATCTTTACAATCGCACTGTTTACAGGAACATCGATCCCAAGTGCGACACCATTTCTGGCTATATACCCGTTGAAAAAATCTACCTCTGTGGGCTTGCCTCTTTCAAGCGACTGAAGGCTCGATGATCTTAATTTTCTGTATCTGAAGCCGATTATCCGCATTAGCAGATGCCTCTTCATATCTGAATACCAGCCCTCCTTCTGTATTACCCTGTAAAAGTCAAGATTCTTTCCAAATTTCTCAAGCTTTATTCCCATCCCCAGAGAAACGGCTACCCCCTCTTTCATTATCTCGATATATATCTTCCTGATCTTTTTTCTCGCCAGCATTTCACCAACATGAAGTCCGCTTATCGCCCCTGCAATTGTTATGCATGAATTGATTATCATCTTGGCATAAAGATGACCCATTATATTGTCTGAACATCTCACGGGTACAATTACTGAGAGAATAGTCGCAATATTTTGGAGTCTTGAATCGATATTTTTATCGAGGTAGCCTATTATGAATTCTCCGGTTGATGACATAAAGAGATCTCCCCTGCTGTGCATAGTTCCTCCCCATGCCACAACACATCCGACAACCTTATCTCTCCCCGTAATTTTTGCAATATCATCTTCGCAAATGCCATTCTGAAGTGAAACGATAATACCGTCATCCTTAAGGTATGGAAGAACCTGCTTAGTGATCTCTATCACATCAGTTGCCTTGGTCGCAAGAAATATCAGATCTTTTTTGGTCATTCCTTCCGTTGATGTTCCCCAGCCCTTCATCCTGCAGTTAAAGTTTCCCCTTGCTCCGGTAATATTCATTCCTTTCGTCGAGATCAGATCGGCATAGTCATCGTATTTTGCCATTATCTCCACATTGTACCCTGCTCTGTGAAGAATGGCAGCAGTAATGCCTCCGATAGCGCCTGCTCCGACAACTAAGATTGATTGTTCAGATGTCATTGTCTCCATTTAGTTTATTTTATATCAAATCTGGCCAACGGGGCAACATCATGGCCTGAAAAATCGCCCTTCAGATATTTATAATAACCGCTGATACCTATCATTGCCGCATTATCTGTTGTGAGGCTGAAGGCCGGAATATAAAGATCCCAACCTCTCTTATGTGCTTCTGTCGCGACAGCTTCCCTGAGCCCTGAATTTGCAGATACCCCGCCAGCGATACCGATGGTTTTAATACCTGTCAGAAGGGAGGCCTTAACAAGCTTTCCTGTCAGAATTGTCACAATTGTATTCTGAAGAGAAGCGCAGAGATCATTCTTGTTCTCTTCAATAAAATTTGCGTTTTCCTTAATGTTGTCGCGCAGAAAATACAGAAAATTGGTCTTTAGTCCGCTGAAGCTGAAATTCAGTCCCTTTACAGCCGGTTTTGAAAACCTGAATGCAGATTTGTCTCCATCCTTTGCGAGCTTATCTATTATGGGTCCGGCCGGGTATGGCAGTCCCATAACCTTGCCGCATTTGTCAAAAGCCTCCCCGGCAGCGTCGTCGATTGTATTTCCGATCACCTCCATTTCATAATGGCTTTTCATGACCATAAGCTGTGTATGTCCCCCTGAAACGAGAAGGCAGAGAAAAGGGAATCCTGGATTCTTCTTTCCCGAATCGTCATTAATAAAATGCGACATTACGTGAGCTTCAAGATGATTCACCTCAATTAAGGGTAGTC
>JBBIIS010000157.1:0-6518 GCA_037446375.1 Bacteroidota bacterium | reverse complement strand
ATTGAATTCAGTACTGATATTTTAAAACAGAGTACAATTGAAGCTTTTAAAGAAAATTTTATTTTCCTGCTTAAAAATATTGTGAGGTCTCCTGAAAAAGCAATCAATGAACTGCCAATAATCTCTGGTCTTGATAAAAACAGGCTGAAATCATTCAACAATACATCAGTTTCATTTGACAAAAAGAGAATAAGTGAACCTTTTCAGAAAACTGCCTCATTATTTCCTGATAAGCCCGCACTTGAGAGCAGGGATGGGATATTTACCTATTCAGAGCTCGATAATCTTTCAAACCAGTTCGCGAATTATCTTTTGAAAAACGGATTTTCTGCGGGGCGTGTCTGCGGTCTGAGTATGAACAGATCAGCATCAATGATAATTGCCGTAATGGGTATTCTTAAGACAGGCGGATATTATCTCCCCCTCGATCCAACGTTCCCTGATGAGAGACTGTTCTACATGATTGAGGATTCCGGTGCTGAATACCTCGTAACGGAAGAGATTTTCAGGGGCAGATTCAGGAATATTAATATTATGAAATTAGAGTTTGACACCGAACAGAATGAGATCAGAAAGCAGAATAGCACCAGTACAAAATTAAAGGTTGAAAAGGATTCGCTAGCTTACCTTATGTATACTTCCGGCTCTACAGGCAAGCCCAAGGGTGTCAGGGTTCCGCAACTTGCAGTTTCAAATTTTGTAAGCAGCATGGCTAAGGTCCCGGGAATGACAGCCAGTGACAAAATACTGGCAGTGACTACTCTCTCATTTGACATTTCGGTGCTTGAAATATTTCTTCCGCTGACTGTTGGCGCCTGCGTTTTTATCGCAAGCAATGAACATCTGTCGGACGGGGAGGCCCTTATGAAGCTTATTGATGACCATGAAATTACTGTCCTGCAGGCGACTCCTGCTACCTGGACCCTGCTTCTTGCCAGCGGATGGAAGGGCAATCAGGAACTTAAGGCTCTCTGCGGGGGAGAAGCCCTGCAGGCTAGTCTTGTCCGGGATTTATTGCCAAAAGTCAATTCGCTCTGGAATATGTATGGCCCCACCGAAACAACTGTTTGGTCAACCTGCTATCAGTTGACAGATTATAACACGATCCTTGTCGGAAAGCCAATTGACAATACTTCAGTTCATATCCTTATTAAGGATGAGGAGCAGCCTGTCGGTGCAGTTGGTGAGGTTTGTATAGGCGGTACCGGAGTAACGAAAGGCTATCATAATCGTGAGAGCCTGAACAGGGAGAAATTTGTCTCCTGGAATGGAGAGACAATATACAGAACCGGAGACCTTGGGCGGTTCCTCGATAATGGTAATATTGAACTTTTCGGGAGGAATGATAATCAGCTGAAATTTCACGGATTCAGAATTGAACCTGGTGAAATTGAATTTCAATTAAGCCAGATCGATGGCATAATTGAGGCAGTTGTGAAGCTTGTGAAAGGTAATGGATTGGATGACAGGCTGGTAGGATTTCTGCATGTTAACGAAACCTTTAAGCTTAATCGCGAGGGGATAGTCGGGAGGATCGGGAATAAAATACCGGGTTATATGATCCCTTCACTTTTCGTTCCGATGCAGGAATTCCCCAGAACTCTGAACGGCAAGATAGACAGGAAAGCACTCGTATTTGACCCTTCAATGGCAGTTGATTCGGGGATTGATGAGAATCCGGAACTAACTGGTACAGAGATCGTGGTTGCGGGGCTGTGGGAAGATATCCTTCATATTAAAAACATCAGGAAAGATGCCAGCTTTTTCGATATTGGCGGTAATTCACTGCTTGCTATCAGCCTGATGAACAAGATAAAGGAGAGGTTTGAATATGTTATGAATTTCAATACTTTGATAAATAATGCCACTATTGAGAAGATCGGTCAGCTAGTCGGGAAAAGTGTCTCTGCCCCGGCTTCAGGAATTAATCTTGTACACCTTGATCGGATGGAGAATCTTCCCATTACAGTCAATCAGAAGAGATTATGGCTCATTTCAAAGCTGCAGCCCGGGATGCCATCGTATATAATAACTTTCTCTTATAAACTTTCAGGAAACATAGACAGAAATATATTCCAGAAAAGTGTTGAAGTACTGTTCCACAGGCACCATACTGTCTTCTCGGTCTTCAGGGAGGTGGATGGTGAACCTTATTGCAATATTATTCCATCGGCAGTTGAGATCTTGTTTAATGATCTGTCTTCATCAGAAGAAAATGAAAAAAATCGGAAGGCTGACGATATCATCAATAAAGATTCTGCCAAAGCTTTTAACCTTGAGAATGGTCCGTTATTCAGACTTACGCTGATCAGGACCGGGGAAGAAGAATATTATTTCCACATAAGCATTCATCATATAATATTTGACGGCTGGTCATGGCCTGTTTTTGTTAAAGATCTTGGTGAAATGTATAATTCCCTGCTTAAAGGGAAGGTGCCATCTCTAAAGGAGATCGAATTTCAACAGTATGATTTTGCCGAACTTGAAAATAAACTTCATGACCAGGAAGAGATTGACCTATCCAGAGAATTCTGGAAGGAAAACCTGAATGGAACCACCTCTAAGATGAACTTTCCTTATGATTTTCAACCTAAGGGAATCCCGTCAGGCATCGGAAAGTACGAACCTGTCGTAATTTCAAAAGAGCTTACAGATAAGTTAAAAAGCATCAGCAAGCTTGAGGGGAGCTCTCTTTTTGCTTCACTGATAAGCGTCTTCGGACTGCAGATGCATATTTATTCCCGCGAGAATGATCTTAATATCGGAATACCTGTGGCGTACCGGCCGGATTCGAAACTTGAGAATATTTTCGGAATGTTCGTTAATACCATCATAGTAAGACTAAAGTACTCAAATGAACTGACATTCAGGGACCTGGTGAAATTTGCAAATAAAACGGTCATGGACGCCATGGCACATCAGAACCTGTCATTTGAACAGATTGTGGAAATTGTGAATCCTGAGAGGGCTTCAAATACAAATCCTCTTTTCCAGATCGGATTCGTCTGGCAGAGTAATCTGAATATCCCGTTAAAACTTTCAGGTATAACAAGCAGACGGATTACAGCATCACAAAGGCCTGCTCCGTTTAATATGACACTCTTTCTGTGGGAAGAGGATGACCGGATAGAAGGTGAACTTGAATATTCCAATGATTATCTTAAAACGGAGACAGCTGTTTTGCTGAGGAACAGCTATATGCACCTGCTGAATAAGCTTACCGAAAATCCTGATATGCCAATATCAAATCTTCAAATAGTACCTGAAGATGAAATGAAATTCCTGTCAGAAATAAATAATACCAGTACAGATTATCCCAAAAACAGAACAATTGCGGAATTGTTTGAAGAACAGGTCAGTGTCTACGCCGGGAAGACTGCTGTTTCGTACAGGGGGAAGTCGCTCACATATGCCGGCTTGAATTCAAGAACCAATCAGCTTGCAAGAAATCTGAGAAAGAACGGTGTCAGCCGAAATACTCCTGTCGGTTTGCTTGTGGAGAAATCTATTGAAGTCGTTATAGGACTTCTTGGCATACTCAAAGCCGGAGGATCTTATGTCCCGATAGATCCCGATTATCCCGAACAGAGGATCAGGTACATGGTTGAGGATTCAGGTTGTAAGATCATACTGACACAGGATAAATATCTGAAATATCCGACCGGTGTTAAAATGCTCTCACTTAATGATGAGAGTACATTCGATCAGGACCCTTCTGATCTGAAGCTGATTAACAGTTCTTCGGATCATGCTTATATAATGTACACCTCAGGAACTACAGGTAAACCAAAGGGAAGTATTCTTCCGCAGAGCGGAGTTGTCAGGCTCGTTCGCAATACAAACTATCTTAATATTACCCCGGATGATAAAATCCTCCTGACCGGAGCTATTATTTTCGATGCTATTACCTTTGAGATATGGGGTCCCCTTCTGAACGGCGGTTCACTTTTCATTGTAGATAAGGAGGTGATACTCGATGCCCGGACTCTTGGGCAGGAACTTAAAAAGCATGGTATCACCATTCTTTTCCTTACAACATCTCTGCTTACACAGCTGGCTGAAGAAAGCACTTCAATATTTTCAGGACTTACATATCTTATATCGGGCGGTGATATTATGTCGCCACTTCATGTGAACAGGGTAAGGCACGATAATCCGTCGCTTAAAATATTAAATGCCTACGGTCCTACCGAGAATACTACCTATTCCACAACATACCTTATAGAAAAAGACTTTGAGAACAATATTCCAATTGGTAAGCCGGTCAGTAACTCGACAACATATATTTTTGACAAGGATCTTAGATACGTGCCTTTAGGAGTGATCGGTGAATTATATGTCGGCGGGGACGGGCTTTCGCTGGGCTACCTGAACAGGGATGATCTTAATAGATCAAGTTTTATTTATAATCCGCATAATCCCTCTGAAAAGCTATACAGAACCGGTGATTTTGCAAGGTGGCTTCCTGATGGAAATATTGAGTTCCATGGCAGAATGGATAATCAGATTAAGATCCGGGGTTTCAGGGTCGAAATGGGAGAGATTGAATCAATAATTTCAGAGATCGGTGGAATTATTGAAACCGTTATTAAGCCGGTGAAGATCAAAGCGGGAGATACAAGGCTTGCTGCCTTTGTCAATGTAAACGATACGTTTAACATGGATGTACGGGAGTTTGACAGGCTCCTGAAGAGCAAGTTCCCTTCCTATATGGTTCCTTCCTTTTATAAGTTAATGAAAGGCTTCCCCAAAACAATAAATGGGAAAATTGATAAGGACGCATTAAAAGTTGATTCCTTTGATCTTGAAAAACAGGAGATATTCAATATTGACAATATGTCGGGTACCGAGAAAGCCCTATACCAGATCTTTTCAGATGTTCTTAAGCTTAAGGAAATTTCAGTAAGCGATAATTTCTTTGATATTGGTGGCAGTTCACTTACAGCGATGTCTGTTCATTCCAGAATCAAATCAGCCTTCAGCCTTGATCTGGAACTAAGGACTTTCTTCGATAGCCCAAGGATAAAGGATCTGGCTGAGATCATCGATATCAGGATAAAGAGAACAGCTTCAGGAAATCAACCGGAGAAGAAAACCCAAGCTGCATCAAGCATTGCTGAAGGAGAGATTTAGAGAAAATAAAAATATATATGAATAGAAATAAGAGCTTACAAATGATAAGGTTTACCAGGGGAACCATTCTGCTTGTGTTCATAGCGTATATGGCACTATTCACATCGGGTTGCAAAAAATCAACTGGCAATATAACTACATCTGGCGGAGTGACCGGTACTGTAACTGACTTTGAAGGGAATGTGTATCCAACCAAAAAATTCGGAAATCAATGGTGGATGACGGATAATCTGAAGTCGACTTATTACAGTAACGGTGACCCTATAGGTACGACGATACCTTATAATGTTGATATTGCAACTGACACCCTGCCGAAGTTTGAATGGTCATTCATAGGCAATGAAGGAGTTGCATATATATACGGCAGGCTTTACACATGGTTTGCAGTGACGGATTCCCGCAACATCTGCCCGACAGGATGGCATCCGTCAACAAATGAGGAATGGACAACACTTATTAATTATATTACTTCAAAAGGATACGGGAATGGTGGAAGCGGGGAAAACATCGGAAAAGCTATGGCTTCAACATCGGGCTGGCTCAATTATGGGGTCGTAGGTGTACCAGGAAATGATCAGGCCACCAATAACAGCTCAGGGTTCTCTTCATTCGCAGCCGGGGTTCGGACACCTCCCGGAGCATTCAATTATTGCGGTGGTGATGCATATTACTGGACCTCTTCCCAGACTGATATTTACAGTGCAGACTATATAAAAATAATTTTTGACGTGCCTAGCCTTTATGTAGGGAATCTCGACAAAAAGATGGCTATGGCAGTAAGATGTGTGAAGAATTAAGTATGGAAACCCCCATGAGCATACAGGAATTTATTGAGGATTTATCACGAAAGGAGATAAGGGTTTCTTTCTCAGGCGGAAAATTGAAATACAGCGGGCCGCAGGAGAATCTTACCCCCGAATTAATTGAAAATCTTGCAAGGTACAAGGGTAAATTGATTAAGCACTTTTGGCCCAAGGAGTTGTATAACCTTATGCCGATCAATACAGAGGGAAAGCGGAAGCCAATATTTGTGGTTCACGGAGACAAAGGTAATTACCTTATAAGCGATAAACTTGGGCCGGACCAGCCTTTATATGGATTCTTTCATCCCGGTTCGGAAGGGGAAAAGATAAGGTTCACGAATGTAGAAGAGATGGCCAGGGAATATCTGAAAATGGTACTGACTGTCTCTCCTGAAGGACCTTATTATCTGATAGGCTTTTCTTTTGGCGGTGTACTGGCCTTTGAAATGGCAATTCAACTCAGAAAATCCGGACGCGATGTTCCGTTTCTTGTAATAATTGACAGCATCAGCCCGCTTGCAAAGCTGACTTGTTCTGTTGATAATGCATTTTTCAGAAAGATCAGGTCCGATGTTTTTCGTC
>JBBIIS010000156.1:260-6560 GCA_037446375.1 Bacteroidota bacterium | reverse complement strand
GCTTCCATCACACCTCCGGTAGCTCCGAAGATCACCGCAGCTCCTGTTGAATCACCCATTACAGAGTCATAATTTGACGATTCAAGAGACTTGAAATCTATCCCGGCCTGCTTTATCATTACGGCAAGCTCTCGTGTTGTGAGTACAAAGTCAACATCCTTGAATCCGCTTGATCTCATCTCAGGCCTGTCAGCTTCAAATTTCTTGGCTGTGCATGGCATTATGGAGACTGATACAATTTTTGAAGGATCAAGCTTCCGTCTCTGAGCATAATAGGTTTTTGACAGTGCGCCAAACATCTGCTGAGGTGATTTGCAAGTTGAAAGATTCGGAAGGAACTCCGGATACTTATGCTCAATGAATTTTATCCAGCCCGGAGAACAGGATGTGAACATCGGAATGGATGTTTTTGTATCTCCGTCCACAAGAACCTTTTTCAAGCGGGTAAGAAGTTCTGTGCCCTCCTCCATTATAGTAAGGTCCGCTGTAAAATCAGTATCCAATACTGAATCGAAACCAAGCTGTTTGAGGGCGGTGACCATTTTCCCTGTCACCCTTTCACCGGGATCATATCCAAGGTCTTCGCCAAGTGCGACTCTTACAGCAGGCGCTGTCTGAACCACAACATGCTTGTCGGGATTGTAGATAGCATCCCATACCATGTCGATATAGGTCTTCTCTGTAAGAGCTCCGGTCGGACAGCGGTTTACGCACTGACCGCAGTTTGTGCAAACAACATGACTCATAGGTCTGTCGTGAAATGATGAGATCTTCTGATGAGCTCCTTTATTTGCAACTCCGATCGCAGATATATACTGAAGCTCAGCACATGTCCTTACACAACGCTGGCAATGGATGCATTTGCTGTCGTCCTTGATAAACGAAGGAGATGACCTGTCGATCGTATAATTATGCCCGGGAACAAGATCAATAAAGATATGATCACCAAATGCAAACTCGTTTGCAAGGGATTGCAGTTCGCAGTTCTGATTCTTATAGCATTTTGTACAATCCGCTCTGTGCTCAGAAAGAAGAAGTTCAACTATATGTTTCCTGGCATTCCTTACCTTAAGACTGTTTGTCTGGATTACCATTCCCTCAATTACAGGAGTAGCACAAGAAGCTACGAGAGTTCTTGCACCTGCCTGTTCAACCACGCACACGCGGCAGTTACCTGCAACACACAGGTCAGGATGGTTACACAGTGTGGGTATGTTAATATTCAGCTGTTTTGCTGCAGCCAGAACTGTGGTCCCCTGTTCAACTGAGACTTTCTGGTCGTTTATTGTTAAATTTACCATGGTTTTCATTATTTCTGTTAGTAAATTATCTCCTCCTTGAAATTCTCAACGATTGATCTGAAAGCATTACCGACTGATTGTCCGAGACCGCATTTTGATGCGATCTTCATGGTATCGGCAAGTTTTACAAGTTCAGTCAGGTAAGTTGATTTTGCTTCACCTTTCTTGACCATCTCAACACCTTTGAGAAGCTGCTGGCATCCGACCCTGCATGGAGTGCACTGTCCGCATGATTCTTCAGTAAAGAAATCAAGGTAATTATGAAGTACATTATACATTGAGCGTGAACTATTGAAAAGCTTCATAGAACCGCCTGTCGGAACACCCTCAAAACCTATTATGGTATCTGAGAATTTCTTCCTTGGCACGCAGAAGCCCGATGCGCCTCCTACCTGAACTGCTTTTGTATCTCCGTCACCAAATTCAGTTACGAAATGTTGAACCGACATCCCAAGCTCAAGTTCAAATATACCAGGAGTGGGTGTATCGCCAGATACTGAGAATACCTTCGATCCTCTTGAGTCCTTAGTGCCCATCTGACTTATCCTGGCTGCACCATGACAAATGATCATCATAGCAGTAACAAGGGTCTCAACGTTGTTAATGGATGTTGGTTTCCCAAATACACCTGAGGTTGTTGGATACGGAGGCTTGTTTCTTGGCTCACCGCGCTCGCCCTCTATTGATTCAAAGAGTGCACTCTCTTCACCGCAGATATATGCACCGCTGCCGAGGCAATAGCGTACTTTGAAATCAAAACCTATTTCGCCTATCATTTTGTGAAATGATTCAAGCTCTCTCATAAGCTGAGGCAGGAGAAACCTGTATTCACCGCGCAGGTAAACAATGCCCTCCTTTGCTCCGATAGCCTTACCGGCGATCACCATTCCCCCATATACCTTGTAAGCAACCCTGTCGAGTATCTCCCGGTCTTTGAATGTACCAGGTTCTCCTTCATCTGCGTTGCAGACAACATATTTTTCAGCACTCTTCTCGGCTGCCGTATATTTCCATTTCAGACCTGTAGGGAATCCTGCTCCTCCGCGCCCTTTAAGTCCTGATTCAAGTACCTGCCGGATGATCTCTTCCTTCGTCATCTTAAAGGCTTTTTCAAGAACAGCACGGGCATCAACATTCTCGAATATCAGGTCAACCTTGGTTAATCCTTTGTTTTCCATTTTATTACCCGGTATTATGATTTTTGCATATAACTTTTTATAATATCAGCTACCTTTTCAGCGGAGAGTTCCGTGTAAGGTATCTCATTAATGAGTATCGCCGGAGCCTTGTGGCACCAACCGATGCAGTTTGTTTCAATGAGACTGAACATATTATCAGATGTTGTTTCTCCCACTTTTATTTTCAGCATATCTTCAATTGTATGAAGGATATCGTTTTTGCCTTTCATTGAGCATGTAATGGTTTTACATACCCTTATAACATACTTGCCCCTTACCTGGGTATCGAGAAAGGTATAGAATGAAGCAGTTCCATAAACATCAGCAGCCGAAATGTCAAGCTCCCTGGCAACTTCAACCATTGCCTCATCTGTCAGATAATTGTGTTTTTCAACAATTCCCTGGAGAATCGGCATAAGGCTTTCCCTTTTCCTCCCATGTTTATCGGACAATTCTTTTACGAGATTTCCAATGTGATACATATCTGTTTGATTTAGGTTTTTCTTACTTAAAATAACGTTAATTAAAGAGCTGTTAAATTAATAACAATACTTTTTAAAAAAACCTTACTTATGTCATGGTTTTTAATTTAGAATGAGTTTAAACAAAATCCAATCTGAATTCTGCCACGGAAAGAAGCTACCTTCGGGAAGAATATCGGGGAAATACTATAAATGGAATACTTAAAAACCGGGTTTCCCGATCTATTTATCCGGCATGTATTGCTTCACCACGCTTATCTTGCTGAGCAGGCTTATACTCAAAGGATTAGAATAATTATACTGGTAAAGGCCATCAGAGCCTATCATTACTAGTACTCCATTTACAGGTATCGCATCATAGGCGTTGATATTGCTGTACGTAAAAAGGAGGTGAGCCGAGATGACTCTTGGATCGGAGGCATCATAAATCCTGAGACCTGCGTCGCCGTCACAGATAAAAAGAAGATTTCCATCTTTCCCAAGTCCGTGCGGGTTTGTCATAGGGTATGAAATTACAAGGGCCGGGCTGGATATGTTTTTAATATTTACGACATCAAGGGAGTTTAAGGATCCTCCGCATGTGCTTCCTGTCCTGAGTGTTACATATGCGAGTGTATCATCAATAATGACAGGATCGCAGCTCCTGACGTGATTATAGGAGGATTTGTAGACCGGATTTGTTGGAGTCGATATATCAAAAATAACCATTCCTGTGCTTGTTCCCAGGAACATATTGTTCCCATTAAGGAACATTGTCTCAATGTTCCAGCCCGGATAAAACTCAGAAATCTTAACCGGGTTGATATTATTTGTTATATCAATTATCTTAAGGATATTATTATCAACTGTAAATAGAGTATTATCCTTTATGCCGAACCTTGCCATAGAACCTCCTATACCAACACCACTTCCGCTTACTCCCGAGGAAGCGCCCGCAGCATTGACAAGCCCGAGGTAACTTGTTGCCATATCGAAGTAAACCGGATAAGGATAATTAATACTGGTCACCTTCTCTTTTATCGTTCCAACAATCCATCCGCTTACAACACCTTTTGTCTGATCGACGAAGGCCTGTGGAAAATTATTGCCTGTTGCAGGTACTGTGTATGGCAGTATATCCTTTAGCCTACCAACCTCATGTATTTTCGTAATATCGGAGACATCCAGAACGACTATATCAACATAACTGTCGGCATAAAGAGTGCTGCCTGAAATGGAGATATCAACAACTCCCGGTATTATTATAAAATCTTTCCTGACGGGTGCAGAGGGGTCGGTATTGTCATATACATGAATACCATGCATCTCCTCAACAATAAAAATATAATTATCCTTGAAGTATATTTTTCCCGGATTAGCCAGGTCAGATGTTTGGCCACCGCTTACTGAAGATCTTAATGTCTCGTAACTCATATAAACAGGCAGATTACCAGTATATTCCTTGAATGTGGAGTCATCACAGGAGGTCAAAATGAGGAGGGCAATTGTGGTTGCCGCCATAATTGGAATGATTTTTGTTCTCATGGCAGGTTGGTTTAGTATTATGCACAAAACAAAAATCATGCTAAACTTTTTAACCTAAAACCCCATCTATGAAAAGGGCTTTTTCGATAATTATAATCCTGGTTGTGGTAACCTGGCAGGCATCTGCACAAAAATACAATGACATCCTCTATCTTAAATCGGGGGGCAAAATATTCGGGACGCTTCTTGAGGTTTCTGATAATCAATACAAGATGAAGCTGAATGACTCCACGCTTTTTACTTTCCAGTTGTCGGAGGTTGAAAAATATTCCAGGCAGACTGAAATCGCCAGGGGAAGAAAGGCCGATGGCATCGGGTTCACTCTTGAGGCAGGAATTCTCATCGGTTCACAGTCAAACACATACGATACTCCATTCAGCTTTAATTCAATATTAGACTACAGTCTCAGTACAACAAATATTTTAGGCATCGGAACGGGTGCGGAATTCCTGGGTAAGACATTTACCCCGATCTTCCTTGAGTACAGAAAGATCTTTCACCCTAAAGGGGTCTCTCCTTATCTCTTTTTCAGGGGAGGTATCCTCGCCTACTTAGGATCTAACGACCTGACTACCTATGCCTATAACCCAAGCTACTACCTTAAGAAAGATTATAACGGTGGTGCTAGCTTTACAATCGGAACAGGTATCTCCTGGGCAGGTGATGGCATTGAGACGAACCTCTCATTTGCATACCGCTATGCCCGCACAGGCTATGTACAGAGCGAATATCAGGTTACAAACGTAACATATACAACAAACTATAACAGGCTGGAGGTAAAACTGGGGTTCAGATTCTGATTCATACTCTTTTGACTTTACAATTTCTGAAATTACTCCTTTTCGATATCTTTACTGATATTTCCTTCCAATGGAATACCAGTCAATATTAAAAGAACTTAAACCCACCCGTGATTTTTTAATTGGAATAGATTCTGATGGTTGTGTCTTTGACACTATGGAGATAAAGCATAAAGAGTTCTTCATCCCCAACGTCATAAAATACTTTGATCTCTTTGCAATTTCCGGTGCGGTAAGGGAAACCTGGGAGTTCGTAAATCTATATTCAGCAACACGGGGTGTTAACCGTTTTCCTGCTCTTGTAAAGGTATTTGATGCACTCAGCCGCAGAAAGGATGTAATTGAGAAAGGTGTCTCAGTTCCCCGGCTGAAAGGACTGACAAAGTGGATCGAATCAGAATCAGGCCTGAGTAATCCGGCTCTGAAGTCATATTTACTTTTGCACAGTGAGGAAGATATTGAAAAGGCACTTCGGTGGAGTGAAGCAGTGAATGCTGATATTAACCGCTGGCTCCGCGATATTCCCCCTTTCAGGCACGCCAGAGCATTTATTGAGAAAGCAGCCGGATATGCCGATGCAATTGTAGTTTCACAGACACCGCTTGAAGCGCTTGAACGGGAATGGGATGAATATGATATGAAAAAATTCATAAAAGCTATTGCAGGTCAGGAATATCCTTATGATCGGAGATGCTCCCGGAGATCTGAAAGCTGCAAAAGATAACGGCGCCTCATTTTTCCCTGTAATTCCGGGGAGGGAAGAAAACTCATGGGGAAAGCTGTTAAATGAAGGTCTTGATAAATTCCTGAAAGGCACTTTTAAAGGCACTTATCAGGATGGTCTTCTCGAAGAATTCGGCAGATCGCTCCCTCACATCCCTCCTTGGGAAAAGTGAATAATGACGGATAATCATATTGGCAAGAAAAGTTTTTTTAAGCGAAAATCTTTACTATCTTTAATGAAAGTTGGAAAATCTGATCTAAAAACCATAAAACCGGAGGTGTGCAATGGAAT
>JBBIIS010000156.1:0-250 GCA_037446375.1 Bacteroidota bacterium | reverse complement strand
AACTCCAATCGTCCTTTCGGCACAGAAAATCAACAGCAGCTTGAGAGGGCTTGTTCATCTTAATCCAGAACTGGGTAACTATACAAAAACGACACATCCCTCATTCAATATAGAAGAGGGCCAGGAGTACATGTATACATGCCCAATCTGTCACTCTCAGCTTAACAGTGCAAAGTACCCGCATCTGGTTCATCTTGTAATGATTGATGAAGCCAAAAAGGAATTCAATATCTATTTCTCAGGAATTGCA
>JBBIIS010000155.1:0-6647 GCA_037446375.1 Bacteroidota bacterium | reverse complement strand
GATAATGAATATTTTGTACACGTATCAGGTCTTAAAGATCAGATTAAAGAGAATGATGAAGTTACATTTGAACTTCAGGAAGGTAAAAAAGGAATTAATGCAGTAGACGTAAGACTAGCTTAGTTTATCCATACAAAGAATTATTAATTAGCCGGTGATGAGATCACCGGCTTTTTTAATGCTATGAATTCTTTAAGTGCAAAGTTTACAGAGACTTTTTTTGCCCCCCTGCCACCATAAAGGGGCGTTAATTAAGAATTGAATTAAGAACGAAGAACAATTGAACAGCGAAATAAGAATAAAATATTTCTGATTTCTTAATTCGTTTGTCCGTTGTTCTGACTTCAAATTTCTCCCATATGTAGTCCAGATAACTATCGTGAGGGAAGCGGACAGGGGTCTCCCTTCTGGTGGACTTCAAGCCATTAAGAAAACAGATCCTATTGTCTTTTCTTTTCTTCTTTTTTAGCTTTTTTTGCGAGACGCTTTTCTTTCAGACTCTTGGTTGGCTCTTTTTTATTCTTAGTCTGTTCTTTAGCTTTTTCGTGTGACATGGCTATTAGTTTTAAGTTAATAAAAGTTATCTCAAATATACAAAAAAATCATCCAGAACTTCTGCTATTTGTTGTCTTACTGTCAGAAAGGTTATAATAAGCTGCCCGCTTCCTGATCAATAAACCAGCTGAGTCTGCCATAGACAGGAACAATATAATTGGAAGGATATTTTAATGCAACAGGATCATTTTTAAACAATTTTTCAACAACTCCGGCCTTCTTCTTCCCCGAAACCAGAAAAACAACTGCGTCCGCATTATTTATAACTTTGCCTGTCAAAGTTATTCGTTTTTGCCCTGTAGCAGGATGCGTAGCAACTTCGCAGATCTTATCAGAATCAAAAAGCTCAGGATGCCCTGGAAATAGTGATGCAGTATGCCCGTCCTCTCCCAGACCGAGAAGAATGAGATCAAACGAAGGGATATTTTCTCTTATATGGGAAAACATTACTATTTCATCAGAATAGCGTCCTGCCTCCCATATAGGATCTTCCTCCCCCCTGATTCTGTGTATATTTGCAGAGGGTATTTCTATCTTGCTTAATAGCTTGTCTCTCGCCATTCCGAAGTTACTTTCAACATTATCGGGAGCCACGCATCTCTCATCTCCCCAGAAAAAGTGGACATGTTGCCAGGGTACGGAATGTGAATATTTTTCGATAATCAGTGTATATAAAAGTTCAGGAGTGGAACCTCCTGACAGAGCTATAGTTATATTTTTTCCCCGGGAAGCTGATTGCTTTATCATAATTACCATTTCTTCAGCGAATTTCTCAGCTAATTCATACAGTGAGGAAAATATTTTAACTACTCTATCCAATTGATTATAGTTCACAGTACACTTCATCATCCGCCAGGTTTTTACAGGGGTATCTCCACGTAAGATCCTCACCCTCGATAAGATCGTTGGCATGTTCAGGTCCCCATGTGCCTGCCGGGTAACCATATACCTTGATTGCCTTATTATTAGCCCAGGCTTTCTGGATAGGTTCCAGAAATTTCCATGCCATTTCAACTTCATCGTCGCGCGAGAAAAGTGTCGAATCTCCGAGCATCACGTCGTGCAACAATCTTTCATAGGCAGACGGGACTCTTATATCAGCAAGGTCTTTATAGTGGAAATCCATATTTACATTCTTAACATTAAACCCTGCTCCCGGTTCTTTCATGTCAAACTTCAACAAGATCCCCTCATCGGGCTGAATTCGTATGATAAGCTGGTTATAAGACAGTTTACCCGATTCTCTTCGAAATAGATGGTGAGGTGTCGGTTTGAAATGAATTACAATTTCAGTAACCCTCGTGGGCAGTCTCTTTCCGGTACGCATATAAAACGGAACCCCACCCCATCTCCAGTTGTTAATAAAAAATTTAATTGCAATGTATGTTTCTGTCCGTGAATTATCTGCCACGCCTTTTTCGTACCGGTAGCCGGTCACACATTCACCGCGAATAAGTGATGCGGTGTATTGTCCCCTTATCACCTGAGATGCCACATCTTCTTCGCTGATGGGCTGCAGAGACTGAAAAACCTTTAAAACCTCATTACGAATTGCATTCGCATCAATTGAGGAAGGAGGTTCCATTGCTGTCAGTCCAACCATCTGAAGCAGGTGGTTCTGAACCATATCTCTCAGAGCGCCGGAAGAATCGTAATAACCACCCCGCTCTTCCACTCCGATACTTTCAGCGGAGGTGATCTCTATACGATCAATATAATTTCTGTTCCAGAGAGGTTCGAACATGCCGTTAGCAAACCGTGTAACAAGCAGATTCTGAACTGTTTCCTTTCCAAGATAATGATCAATCCTGAAAATCTGATCTTCAGAAATCATGTCATGCAGTGTTTTATTGAGTTTCCGCCCCGATTCAAGATCATAACCAAAAGGCTTCTCTATTATTAATCTCCGGAAACCATCTTCCTGAAGACTCAGTCCGGCTTTCGACAGGTTCACTGCAATTGGCTCATACATACTCGGAGGAGTTGCCATATAAAAAATGTAATTTTTGCCAATCGAGTATTTTTTGTCAAGGTCCTGCAATAATGTCTTAAGTTCGGTATACCCTGTTTCCGAAATACTGTCAAGAGAAAAATAATACAGATCCTTTGTAAAACCGGCAATCAGATTTTCGTCAGAGATCTCCTCTCCGGTATAGGAGATTATCGCTTTGCTCATCTTTGCTCTGAAATCGCCATCCGACATTTTGGTCCTGCCAACGCCAAGAATAGCATACTTTTCAGGCATAAGTTTTTGCAGGCCCAATGAATATATTGCAGGCATCAGTTTCCGGGCAGTCAGATCTCCTGAGGCTCCGAATATTACAATTATTAGATTTTTAGGATTTTCCATTTATCTCCATATCTGACCAACAATTATAAGGAATAAGGCTGAACATTTACAAAGTAACAAATAATTGCATCAAAAAGTAGCTGAAAACATGAAGAATTATTGGGACTTTAAAGGGCAATGTTAATTAACAAGTTGATAACTTTTTAAATATTTTTCAGTTTATTATTAATTTTTTTATTGTTTTTTGCGATAATCTGAAAGAATATGTAGTATATTTGTCGGCATATGTTAACATAAATGAATGAATTTAAATCCATAATATCACGCCTCATTAAAAGGTTAATTGGAACTGCCTGAGAATGGTGTTTGATATCGGATTAGGGATGACCGTTCTCTCAAACACAGAGAACGGTTTTTTTATATAAAAAAGAATATTATATAAGTCAACAGTTATGAAAAAAGAACGCCCAAAGCAACAGGGATTGTACCGACAGGAATTTGAGCATGAGAATTGCGGGATTGGATTTGTTGCGCATCTAAAAGGGAAAAAATCCCATTCAATTATCAGGCAGGGGCTGGATATACTCACAAATATGACTCATCGCGGGGCAGAAGGCGCTGATAGTAAAACAGGTGATGGTGCAGGGGTTCTTATACAGGTTCCCAGGGATTTTTATCTTATACAGGGCTACTCACTTCCTCCGGCAGGACAATTCGGAACCGGACTTGTTTTCTTTCCGCAGGAGAGCTCCGATGCAACAAGATGCCAGGAGATACTCACGGGTATCATAAAAGAGGAAGGTGTTAACCTGATAGGTTTTCGGGAAGTACCAAGAAACAGCTCCGTAATCGGTGAGATATCGCGGGCCGCCGAACCGGAAATACTTCAGATACTACTAGGTGCTGATATTCCCCAGGATGATCTGGAACGGAAGTTATATATTATCAGAAAAAGAACAGAAAATATAATCCGTAATTCAGATATAGGTCAGAAAAGCTTCTTTTATATACCAAGTCTGTCAACAAAAGTACTTGTATATAAAGGTATGCTGACTTCAGTTCAACTTGGTGAGTATTTTCTCGACCTGAATGATGAACGATTGCAGAGTGCAATTGCTCTTGTTCATTCAAGGTTCAGCACAAACACATTTCCAAGCTGGGATCTGGCTCAACCTTTCAGGATGCTGGGACATAACGGAGAGATAAATACTATAAAAGGGAATCGGTTCTGGATGGAAGCAAGAGAATCGATCCTGAAATCTGATAAACTCGGTGATCTGACACGGCTTTACCCAATAATTGAGCCTGACAAGAGCGATTCTGCCTCTCTCGATAATGTTCTGGAGTTTCTGATAATGAGTGGGAAATCGCTGCCCTATGCAATGTCGGTTTTGATTCCGGAATCAATTAATGACAAGAATCCTATCTCCCAGGAACTGAAAGCATTTTACAAATATCATTCAACGTTCCTTGAACCATGGGATGGTCCTGCTTCCCTTATATTTTCTGATGGAAGGTATATAGGTGGTATGCTTGACAGAAACGGATTGCGCCCTTCGAGATATGTTGTGACAACTAATGACCTTATTGTAATGGGGTCGGAAGCAGGCGTTCAGACATTTGCCGCTGAAGAGATAAGAGAAAAAGGAAGGTTGAAACCCGGGAAAATGCTACTGGTGGATACACAGGAGGGTAAAATTTTTTATGATAAGGAACTGAAAGCCGAACTCGCTGCGGAATATCCTTACGGGCAATGGATCCAGCAGAATATGGTCAAACTCGAAAAGATCGAGACTGGTCATCAGGAGACTACGGATATGGGTGATCAGTACAATAAATATATAACTTCCTTTAATTACTCAATGGAGGATACTGACAGGATCATAAAGGAGATGGCTGCTACAGGCAAGGAGCCTATAGGATCAATGGGCAATGATGTACCTGTCTCAGTGCTCTCAAAAAAACCATACAGGTTATTCAACTATTTTAAACAGTTGTTTGCCCAGGTAACGAACCCACCTATCGATCCGATAAGGGAAGAACTTGTTATGACTTTATCGGGTTATCTGGGATCGCTGCAGCAGAACCTTCTTGAGACATCTCCCGACCACGTAAAGATGGTACGGTTCAGGAATCCTGTTATTTCAAATACATACTTTCAGGTTGTTAAAAACCTTCGATATAAAGGTTTCTCTGCGGCTAATCTTCTGCTGCATTTTGATGCCGGCAGAGGCGCTGATGGGCTTACAGATGCCATTGAGCAGTTGTGTAAGGATGCTGAAAAAGCAGTTGATGACGGGAAAAATTATATCATACTTTCCGACCGAGGAATAAGTGAGAATGCGGCACCCGTACCGTCACTCATGGCTGTGTCGGCTGTACATCACCATCTCATCAAAACCAGAAAAAGGATGCAGATCGACATAGTGGTGGAATCTGCTGAACCTCGTGAGGTAATGCATTTTGCTCTGCTTTTTGGCTACGGGGCAAGTATTATAAATCCATATATGAGCCTGGCTGTGATCGACAAATTGATCAAGGATAAGGCAATTCAGCTTGACTATCAGAAAGCAGAAGCAAATTACGTAAATGCGGTCAACAAGGGAATCCTGAAAATAATGTCCAAGATGGGTATCAGCACTCTCAGGAGCTACAGATCAGCCCAGATATTTGAAGCGGTAGGGATTCATCCGGATGTTATAAACAAATATTTTGCAGGAACCATTTCAAGGATCGGGGGAATTGGGATGAATGAAATTGCAGAGGAAGTTCTTATACCTCACAGAAAAGCGTTTATATCTGAACAACAGCCCGAGATTTTAACCGAAGGTGTTTATTCTTACCGCAAACATGGCGAACATCATGCGTGGAATCCTGAGACGATATCGCTTCTGCAATGGAGTACACAGACAGGTGATTATAAAAAGTTTAAAGTATATACCGACAGGGTTAATGCAAATACCGCTAGCCCTGGATTCATAAGAGGTTTACTCAAAATTAAAACAAATCCGATATCTATTGATGAAGTTGAGCCGGTCGAATCTATCATGAAGCGTTTTGTAACCGGGGCGATGTCGTACGGTTCGATCAGTCGTGAAGCACATGAAACTCTGGCTATAGCAATGAACCGTATCGGTGGAAGAAGTAACACGGGTGAGGGTGGGGAGGATCCTGAAAGGTTCAAACCTCTTGAAAATGGCGACAGTGTGAGAAGCAAAATTAAACAGGTTGCGAGCGGACGTTTTGGTGTGACAACCGAGTACCTCGTAAATGCCGATGAGCTTCAGATAAAAATCGCTCAGGGAGCAAAGCCGGGTGAAGGAGGTCAGCTGCCCGGACATAAGGTGGATAAGATTATTGCAAAAACCAGATATTCAATTCCGGGTATAACACTTATTTCGCCACCTCCTCACCATGATATTTATTCGATTGAGGATCTTTCACAACTGATCTTCGATCTGAAAAATGTTAACCCAAGGGCTAAGATCAGTGTTAAACTTGTTTCTGAAAGCGGAGTTGGCACTATTGCTGCCGGAGTAACAAAAGCAGGTGCAGACCTTATAACTATCAGCGGATATGAGGGAGGAACGGGAGCCAGTCCTTCCTCTTCAATCAAACACGCTGGGTTACCTCTTGAACTGGGTCTGGCAGAAACGCAACAAACGCTGGTAATGAACAACCTGCGAAGAAGAGTGACTCTTCAGGCAGATGGACAATTAAAAAGCGGGAAAGACATCATAATGGCTTCTCTCCTGGGTGCAGAGGAGTTCGGGTTCTCAACCTCAGCATTAATTGTCCTCGG
>JBBIIS010000154.1:0-6731 GCA_037446375.1 Bacteroidota bacterium | reverse complement strand
CCTTTATATCGCCGAGACCTGTTTCGCAGGCTGACAGCACTACGAGGTCGTTCTTGCGCAGGTCTATCTGAGTAACCTCCTGGGCAGTAAGGACTCCATCATCTGTATCACCCTTCTCGGTTTTGACCCAAACATCATTGGCCCCTGCAAGAACGAGACCCGAACGCATTAACGGATTCTCATTATTAACAAAGCTGTTCACGCCGAAACCGCCCCTGGCGCCCCTGAAGGTCACCTCTCCATATTCGACATCCTGCTTTTTATCTTCAAATCTTACAACATTGGGATCGCTGAAAAAGAATCCATGCGTTGCAATATGCAGGATATTATATCCGCTAGCATACTTTTTTAGAAATGTTTCGGTTGCATCGTTTCCTGTAAGATAACGGACGTCAACCTGCCCCTTAGCCAGGATTGTGTTCACTTCATCACCTTCATCCTTCGTCCCTTTCAGGTAGCTCCAGACCTCCGATTCCTTATTTTCACCATACTGAATGCCCCCGAATACCAGAGCCGAAGGTTTTTTCCCATTTGAAAAGAGGTTTTGCGTGGTTATATTGCCAGTGCTTCCCTTGACCTGGATCTGATATCTGTCGCACAGGTAAATATCCCTGCCGTTGCTGATCGCCGGGAAGGAGATTTTGTAAAGCAGCCCTGAAGGTGAGATATAAACATTCCTGACTCCGGTAAGATAGTTTTCTATGGGCTTCCAGATCAGATCATAGAGTCTTTCATCCTGTCTGCCTGCTGAACCATAAATGTCATTTATGTCAGCGAGGTTATTTGCACCGCTCTTATCAATTACGGCTTTCAGCTGCTCTTCATTGAAAAGCTTTACCATCTCCGGGTACCGGGAGTTTGACCTTACGATAAGGGCACAGTATATTACTGCATCTCCCCCATCCCTCTCCCTTTTCCTGAAGTCGGTGAATTCAATTGCTGCCTCATCCGGTTTAAGGCTTTTTCTTACATCTTCCCAGGTTATCTGTAATCCTTTCCTGTAATCACTGAAATCCTGCGAGCTTTCTACGAGTGATTTCTCGAGTTCATTCGCCCTGGATTCCAGAGCTGCAACATCCTTTGTTCTCATATCAACGGGCGTGGAATAAAGAACTGATATCTCCTTCTCAAGTGATATCCATTCGTCGTACTTTTTAAGTAATTCGGGGTTATTGCTGTTGAGTATGGCGAGCCTCATCGCGGTGCTTGATTTAAGCATCAACCCCTTATTAAGCAAAATATTATTGTACGTATATCCGGTTATCTGTGGATTAGCCTTTTTCCTTGATAATGAATATGAGATAAAGGAGTAGATATCCGGCAGGCGGGTTTGATAATACATCTCCTTCTCACTTTCAGAAAGGAAGGAAAAGTCCTGCAATGTTTTATGGTTTATTACATTTATATATTCAAGTGTAAGCTCCTCCTCTGACTTGACATCATCATTTGCGGAATAGGCTGCAATAAGCGATCTAAGCATGGTTGCATAAGCCGGGTGATAGGGACCTACAGCTTTTTTAATATTATTTGCCTTGCCAAGGATCAGCTTCACAATTGCGTTTGTTACCGCATCGCTTTCCCCTGAAGAATTCTGGTTGTTCGAAGCAGATATCTCTCCCACCAGATTAATGGTAATTGGTATAATAACAGGCCCTGGACATTCGTTCCTTCCATTTGCTGAAGGGAGCTGTCCCGACATGTTCATTTTACTCATCATGGAAACAACCCTCAGGCTAATATTCGATTCATATGTGAGGTCACTTAAGATCTTGGCAGATTTCTTTTTGTCGCCGGTCATATTGTACCAGATAGCAAGATTGCTTGTAAATGACTGATTATAAGGATGAGGCTTCTGACAGTTCAGATTAAAAACCGAGTCGGCTTCCATAAGAGTCCTGCCTGCACCGGATAATCTCTTTTTACTCTTGCTTTCGGGAGATGCGTAATACTCTTCAGAAAGTGATACGGAAGCCAGATTATTCATTATAACAGAATAATCGGGATTTTCCTGCTGAGAATTATCTTCGAAAAGCTTTCTTGATTCATTTAACAAACTTGCTGCAATCTTATAGTTTCCCATATCGTGATACAGGGCACCCAGGTTATTTAAACATATTGCTGTCTTCATTCCTCCTTCTTCACGACTCTTCTTATAAATCGCAGCTGCATCCACGAAGTACTTTTCCGCAAGCTTGTAGTTACCTGAATTATAATAGAGAACAGCAAGATTATTAAGAGATGAAGCAAAGACAATACTTCCGGCGCCATATTCCTTTTTGCATATTTCAACAACCTCAAGCTGGGTGGCTTCAGCTGCCGGTGAGTTTCCGACATTGTTGTTCCAGTCTGCCTCATCCGACATACATGTTATATATTCACTCCTTTTTCTCTCTCCGTATTTCATGTATATCGCTTCTGCCCTCCGGAGGTATTTTTCCTCCTGGTTGAGATAGACCATATCGTTTACCGAGCAGCCAAAATCGTGATAAACACCCGCGTAATAATATAGGATCTCTGCATAAAGAGGACCCTCCCTGTCGTATATATCAAGTGCTTTCAGATCGGCTTTCTTAATCTGTGTCAGGGCTTCCTCATAGCTGCCAGATTTCCTGCAGATAAGTGAGGCAGTCTCAAGACAATTGATATAATCCTGATCATTTGTTTTCTTCATAGACTCCCTCAATGCAGCTTCCCTGAGAATAAAATATTTCGCTTTCTTAAAATTTCCAAGGTAGAAATGAGAAACTGAAAGATTTCTCAGCATAAGTGTATATTGCAGACAATTTTCCCCAAGTGTCCCCCTTACTATGGCAGCTGCTTCATTGGCATAAAAGAGAGCAGAATCATATCTGCCCTGTGCGAGGAATGCGCCCCTGAGAGAGTCGGGTTTTACCCATTCCTGTGATTTACAGGTTAATAATGGAAGAGAAAGGGCAATAAGAATAAACAGGCTTTTTTTCACAATTTCATGAAATGAATATTTTTTAAAATTAAGTAAAAAAGCTTAATTATTCTTAGATTTGAATAAGGCCGTAACATTGATTTAACCTCCCACTATGAAAACAAATCTATTATTCGCATTCCTGCTACTATTCTCAGGAATGGTATCTGCACAGGATACGATTTTTGTAAGGAATGGCAAGCCTATCCCTGCTATAATTGTTGAGAAGAACAATACTGAAATTAAGTACAAAAAAGCAGCGCAGCCAGAATCAGCTGCCATATATTCAATTTTTGTGTCAGATATAGCGAGCATCCATTATAAAGACGGAATTGTTGCGGATTACAGCCAGGCCGGAAAAGATATAAGTAATGAGCCTCCCTCAGCAATTGAGATGGCCGGTACAATGAAATCAATCAGGATCAGTATTGGTCCGGGAGTTGAATATTATGGCAGAAATAATAATGATGACCTTTTGATCTTCTGGAAGTACTATACGGGAAACAATGCCTGGATCGGAACAAATCCTTCAACCTACGGTGCATTCATAAAAGCCAACTTTACCCTTGGAACAACGGGCAGGAACTGGGCAGGCGATGAGGTTCAGCTTAATATATTGCCAAATGACGCAGTACATGCTTCGAATGGATCTGGTACAAGAAAATTACAGCTGTCAGCCTCTTACCTGAGCATAATTCTTTATTATGGTCACACAATTAACCATAAGAAAAATATTGCTGCCATTCTTGAACCGGGACTGGACCTTTCGATGATGCATGGCTTTTTTAAATTTGACAGTACAAAATATGTGATTTCCGGTAATTTCGGATCAGGGTTCCATATTGCTACCGGCATTGATTGGGTTATTGTAAAAAGACTAACGGCGGATTTCCGTATCGGGTACAGGTTCATGAAAGTGAAGGAGATGCATAAAGATGAGACAAGCTCGACTGGTTACTCAACTTTCTATGTACCACCGGTGGCAAATAAGGAAGAGCTTAAGGTAAAATGGAATGGTGCATATATCAAGCTTGGACTGAGCTGGAATTTTTATGCAAAATTAAGGGGAATAAAGTAAAAAACTGATCCTAAAACCTGAGGGCCAACCCCACACCATGGTCCTGTAACCCAAAATCAATCTTGTACGATACAGGCTTTCTGATCGCTGAATTATACAGCGCCACAGAGCTTCTGATATTCTTTTTCCCCATAGAAGCCAGCACTGCCCCTGTAATAAGAAATGCGCCATCTATACTAAGGCCGATTATTGCGATATGCTTAACATCGTCATGATTACTCTTGCTGTTTTCCATAATAGAAGCCGTCAGACTTACAAGAATTACTGAGAAAGCACATGTGTTACTGTAATTGCACATCTTTCTGCCCTTTTCATACATAGCTGCAGCATCGGGGTACTCCTCCATCATGCTTTTTATATTCCTGGGAGATTGAATCTGTCCGTTAAGAAGAACATACCGCTTTTTTACTGTAAGGAATCTGGCGGTATCGGCCTGAACCTGAATTTCATCCCTGACATTGCTAACCTGCTGGGTCTGTGATGGCCTGTTACCCTTTTTATATTTTATCGTTTCAACAAGATCCTTTTTTACTGAGTATACCGGACCGGCCGGATTATCAAACTCACGGTATTTAATAATATCAGTGCCCTCCTCTATAACATTAGCCTTAATCTCTTTCCCGCTCTTCATCCTGATAAGGTCCTGGGCATGTGATCTTACTGCTGAGACTGAAATAAATATAAGTACAAATGCCATAGTCCTTAAAGTACTTACTTCGGTGGAAGCAAATTTTTTTAACAATGATCTGCGGAGGGTCATTTTTATCATTTGATTGTCTATTAAATGGTTAAACAGAAAACAAGTCTGGATTTTTCGAGGGCCACCCATAAAACTGATGAACTCTAACAAATATATATACAGGAAGTGGAAAAAACAATGAGAAAATCAGAGATGGATCACGCTCAAAGCGTCTCCCGGGTTATAGTTCAAAGTGTCAAAGGAATAATTAATTGGAAACTTATATTCCTTCCCATATTGTAAATTCCGCTTCTGCCCGTCAGATTGCCCGGGTATGGTTCAAAATACTTCAGCCTGCTCAGATGAGACTGATAGACCACATCAGTTATGTTATTTCCAAGAATATTTATAATTATTGCTACTTTCCCTTTACTGTTTGTTATTTTCGCGCCTGCCCCTGCATTATAGATAATATAGGCATTTGTCGGGGTTTCCGTGCCGTTTTCTGAGTAAATTCTATTTTGTTTTGCATAATACTCCATCCCGATCTTGAAATAAATTGAGGAAGCATGTTTCAGCTTCCTTTTGAAGTTTGCCCGCAGTTCCGAATTGGTATGAAGGGGGGGAATAAGAGGCAGGTATTTGGATCCACTGGAAATAACTGTTCCATTTCCGCCCTGATTAAGAGCATAAATCAGGGATATGGAATTTTCAAAATGGATCCAGTCCAGTGGATGTGGATGAATGTCCAGAGTGGCTTCCCCGCCATATAACCTGGCATTTGACTGCTGATAAATAAAGGTCTGATTGCCCTTTACAATGACCGAGTCCTGCCCGGCTTTGTTTAGTAATTTCTGATCAAAAATATAATTGGAAATACTATTATTAAACAGATCTAGACTCCCCGAAAAATGTCCTGATGCAAAAGATATTCCGAGATCTTCCTGCAAACTGTATTCCGGTTTAAAATCTGTATTTCCTATCTGGTAAATTAGGGTACCCGGATGAACCCCGTTCGCCGATATTTCTGCAATATTAGGTGCCCGGAACCCCCTTGCAACATTTGCCTTAATCAATACATTTTTTTTCACCTTCCAGGTTGCACCTAAGCTGGCTGAGAGTCCCGAAAATGATCTTTTTATATTGCTAAAGGGATGCCTGGCATCAGCTGTATCGGGGAAACTTACCTGCGTATCAAAACCTGTAATCGGATTCTTCCGGGTATACATCTCCACGTCTTTCAGGAAACGGGAATCAAATCTTACACCGGCTCCCAGGTCAAATTTGTCCGTCCTTCTTTGCACAAGTATAAAGGTTCCTAAATCGAACAGGCTATAATCGGGTATGATAAATTCAGAACCCTTATTGATATTCTTCTGGTACATCCCGTTTACGCCGACAGAAGTCTCCAAGCCCTCAATTAACGGGTATGAATACCTGGCATCATATGTAAATGTGTTTAATGTCAGATCAAGGCCCGGAATATCAGGATCCTGAGGATGACTGAACTCCTCCCGTATGTTTTTCTGATAGCCAAGGATCAGTCCAATTTTTTGCCTGCCAAATAACAAATTATTTGTCGAGTACAGCCTGTAGTGCTGAATATGCTGATGCAGTGGGCTGATTTTATAGGAATTCAGTTCTGAATTCGGAACAATTGCTCTTAATGTATCAATTTCGGTAATTTGTTTTGTGAATTTTCTGGATACTGAATCCCGGCTACCATCAGGTATTTCCTGGAGATCCTTGAAAACACTGAAGTTGATATGCGAATAACCCCAGTGCTTATTAAGTCCGGCGTAGCAGCTGAAGTCCGTTTCGTTGAAAGCTGTTCCGTAAACCCTGCCATCGACTTTATCGCGGTAGTTGGATGCCTGCTTATGAGATGCCACGCCTCCCCAGACGATTCCGTTCCTGTTGCTGTTAAGTGAAGCAGAAACTCCGATAAGACCATTATTAGTCTGATAATTTGTCTTTGCCAGTCCGCTTATGGTTCCATCGGGTACCGGTGGCGATGGTAGTATATTTACAAC
>JBBIIS010000153.1:0-6752 GCA_037446375.1 Bacteroidota bacterium | reverse complement strand
GTTCGCCCTGTTTCAGGCCTACGACCCGGGAAATGACGGAAAAAGCACTTCAACCGGACTGCAGACAGAATTTAAATATAAGCTTGTAACCGGGGCAAAGGATATGACAGTCGAGAAGATTAAAGCTGACGGGACGGAAAACTACCTGGTTCTGAGGATCTCAAAAGAAAAGGAATTAAATACAAAAGAGATCTCAGGCTATTTCGAAAAATTCTATACTGCCATCCGCGGTTTCTGGAGGGACTCCTCAAAACAGTCATACTCCCTTATCCTTCAGCCATTTCTTGCAGTGGATCACAGCATAAGCGGAATGTCTTTCGGATCGGGGTTCCTTGGGAAATACTCATACAAGGCCGATACGATTCTTAATCCCGAAAGGATTTTTGTCCTGTCGCACGAGATAGGGCACCACTGGTTCGGTGGGGAGATAGGAGCCGAAGACAAGGATCAGTGGTTTGAGGAGGGTTTCAATGATTATCTTACTTTCTATTCTCTTCTTATGACAGGCTACATGACAGGGAAGGAGTTTGAAAAGAAGTTTAACACGGTGCTTAGAAGCTATTATTCTAGTAGTGTAGGGAGCCTACCCAACGACAGCGTCTGGAAAAATTACTGGAAGATGGGCGACTATAACAAGCTGCCCTACTGGAGAGGCTCAATATTCGCTTTTTACCTTGATAACAAGATCAGGCTGGCCAGCAAGGGGGATAAGTGCTTCCATGATCTCTGCCTTTCGATACTTGATTTCTGCAAAACGAAAAGCGAGGATTACAAGTTCTCCGAGGACGATTTTATTGCTGTTGCAGCCAAATATGTCGGAAAAGGAAATATAAGCGATGACATCTCGGAATACATAATTAAGGGGAAAGAGATAAAGTTCACAAATAAAATGTTAGTCTCCCCTTTCTCCGTCACATATAAGGGAGACATTCCGGTAATTGAGGTTAAGAATGAGAAGGAGGCTGAGAGGCTGTTTCATTAAATTAAAGATTACAACATAAATGATATCTGAAGACAGATTTTGCGGCCTTCTGAGGCCAGCCGGTATGCTTCTGGCAGTGCTGCTTCTAAATATTTGCATCTTCAACGGCCTTTCAGCGCAACCCGTTCCATCTCCCGTGCCAAGAAGGTCTGTTTCACGTCACGAAATAATTATCAGCGGGCAGAAAACAATTTATAAAACTGTCGCTGAAGAGACTTTCCTTTACGGGAATGATGTAAAAAGGCCGTTTGCCTCCCTGATCACATTTTCATATTTAAAAGAGGGAGCAGGGCAGGATGAAAAGAGACCTGTCATATTCTTTTTCAACGGCGGCCCCGGTGCATCTTCATCGCCTCTTCACCTTAATGCTTTTGGCCCTGTTGTTTTCACTCCGGGAGAAAAGAAAGCCCTTGTTACGAATGAAAACTCGCTTATTGATATTGCAGATCTTGTATTCATAGATCCTCCGGGGACTGGTTTTACAAGGATAATCGATTCTGACTCTGTCCGGTCTATCTGGGATGTACAGGGTGATGCAAGGACCATGCTGAAAGCCATAGGGACCTGGATTGAAGAAAACAACAGAAGATCTGCTCCTGTATATATCTGCGGTGAAAGTTACGGAACGCTCAGGCTGGCAGAAATGGTAGGGCTTAACACAAGCATTAAGATCACCGGGATTATATTGCTTTCAGCTGTATTCGACCTCACTTCCTCCTCTGCTGTTCTGGGGAATGATGTTCCGTACGTTGTGAGCTTTCCTACAATGGCTGCGATTTCTTTTTATCATCACATGTCGGCTGTCAGGGCAAAAGATGAGACAGATATTTTCCACAGGGCATCGGCATTTACGGGAAGTGCATATCTGGCGGCCCTTTCCGGGGGAAGCCGGTTGGCGGATGGTGAAAAAAAGAAGATCGCAATGCAGATGTCAAAGTTCACCGGCCTCGCACCTGATTCAATTCTTGCAAGGGATCTGAGAATCACACCCGAAGATTTCCAGGTTATGCTTCTTGCCGGTCAGGATAAAAGGATCGGGATACTCGACGGACGAAAAAAAGGGCCATTGCATACCGACCTCAGGCCACCGTTCAGCGATCCTTCAATGTCGCTGGGAAGGGACACCGCCGCTGCACGCCTGATGAAAAGCTACTTCATGTACAATCTAAGCTTCCCGGATACCGGGAGTTACAGATCTCTGAACATGACAGTCAATTCAAAATGGAACTGGACCTCGGCGCAAAAGGAGTTTTATTTTACTGTGGTTCCTGAGTTTGCCGATGCTGTAAAGAAGTCTCCTGATCTGAAGATATTCATGGCCGGGGGAATATTCGACATGGCAACGCCTCTCTATTCGGCCAGGTACCAGATGGACCATTCGGGAATACCTCCGGGAAGAGTCACATTTGAGCTTTTCCCGACAGGCCATTCAATATTTGAGGATAAAGTTCAGCTTAAAATACTGGCGGATAAGATCAGGCAGTTTATCTTAAAATGACATCTCAGCTTTTCCTGTAGGCTTTAGGCGACTCTCCTGTGTGGCGCTTAAAATATTTACCGAAAAACGACTGATTGGGGAAATTGAGCTCATCACTTACCTGCTGAACGGTCATATTTGTGGACCTGAATAGTGCCCTGGCTTCCAGAATCACATAATTGTCTATCCATTCATTTGCCGACTTGCCGGTATTTTCCTTTATCACTTTTGAAAGATATTTCGGAGTAAGGCATAACTTATCAGCATAAAATTCCATGCCCCGGCGCTCTTTAAAATTTGATTTTACCAGTGCCAGAAAATTCTCAGCCAGGATATCCTTCTTTGATCTCTCTTCAATGGCAGGCAGTTTATAATAATTATACCCTGAACTGTAAAAAAATGCCTGTGTCAGATGTTTTACAATCTCCATACGATGAGGATTTTCGCTTGCCCTCACTGTTTTCTGCATCATAGTGTAGAATTCAACTATTGATTCAAGCTCCTCATCATTCAAAGGTATCCATGGATTATCGTGAACCGATATAAAAAGGGGAACACTCTCCTTTATATCGATAGCCAGATTATTAAGAAATCTATCAGACATCATAATGTGGGATCCTGAGAAATCTTTACTTATATATTCATATTGAATGATCTGTCCGCTGAGGGCAATAAAAAGGCATGGAGCTTTGGCTGTAAATGGTTTCAGATCAATAGTTCCCTTTATTGTCCCATGGATACAAATAATGGCCATGGTAACATCAGGCTTGAAAGGGTGATCGAAATCAGATGTCACTATTTTATTATCAGACAAGGCAAAATCATTTTCGATAGAATCAACAGTTTTGTTTCCAGGTTCTGTACGCCAATTGAAGGGAGCAGCGATTTTTTTCATCTTTATTTTTTTGCAATTATAGGTCAAATTATCGCAATATCGGCATATAAACGACTAAATGACTAAATCTGTGGCACAAACGGCCTTTTTATGCAAAAAAATACCCCATAGTTTTGTCTCGTCAGAAATGAAGCAATAAAGACAAACAAATATTATAATGTATAAACAGATTAAATTAAATGTTATGAAAAAAGCAATTCTATTCTTTGTTACACTCTTCTTTCTTCTCGTTTCAGCTGGTGCAAATTCACAGACTAAACCAGCTGTGGATTTTTATGCCGGGCAGTGGAAATTGCTTGCCGGATCGCCTGCCGGAGATATGGAACTGATAGTTATTCTTGAGCGGAAGGAGGGGAAATTTTCAGGAACGGTCAAAGTCGGAGATCAGGATGAGGTGAAATTTACCAAGATCGAAGAAAAGGATCTGTCGCTGACATTGAATTTTACAAGTACACATGGATATGATATCAAAATGATTATGACGAAAAAGGATGATGATCATATCGAAGGTACATTGGATACCGGGATGATGGGTACCTTCGGTGTAAAAGGTGAACGGATAAAGGAAAAGAACTAGGAGGCAGAACGATAAAAACCCAGCTGTTATGACACGCAGAACCAACTTTCCAATACTCGGGCTTTTCTTCCTGGCAAGCCTCCTTATATCAGGATTTGCTGTTATTGAACCAGATAAGCCTTCGGAGCGCGACCGCTTGTTTAACAATGGCTGGAGGTTTATCCGCGATTCACTTTCAGGAGCGGAACAGCCTGAATTTGATGATTCAAAATGGATGAGGGTGGACCTTCCTCATGATTACAGTATTATGAACCTGCCTGGTCCGGAGGGTCCTGACCAGGTGGGTCCCTTCTCAAAAAGATCCCCGGGAAATGGAAATTCGACCGGGCATGTGATAGGAGGCACAGGCTGGTACCGCAAAAACTTTACCCTCGGTAAGACTGACGGGGGGGAAACGGTGATCCTTAATTTTGATGGCGTATATATGGAATCAGAAGTGTGGGTCAATGGGAAAAGGGCAGGGGACCATAAAAATGGCTACACACCTTTCTGGTTCGATATAACATCTTTATTAAATCCCACCGGGAAGCCAAACATTGTTGCGGTCAGGGTTAATAATACAGGAAGGAATTCCAGATGGTACAGCGGATCGGGTATTTACAGGGATGTATATCTGACCGTAACCAAGCCTGTCCATGTTTCCGAATGGGGTGTGTATATAACTACACCGGCGGTGAGACAGAACTCAGCAATTGTTGATATAGCGGTCACAGCAAGAAATGACGGAGAGAAGCAGACCAGTGCAAAAATATCGATCAGCCTGATCGATAAGTACGGAAAGGTTGCAGCTGCCTCCAATGATAACATTACCATTTCCGGTAAAGCCGATAATACAATCAGGAAACAGGTTGAGATAAAAAACCCAATCCTGTGGTCCGTTGAATCTCCGGATCTTTACCAGGCAGATATTGTCATTGAAGCCGATAGTAAAATATCCGACAAATACAGCATGAGCTTCGGCATCAGGTCGGCAGAGTTTTCAGCTGAAAAGGGGTTTTTACTCAACGGAAAGCAGGTCAGACTTAAGGGAGGCTGCATGCATCATGATAATGGGCTCCTGGGATCGGCGGCATATGAGGCAGCGGAGACACGCAAAGTGGAGATCATGAAAGCAAATGGCTATAATGCTGTCAGATGCGCCCACAATCCTCCGTCGCAGGCTTTCCTCAATGCTTGCGACAAGCTTGGAATGCTTGTGATAGATGAGTTCACTGATATGTGGGAATTTTATAAGAATCCGCAGGATTATTCAAGATTTTTCAGGCAATGGTGGAAAAAGGACCTGACAGATATGATAATGCGCGACAGGAATCACCCGGGGATAATAATGTGGAGCATTGGCAATGAGATTTATGAACAAAATGACACAAGCCGTCTTCGTATCGGAAAACAACTGTCAGGTCTCGTCAGGGGCCTGGATAATACCCGTGCTGTGACACAGGCAATAACAGGATTCTTTTATCCCGATGGCTGGGAAACAACAGAACGTGCTTTTTCCCTTTTGGATGTTTGCGGTTATAATTATGCCGTGAAGAAATATGAATCCGATCATAAGAAATTCCCTCAGCGTATTATGTTTGCTTCAGAATCATATCCGATTGATGCATACGATTACTGGTCGGCGGTTGAGAAGAATCCTTATGTGATAGGTGACTTTGTATGGACATCAATGGATTACATTGGGGAAGTTTTGATAGGAAGCGCAACAATAGTGCCCGCCGCTCAGAGAAGAAATGTCAAGATACCGGAAGGTTTTAAATTTCCGGCCGGATTCAATATTTTTGATTATACTGCCAGGATGCCATCCACCTGGCCATATTTTCTATCATGGTGTGGTGATATTGATATTACAGGAGAGAAAAAGCCCCAGATGTTGTACCGTGATATACTGTGGGACAATAGCAAGATTGAGATGAATGTCCGCAAACCGGTGCCGCAGGGATTCGCTGAAAACATAAGTCTGTGGGGCTGGCCGGATGAATTGCCGACCTGGAACTGGAAAGGGAGCGAAGGGGAACCACTTCAGGTAAGGGTTTTCACCAGGGCATCAAATGTACGGCTTGAGCTTAATGGTAAATGTGTAGGAGAAAAGACATTGTTGGCAGATGATAAGTACATTGCGGTTTTTGATGTACCATATCAGCCGGGGGTGCTGAAAGCAATTGCATCGGATAATGGAAGGACAGTGGCAACTAAAGTTCTTGAAACAGCAGGGGAGCCATCAGCCATAAAGCTTATTGCAGACAGCAATATCATAAAGGCAGATCGCGGTGACCTTTCATTTGTAAAAATTGAGGTTGTTGATGTCAGCGGGCGGTTGGTCACACAGGACTCAATTTCAGTAAAACTCATCCTTGAAGGCAAAGGTGAGCTTATTGCCTCCGGCAATGCGGATCCGAAGGATATGGCAAGCGTGAACGAACCACGTATAAGCCTATATCATGGAAGGGGACTGGCAATTATTCGTCCATCCGGGCCCGGCGAAATTTCACTCATGGCTGAATCAAAAGGGCTGAAGACGGGTGAGCTGACAATAAAAGTTTCCGAGCAGGCTTTGAGAAAATGAACTTTGGTTTTAACTAATCTTCAGTCCAATTCTTCGCGGGCCGCTTCTAAAATCCCCGCTCTGTTTTTCTATTTACCTAATATGTACCTTTGACTGCCAGGAATGATCATTTATGAAACTGAATTTTTGCAGTCTGAGCAGCGGGAGCAGCGGCAATTGCTATTACCTGGGGAATGAGTTCCACGGCATCCTTATCGATGCGGGAATTTCTGCAACTGCGATCCGTAAGTTCCTGAAAAGCATGGACATCTCCAT
>JBBIIS010000152.1:2584-6754 GCA_037446375.1 Bacteroidota bacterium | reverse complement strand
GCAATCGTTGTCTTGCCGTTGGTCCCGGTAACTCCGACAAGCATAAGTGATGCAGAGGGATCACCATAGAATCCTGAGGCTGCAAGTCCGAGTGCTGAAGCAGAATCAGCCACTTTTAATAAAACAGTATTTTTAAATGACCCTGTCGGAAGATCCTCGCATATGACCGCTGCTGCTCCACCCTTTACAGCCTCCTCAATATATACGTGGCCGTCTGTTTTGGTTCCCTTTACGGCAACAAAGAGGCATCCCTTTTCGACCTTTCTGGAATCAAATACAACAGATGTTATTTCTGTGTCGGCATATGAAGCCGGTGAGAGAATGTGAATGTTCCTTAATATGTTTGTGAGTTTCATAATTTACAATTTCAGATCAAGTGATACAGTTGAACCCTCATAAATTTTAGCGCCATGTTCAGGTGATTGTTTCCTGACCCTGCCGACCCCGGAGAACTGGACCCTGAGGCCTGAATTCTCAAGGAGAAATATTGCATCCCGTAAAGTCATTCCCCTTACATCGGGCACAAGCCCCGGATCGATCTTAACAGATGCAAGCCTGATCGTATCTCCGCTTTCCCGCGTTACAACCCAGCTGTCATCAGATGTCTTCCGGTATCTTATACCGAGGTCGCTGAGCACTTCACGAATGTCCTCCCTGTAACCATTTCCGGCATCAGGTGCTGCCAGAAGCTTTTCGTCAGGCTTTACATCGCTGAAATCCCTGAAGAATGTTGTTGAATAAACCTTGTCCGAAATCTCCTTGAATACTGGTCCCGCAACTATGTTCCCGTAATAAATCGAGTTCGACGGAGCGCTTACAACAACAATGCATGAATAGAGTGGGTTTTCGGCAGGAAAATACCCGACAAATGAGGCCTGGTAGGATACTCTTGACCCGGTTTTGTATCCGTATTTCTCATTTGCAATCTGAGCCGTTCCGGTTTTTCCTGCAATTTTATAATCTGCATCCTTAAGGTTTTTTGCAGTACCCTCCTCAACAACACCTTCGAGCATCTTTCGTGCTTTCCGGATCGTTGAACGCGATGCAATAGAGTTTATTATGACCTCTGTTCCGAAGCTCTTTATTACGAATCCGTTATGCCTGATCTCTGTAACAAACCGGGGCTTCATCATCCTTCCGTCATTTGCGACGGCATTATAGAATGTCAGTATCTGGAGTGGTGTGAGCTGAACCTCATAGCCATGCGACATCATAGGCAGTGAGATTCCCGACCACAGTTTGTCTCCCGGATATCTTATCAGCGGTGCTCCTTCTCCCTTTATCTGCAGGTCAAGTTTCTGATTAAGCCTCATTGCATAAAGCCTGTCGACAAACCTTCTTGGATTATCTTTGTAATGTTCATAGATCAGCTTTGCCGTTCCGACGTTGGAAGATTTTTCAAGCACCTGTTTAGCGGTGATCTTTCCCAGGCTTTTTTCATCATGGTCGCGTATAACCTTGTTATAGAATTTTACAGTGCCGTTTCCGGTATCTACCACCGTGTTCGTATCGATCTCTCCGTCCTCGATTGCAACCATCAGAGATGCCAGCTTGAATGTTGAGCCGGGTTCCGTGCTTTCCCCGACAGCAAAATTGTATGCCTCATGGTAATCTCCGTCATCTCCCTTATCGAGATTTGCAATGGCTTTTATATCGCCGGTGGCAACCTCCATCAGGACAGCGCAGCCATGATCGGCATTATTCTTTACGAGCTGTGTTCTCAGGGCGGTCGTGGCCACATCCTGGAGGTCAATATCGATCGTCGAAACAACATCATATCCATCCTTTGAATCGACACTGTTCGCATTTTCAACCGGTATCCAGTCGCCACCAGTCAGTCTTTGTTTTACCATAAGGCCATTCTTTCCGGCAAGCTCTTTCTCAAAGGCTCCTTCAATTCCAACCTCTGTCCCTTCTGTGCCCTGATTTAAATAACCGATAGTACGGAGTGCGAGATCGCTGTTTGGAAGTATCCTCCTGTTTTCAGCAGTTGTTACCATGCCACCTTTATACTGGCCTTCCCTGAAGATCGGAAGATCGCGTATTTTAGTCAGGGTCTCATAGTCAACCTTGCGCTTTACCAGAAGGTACCTGTCGCCTTTTTTTCTTGCATTAACAAGGAGAGTTTTCCACTCCTGGGGTGATCTTTCACCCGCATATCTTGCCAGACCGGTGCAGAGGGCATCGATACCACCTGACCAGATTTCGGACGACATGCCGCTGCTTCTAGTGTCCATGTAAATAGAGTAGTACGGAACTGAACTGGCAAGGAGCCGTCCGTCATCGGCAAGTATATCTCCGCGGTTTGCAATAACCTCATCGGTCTTGTAAACATACTTCTCTGCCATTGCCTCCCACTTGCTTCTTTCGACATACTGAAGAAGGATGATCTTGACAAATAGCACAGTGGCAAGGGTTGCAATACAAAAGTATACAACACCGCTTTTCCAGATTATGTCGTCTCTGATGGCCATCTGGGTCAGTTTCCTCTTACGATAAGTTTATATGGCGGCTCCCGAAGTTCTTCAAGCCCAAGGTCGTGTTCCTTCACGAGTCTGAACACCTCACTCTGGTTACTTTCATGCATCAGGCTCGCCGATGTTGAAAGTGATTCTGATCTCAGGTCCCTCACCTCGCGCTGCAGCCTTGCACTTTCCCTTGTGATCTTTTCAGCATGAAACCTGTTTGCTATGTAGAGCGCTCCGAGGAAAGTGAGGAGGAACAAAAAGCCAAGATTCTTCAGTATGAGCTTGTCGGTGACAATTGTCCCGCTTAAGAGATCCTTAATGAGAGCTCCCATTGAGATCTTCCTTACTGGCTCCTGTTTCTCCGTTACAACTTTTTCCTCTTCCATCTTCAGATCTTTTCAGCTATCCTTAATTTTGCACTCCTCGACCTGCTGTTTATCTCTACTTCTTCCGGGGAAGGTATTATAGCCTTGCGTGTTATAAGCCTGAATGGGGATGTTGAGTTTCCGAAGAAATCCTTATTTTGCTCCCCCGAAAAGCTTCCGCTCCTCATATAGTCCTTGACAAGCCTGTCCTCCAGCGAGTGATAGGTAAGTACAACAAGCCGGCCACCAGCATTAAGCACTTCAAGAGATTGCTCAAGCATCTCCTTCAGAAATTCTATCTCGTTGTTTACAGCTATCCTGAGTGCCTGGAACAGTCTTGCGTAGAACTTATTTTCCTGCCTGAAGGGTGCAAGTTTTTCCACCACGGCAGTCAGATCATTTACAGTTCTGATCGGCGCAGCCGCCCTTGAAAGAGCTATAGCCCTTGCGACCCTCCTTGAATTTGTCAGTTCGCCATATTTGTAGAAAATGTCAGCAAGGTCTTCCTCGGAAAGATCTGCAAGAAGGTCAGAGGCTTTTAATCTGGAACTTCTGTTCATCCTCATGTCAAGTTCAGTATCCTGCCGGAAAGTGAAACCCCGGGTCGGCTCATCGAACTGATGGAATGAGACGCCGAGATCTGCAATGATGCCATCAACAGCTGTTATTCCAAGGTACCTGAGATTGTTTTTAAGAAATCTGAAGTTCTGATTAAGGAAGGTCAAACGCTTGTTATCCGGTATGTTCCCTGCTACATCCTCATCCTGATCAAAGGCTATCAGCCTGCCTGTTGTCAGCCTCTTCAGTATTTCACCCGAATGGCCGCCTCCCCCGAATGTTACGTCGACATATATCCCGGTGGGCCGGATATTGAGCCCATTAATACTTTCATCCAGCAATGCGGGTACATGATAAGCCATTATTCTTCGGAAGCAATTAACCTGTTCCCCATAAGCTTTTCGGCAAGGTTGGCGAAATCGTCCACAGGCATATCGATCTTCTCGTACAGATCAGCTGCCCATATATCAATTTTTCCATCCTGTCCGGCAAGCACAACATCTCTGTTTATTCCGGCAAGATCCATTAATCGTCTGGGTACAAGCAGGCGATTGTTGCTATCGAGTGTCAGCTCAGCAGTCCCCTTGAAGAAGTTTCTCAGAAATAGATTATGCTCACGGTTATAGGGATTGATGCTGGCCCGGATCCTCTCAAGCTGCCTGTTCCAGTCCTCACTTGAATAGAGAACAAGACAGCGTTCAAAAATGTCTCTGCGGACCACAAAATGATCCTGTGCAGAAGCTGGCAACTGCTTCTTGAATGCCATCGGAAGAATAATT
>JBBIIS010000152.1:0-2574 GCA_037446375.1 Bacteroidota bacterium | reverse complement strand
CATCTATCTTGCACGTGTAATCACCTATGAATGTGGCCATACTTTTAGTTCCGGTAATAAAGCGCTAAAATAAGTAAAATATATCCACTTTGCTCCACATAGCTCCATTTTTTTCCACTATTGTTGAAAACTTTTGATATAGGGAAGAAGAGGTGAATTTTAATACCTTTGTCATGAGTAAAAGAAGCGGTCTCCTGTCTCTTGACAGGGAGATGAAACTAAAAAAATCAGGACAATGCAACTCATTGATGTAAAGAATGTTCTGCAGACAAAAAATCCTTCACTTGCAAGAATTGTTCCGACATTTCTGATAAACTACCTGAGGAGAATAATCCATGAAGATGAGTTAAATGAATTCCTCAGACAATACGGACATCTTGAAAATGCTGAGTTTATTGCTGCCGGGCTGAACTCCATGAATACAAAATACACTGTATCGGGCATTGAAAACCTGCCGGAAAATGGAAGGCATATTTTCGTTTCAAATCATCCTCTCGGAGGGCTTGACGGGCTTGTATTCATCAATGAAATCTCAAAGTACTATTCTGACCTCAGGTTCCCGGTAAATGATATTCTTCTCAATATTGATAACATGAAGGGGATATTTCTTCCTGTAAATAAACATGGAGCACAGGCTAAAGATGCTGCAAGGCAGATCGAGGAGGCATATTCATCGGATTGCCAGATTCTGTATTTCCCCGCTGGTTTGTGCTCGCGTAAGAGAAGGGGAATTATTACTGACCTTAAATGGCAGAAAAGCTTTATTACAAAAGCCGTGGCTCACAGGAGGGACGTTGTTCCCGTCTATATCTCCGGAAGGAATTCAAACTTCTTTTATAACCTTTCAAACCTTAGAAATTTCCTTGGCATAAAGGCAAACATTGAAATGCTTTATTTACCTGACGAGATGTTCAGGCAGAGAGAAAAGAAGATCAATCTGGTAATCGGGGAAAAGATTGCATGGCAGACCTTCGACAGATCGAAGACTCCGGCAGAATGGTCCGAATGGGTGAGGTTAAGAACATATAATCTCGCATCCGCGCTGAAGTAAAGGCGTTGATCGAAAAAAATAATTAAATTGCATTCCTGTTCCTGAAAAGTCAGATTGACCTATTTTGCCTAATGGAAAACAGTTTGAAACCCGTTGTTGATCAGTTGCCGAAAGAGCAGATTATAGCTGAACTGACACCAGATAAACTCCTCAGAAAGACCAACAACGGGAGTAATGAGGTTTATGTTTTCAATGCACATACCGCACCCGCACTTATGCATGAGGTCGGAAGGATAAGGGAGATTACTTTCCGGCATGCAGGAGGAGGAACAGGCAAGGATATAGATATTGACGATTTTGATTCCGATCCCGAAAATCCGCAGCAGCAGCTTATCGTATGGGATCCCGAAAATCAGGAGGTTATAGGAGGCTACAGGTTTTTCTTATTTCCTAAAGCATGTCACGACTGTGATATAACAAAGCTTGCGTCGTCCGACTATTTCTATTTCTCCGATAAGTTTATGGCGAAATATCTTCCTCATCTCATGGAGCTGGGCAGGTCGTTTGTCCACCCCGATTACCAGTCGCACAACAGGGGAAGAAAAAGTCTTTTTGCACTCGATAATCTTTGGGACGGGCTGGGGGCAATCGTTATTGAGAACCCGCACATCAAGTTCCTCTTCGGCAAGGTGACAATGTACACTCATTTCAACCAGCGGGCGCGCGATATGATCCTATATTTTCTCAGAAGACACTTCAGTGACCCCGACAGGCTGGCACTTGTAAAGGATCCGGCCAATATTGATCTACATGAGGCTACGATGAAAGAGATCTTCAACAGGAGAAGATACAAGGATAATTACAAGATTCTCTCTGCGGAGGTAAGGAAGCTCAATGAGAATATTCCGCCCCTGATAAATGCCTATATGAATCTTTCACCAACAATGAGAACATTCGGCACATTTATCAACCACAAATTCGGAAATGTGGAAGAGACAGGCATTATGATAACACTTAGGGATATATATGTTGAGAAGATAAACCGCCATCTTGCCTCGTACAAGAAGGATTTTGAGATCAGGTGGTTTTCACACGATCATCAATAGGCCCGTTCGTCGCGACCTTCAATATAATTCAGGAACGACTGGTTTACAACCCTGTTCCCTCCCGGGGTCGGATAATCGCCTGTAAAGTACCAGTCGCCTGTATGATCGGGGCACGCTTCATGAAGCCCTTCCACAGACTGATAGACGACTTCCACATCAGCATTTATTTCAGAATTTTTCAGCATGGCAGATATCTTAGCTGATATCTCGTCGGCAGAAAATGGCTGGTACAGCTCCTTCACCAGATTCCTTATCTTCCCTACAGGTTTAAGCACTTCGGACTTCGCTTCCTCATAGATCCTGTTAATCAGAGATTCCATACCCCTCTCGTGTAGCATTTCAACCATTGCCTTGAAGGCAATAAAATCGCCAAGCTTTGCCATATCAATGCCGTAGCAGTCGGGATATCTTATCTGGGGTGATGATGAAACAACAACAATTTTTTTGGGATCGAGCTTATCGAGGATCCTTATTATG
>JBBIIS010000151.1:0-6952 GCA_037446375.1 Bacteroidota bacterium | reverse complement strand
AGCTCTGACAAGGGAATGTTACGCCTCGGGATTTCTCCGAACCATTTGTGCGCAAGTTCGATAGCATAATCAGGTTCAATATTCCCCGCAAGCGATAAGATGGCATTTTCGGGTGAATAGCGCGACAGGAAAAAATTTTTTACATCAGCAAGCGTCAGTTTTTCGAGATGAGAGATATCCATACCGATAGTTGGCCAGCGATATGGATGTTTTTCATATGCAACAGGGCGGAGAAGCAGCATTACATCACCGTATGGCTGATTTAGATAGCGTTGTTTAAACTCTTCAATAACTACTTTTTTCTGGATATCAAGACTTGTCTCCGAGAAGCCCGGACTGAGCATTCTGTCAGATTCCAGCCAGAAAGCGGTCTCAATATTTCCTGAGGGAATGTAATTATAAAAATCAGCTATATCATTGTTTGTATAGGCGTTGTTTTCGCCTCCTGCCATCTGAAGAGGCGAATCAAAATCCGGTATATTCAGCGAACCACTGAACATCAGATGCTCTATCAGGTGGGCAAGGCCTGTGCGGTCGGGGTGTTCAAATCTCGATCCGGCATTGTAAAGGGTGTTCATTGCAACCATCGGAGTAGTCTTGTCCTGGTGAACTATTACCCTGAGACCATTGGCCGCAATAATCTTTTTAAATTTTATCACCCGTTAAGAAATTATTGATTATCAGATATTAGTGATCTTTTCACTTCTGATATCGCGATACAAACTTAACCAAATTTCTTCTAAGGAGGTTGAATGTTTATATATTTGCATCAGGATGAAGAGTAACTTGTTCACAAGAAATGTAACGAGACTCAGAAGCGTAAAACTAAATCAAACGAGGTTTATATATTTTCTGAGTTTTCTGGTGGGGCTTCTGAGTGCGCTTGCTGCAGCCTTCCTCAAAAATGCAATTCACTTTACAAGAATTCTTTTTACATCGGGCATAAGCCGCAGTGCCGGCAGTTATCTCTATTTCTTATACCCGATGACAGGGATGTTCCTCACAATGCTTTTCGTCAGGTATATTGTGAAAGATAACATCGGGCACGGCATCAGCAGGATACTTTATTCAATATCAAAAAAGAAAAGCTATCTGAAGGGCCACAACACATGGACTTCCATAGTCGCAAGTACCATTACTATCGCGTTCGGAGGATCGGTTGGAGCTGAAGCACCTATAGTGCTTACCGGTTCAGCAATAGGATCTGCATTGGGGAGGTTTTTCAGGATGAATTACAGGCAGATAACGCTTCTGATCGGATGCGGAGCAGCAGGGGCGATCTCGGGTATCTTCAAGGCGCCAGTTGCCGGCATCGTTTTTACTCTTGAGATACTGATGCTCGACCTTACCACATCCTCGATTGTACCGCTTCTTATATCGTCGGTTACGGCAGCAACGGTTGCATATTTTCTCATGGGCGACACGGTCCTTTTCTCGTTTGAAGTCACTGAATCATTCATGATCAAGAATATCCCATGGTACATCGTACTTGGTCTTACATCAGGTTTTATTTCTCTCTACTTTACAAGGATGACTTTATTCCTCGAGAGCCGTTTCGAAAAAGTAAAGAATGACTTTACAAAGCTTGCAATAGGAGGAGTGCTTCTGGGCTTTCTAATATTCCTGTTCCCTGCTTTCTTTGGTGAGGGCTATGATACTATTCTGGCATTGCTGGCCGGTAAGGCTAATTCCGTTGTTGCCCCCAGCATATTCGGCTTCTTTGATGACAATTTTTTATCTGTCGCACTTTTCATGATATGCCTGCTGCTCCTGAAGGTGTTCGCAACAAGCTCGACAAATGGAGCTGGTGGTGTCGGAGGTATCTTTGCCCCAACCCTTTTTATGGGAGGCGTAAATGGATACCTGGTTGCAATAGGGCTTAACAAGTTCGTTGGACTGAATCTTCCTGACAACAGGTTTGTACTTGTGGGAATGGCAGGAATGATGGCCGCTGTAATGCACGCACCTCTTACTGCGATATTTCTAATAGCTGAAATTACCGGAGGCTACGATCTGCTGATACCGCTGATTATAACATCAACAGTCTCATATATAACTATAAAAGGTTTTGAGAAGCATTCGATTTATCATGTGCAGCTTGCGAAAAGGGGAGAACTGATAACACACGACAAGGACAAGGCAGTTCTTACTTTTATGGACTGGGAGAAGGATATTGAAACAGATCTTCATAAAGTGAGCTCACGAGATACACTCGGGGATCTGGTTAACATAATATCCAGGTCGAAGCGAAATATTTTTCCTGTTGTTGATGAATATAATATTCTTGAAGGGGTGGTTTCTCTTGATGATGTAAGGGAGATAATGTTCAACACCGAACTATACAATACAGTTCGTATAGGCGACATAATGACAATACCTCCTGCCTATCTTGACAGGAAGGAGAGTATTTCGGTCGTCATGGAAACTTTCAGGATTACAGGAGCATGGAACCTCCCAGTCCTTGATAAGGGGCGTTATGTCGGTTTTATATCAAAGGCAAGGATATATTCTACATACAGGGAGCTTCTGGTACAGTTCTCTGAAGAATGAAAAAGATCTATTCATGGAGCGCGTGAGATTATTTTACCCAGGAGTTATAATTATATAAAAATGTATATTTGCCGGTGTTGATTCTTTCCCTGAAAGGAATATTGAATGGAATTTACAGGAATTTAAATCATAATCAGAAATGAAAAGAGACAGCCTTATTTTCGATCTAATTACAAAAGAGCATGAGAGACAGCTGCATGGCATTGAACTTATTGCTTCTGAGAATTTTGTGAGTCCGCAGGTTCTTGAATCAATGGGTTCTGTACTCACAAATAAGTATGCTGAAGGCTACCCCGGACTGCGTTATTACGGAGGTTGTGAGGTTGTTGATCAGGTGGAGCAGATAGCAATAGACAGGCTGAAGCAGCTCTTTAATGCAGAATACGCTAATGTTCAACCCCATTCAGGGGCCCAGGCAAATATGGCTGTCTTCATGTCTGTACTTAAGCCCGGAGATACATTTATGGGTCTGAATCTTTCACACGGAGGACATCTTTCACATGGATCACCGGTTAACTCCTCAGGAATATTGTATAAGCCTGTTGCCTATGGTGTTAAGGAAGATACAGGGATGGTAGATTATGATATGATGGAGGAGGTTGCCCTGAAGGAAAAGCCAAAGATGATCATAGGAGGAGCGTCAGCATATTCACGGGAGTGGGATTATGAAAGGATGCGTCGTATCGCTGACTCAACAGGAGCCTTGCTGATGGTAGACATGGCACATCCTGCGGGAATAATTGCAGCCGGATTATTAAAGAATCCGCTTAAATATGCACACATTGTAACATCAACCACTCATAAGACACTCCGTGGTCCCAGGGGCGGCATTATTTTAATGGGAAAGGACTTTGTAAATCCATGGGGCCTGACCACCCCGAAGGGTGAAAAAAAGATGATGTCAGCAATTCTTAACTCTGCTGTCTTCCCTGGTGTTCAGGGTGGGCCGCTTGAGCATGTTATTGCTTCAAAGGCAGTTTCTTTCGGAGAAGCTCTTAACCCTGAGTTCCGGGAATATCAGAATCAGGTTGTAAAAAACTCCAGGAAGATGGCTGAGGCATTTATTTCAAAAGGTTACAAGATAGTATCTGGTGGCACAGACAACCACCTCATGCTTATTGACCTGAGAACTAAGTTCCCGGAAATCACAGGCAAAAAGGTTGAAAACACTCTTGTACTCTCTCATATTACGGTAAATAAGAATATGGTCCCCTTCGACAGCAGATCTCCTTTTCAGACATCAGGCCTTCGTGTGGGAACTCCTGCAATCACGACAAGGGGCTTAAAGGAGGAGCATATGGGACAGATAGTTGATTTTATTGACGATGTGATATCAGATATTGAGAATGAGTCGGTAATCAGGAATACAGGAAAGAAGGCAGAGGAATTCATGAAACAATTTCCTTTATTTGCATATTAATTAACTAATATCTTTTTTTATAAGGTATTTTGGGTAAGATTTTAAATTACTTTCCGGGATTATCCAATATATTTGTATTTTTAGCATTCTAATTTTATGTTGCATTTCTGATGAACAAGGATAGGTTGATTTTCGTAGTTGATGATGATCCGTTTATTACTAAACTGGTTGTTAAGCGTTTTGCTCCTGAGGGATTCAGGGTAGAAGCATTTGATTATGGAGAAGATTGTCTCAGAGCCCTGAAAATGAAACCGGATCTTATTATCCTCGACTATTATTTTACCAAGCCGGGAGTGAAAGTTATGAACGGCATGGAAGTCTTTGACAGAATAAAAGAGATACTTCCAGATGTGCTCATTATAATGCTTTCGGGGCAGGAGAGAGGGGAGATAGTACTTGAGCTTGCCAGAAAAGGAATAGATGATTATGTCATCAAAGACAATAACCTTATTGATAATCTCAATTCATCAATAAAGGAACTGTTCGGCCGGGAGCGATAGCGGCTTCATTTCAGAATGAGATTGCTTCACCGGAAATCTTTTGAATTTTGTACTGACAGAGTCTGATTTGAAGCAGATATTTCTCTACTTCAGCTTGAAAATATATTTTATTGATCCTTTCTGTACTGTCGGGGCATTTGGATTAGGATCAAATTTTGATTTAAGTGCTGCCTCCTTTGCTGTCGCGAGAAGATAGTCGTCGAGTGTCGTTGAACCTTTTCCACCGGGAATTGCAAGAACAACATTTCCGCTTTTGTCAACATTTATATCGACAACCACTACACCTTCCCCCTGATATTCATATTTAGGATTAGGCAGTTCCTTGAAATTTCTTCCCTCAAGATCGAATGAAATACCATTTCCGCCAGTACCTGTTCCGGTATTTTTACCCCTGATCTTTGAATCAATGGATCCGTTTGGATCACCCTGGTTACCCTCTCCACCCGTTATACCCTCACCGGTGGATGTGGTACCGGAATTTCTTCCGTTTGTGAAGGCATTCTTTGTCCTGCTTATAATATCAGTTGTTCTCTTCTGTTCCTGTTCAATCCTCTTTCTCTCAGCATCCTCCTGGGCTTTCTTCAGCTTTTCTGCCTCCAACTCGGCCTTTCTTATCCTGGCTGCTTCGATCTTCTCCTTTTTTCTTGTATCAGTCTCGGGTACCACCTTTTTAATGAGGGATGATTCTTCGTCGTAATTCTGAGTAATAAGCGACTCATCTTTCTTTGGAACGGGGGGAAGATTGGGAATAGAGATCTCTTCATAATAGGAGGAAGGAGATGGTTCTGTCTGACCTGATCCGGTTTCGTCTGTACCGAAATTAACAAGTATTCCGTTGTCAGAATCTGAACTGGGCGGCTTGAATCCCACAAAAGCGAGAAGCAGTAAAACGCTCAGATGGATCAATATAGTGCCTGCAATCCCTTTGGTGCTCTGGGAAGGTACATTCCAATAATCGTTATTTAAGTAATCTGACAACTTGAAATAATCATTAATTACTTGTAAACTTGTTGTTTAAGTTCGTAATTTTTCTTTTTACAACGATGCGAAGTTATTAAAAAACGCAAAAATAGTACCAGGTATTATACCGGGTTAATAACAATCACATAATAGTTATTAACTCCACAAGGCCTTTGTAAATTGTATAAGTTGTTAATTATAACCGGGTGGTGAGATGATTACTTTGTTTTTACAGGCTTGGTTTTCTTCTGCTTCTTCATATCGCCTTTATCGGCTCTCTTAAAGAGGTCGGAGAACTTATTGAAATCCTGCCTGTAGAAAAGTCCAATGCCCTGGGTGTAGGGTATCCCGTTGTCTATATAGAAATTATCGTTTGATCTGTTGAAGAATTTGAACCTGATTTTTTCATTGATCTTGTACTCGATATCAAAAACACCGGTAAAGGAGTTTGTCCCGCTTACAGCCCCTGTAGTTGTGGTAGCCTGTGCTCCGGCAACATCAAAATTTCCATTTATTACCACCTTGTCATTAAGCAGCTGTGTTGAAAGGGCAACCTGCAACTCCTGTGAGTTTGGAAGCTGGGTTGTTCCCGGCCTGTATACAACGCCAATATCAAAATCGTTACTTATCTGTGAGAGCCAGTTACTCAGCTGATTTGAGAGCATCTCCATTGTTGTGACACCAACAGTTGCCGTCCCCATACCTGCTGGTATCTGGCTTGCAGCACCCTGATCGGAGTAGAAACTGTTCATAACAAGAAGGAAAAGAAACTGACGGCTCATCTCCTCTTCCGATTTTATCATGCTCTTCAGATAAGCTCTTGTCTCTTCGTCCGCAGTGGGCAGGTAGATATCAAAACCAACAGTCTGATTGAAAAGCTTTCCTGAGAGCAGAAGCTGGCACTCGACCGGAATCCTTTCATTCTGCTTCGATTCCGGAAGCATTCCTGGCATAATATCATAAAGTGAGGCTTTCGTTTTATATATCGCCTTCATATCAATATCTGCATCCTCCACATCACCGTTAAAAGATATCTTTCCCCCGCTTTCAACGTTGAACGATTTGTTGATAATATTTCCAAGGGTAAAGAGATAGTCACCACTTTCAAGAGTATAGTCACCGAACATCTTGAATGCTCCCTTCGGATCGAGATTTATATTAAGGTTGCCCCTTCCTGTGCCCTTCATGATATCACCGGTCTTTGGATCCATTATAAGCTGAACCTCTGCATCGGGAGTTATCTCAAGGTCAAATGCTATATCTAATCCACTTGAATTTGAAGTGGAAGGAATGACAACTGGCTTGCTCTCTTTTGCCGTGCCGGCCGGCTGGGCGAAGCTGACGAAGTTATTCTGGGCAACGGAGAGGCTCGAATTCAGAGGTATGAAAAACCGGGTGTTCTTACCGGTCTTTGCAGAAATATCGAATTTTAAAACCGGACCAACGGTCTTAATGCTCGTTAAGCCTGTTGCGAATGCGGTCCCATAGAAGACATCATTGTCTTTTGGCTTTGTATTAAGAA
>JBBIIS010000150.1:0-7109 GCA_037446375.1 Bacteroidota bacterium | reverse complement strand
CGAGGGCAATACCCATGAAGAACATTCCGGTCTTGAGGGTAAATTTACTCCAGCTGTATGAACCCTTCGAATCCTTACCTGTATTGAAGAGGCTTGCATCGGCACCCTTTTCAATAAGGGCAATACGCTCCCGATGTCTGGTTGTATAAAACACGTACATTATCCCGAAAACTGTCGCAAAAAATGCGATAAAAGCAATTAAAGGTCCCATTTTTTCAAGTATTAGTTTGTTGTTCTTTTTCGCTCTTTAGACTCAGGGTTAGACAGTCCGGTTACAGATTTTTACAAAAATATTTAATGCAATAAGGTAACCAATGCATACTTTTATGCGTCAAACGGGCAGAATGGAATACAAGGGAGATGTATATTATATTGCACAGGTGCTCGAAGGCAACGTGAATTCATTCTCCTATATAGTCGACAGGCATAAGGACCATGTATTCAACCTTGCCATAAAAATTTGCGGAAATAGGGAGGACGCTGAAGAAGTTGCACAGGATTCTTTCCTTAAAGCCTACAGGTCAATCGCCGGTTTTAAGATGAAAAGCAGCTTTTCCACGTGGCTTTACAGGATAGTATATAACTCTGCTATATCACATCTCAGGACACGGAAAAGGGATATCTTGAAAATTGAGGAGTTCCCTGCCGAAGCTTCTGACTTTCTTTCAGGCTGCTCCGACGAAGAAGAGGCGCTGGATCAGTACAGGAGATCTCTGATCAATTTTGCCTTGAAGAAACTGTCTGAGGAAGAAAGGGCAATAGTTACTCTCTATTATTATGAGGAGATGGATACGGAAAAGATAGCTGAAGTGACAGAAATCAGCAGACAGAATGTTAAAGTGCGGCTATTCAGGGCAAGGCAGAAAATGAGCGAAATAATACTGAATGCTGAAAAGAAAAACATAATTTACAATGAAGATAACTGAAAACCGGGAGAACGATCTCAACAGAAGGTTTATGAATCCTGAAAGCATTGAGAAGGCACCCGAAGGATTTACAGGTAACATAATGTCTGCAGTTCGTGTAGAACCGCAGGTTTCTGTAAGAAAAAGGGATGTCGGGATCAAAGTGCCATTGGCAGTACTTGCCTTTATGCTGGCGCTTGCAATAATATCTGTTTTCGCGGGAAGTGATAATAGCGTCCCGGGTGGCGAGATCTCAAAATTACTTCAAAGCATCTCGTTTGTAAAGATAAAGGCCATTTCCCTCCCGGGGCTGAATCTGCCGGGGCTGGCTGTATATATTATTCTGGGTATTTTTGTACTTCTGATCTTCGATCTCTTTCTGGGCAGGATATTCTACAGGAGGCATTTATAGTTCTATCCTCTTTCAATCTTTGTCCTGAGTTTTCTCCTCTTCAGTTCAGAATACATCGTTCTGAGCGCCGCCTGCGATCCTATCTTTACCTCACAGCTTCCCTTGAAGTGAGCGATCATTGCACATTGCTCTGCCTGGTATTCATCGTGTCCGCATACCTCAGTAAGCGCATTAATCACCTGATCAAAAGAGTTGACCTCATCATTGAAAAGGATCAGTTTGAAGCCATCCCTTTTCCCTTTCTCCTTTGTGTGATTATCAGGCTTTTCTTTATTCATCTTATTTCTGGTCAAATAGTTGCTTTGCAGTATCAACAGAAATCTCTCTCTTACCAAGCCAAGCCACCACTTTTGTCTCCTTATAGCCATTCCTTAAAAGGAGATCTGCAAATTCCGCAGCGCCCGTATATGATATAAAACTGCCGACGAGGTAAATATATTGCTTAGGTTCGGGATTTACTATTTCAAATCCTCTGCTGCCCGCCACTTTTCTTATGGCATCAACCTCATCTTCCGGAAGCGGTTTCTGTGTTCTCTTTACCTCAACCCTGAAAACTAGTGTGGGCGGTACTGTGTCTTGAACAGAATCTGCCGGAGCAGCTTTTAAAAAAAGCGGTTTCAATCCCCATTCCCTCTCAAGCGAGGCTGCCCTTTCAGCTGAAATTAACCTTTTTTCCATGAGAGCAACAATAAATGCATCCCTGAAACCTAACAACTTAACTTTCTGCAGCGACCTGGCTGCATCATCAGACTTCCTGAATCTGCCAGCATAGTATGTTGTAATCCCGGTAGCCGCATTCCTGAATCCCTGAACCGGAGTTATCCCCTTAAAATATGAATTTGTCACGGGGTTACGGAATACGGCGACCTGGATTCGGTAAATCAGTCCCGACGGTACTTCAGGATCAATAATAACTTTATCATCCGGCTTTAAAGCTGCTTTGTCCAAAACTGAAAATTCAGAAAAGACTCCTGCCTGCGCAACAGAGCTCTGGCTCTTGTTATCAGCTTTATTATCCAATGCTGGAATATTTATGCCTGTAACAGAAGAAACAGTTTTAACAGAATCCTTTACCCCCTGCTTAACAAGCAGTTTCACCGTCACCCGGTCGGATAGATTCGCAAGTGAATCACTCATAATTTTTGATTCAAGAATATCTCCGATGTGTTTCTCAAATTCAGCAGGAAGAGAATCTCTCCGGTTAAGTGGCATAATTACATTTTCATTATTCTTCGAACTGTCTTTTAAAACTGGTATAAATGCCTTTACAGTATCATCTTTCTTAATATCAGGCTCCTTCCATTTACCTCCGGCTATCATCCCTTTCTGTTCATTACACTGCTTTATATACCCCTGGACATCCTTTTCCCTTGCTGCTTTCCTGCCTGCAAGACTTGTAAATCTGTTGTACGCCTGAACTGCTTCACTGTATTTTCCCTCCATCTGAAGCGCACGTCCAAGATAGAAAAAGCAATCGGAAGGCACCGATATTATAGAACCAGCTCCATATGCTGCGGAATTCAGAAGCGATGTCGCCTTAAAGGGATCCTTTCCTGTTTCAACAAGGCAGGCGCCACAGTAATACTTGTACAGGGGATCGCCCGGATACATCGATGAAAGCTCTGCAAACTGACTGTAAGCAAGTTCAAAATTTTTGTCTGAAAAAGCTTTTACCGCAGTCTGTCTTGTCACCTTCTGACAGTACGTATCGTCAGTATTTAACAGTAAAAACAGGAATGTCAGCATCAATATCCGTACCATTGCACTATTCAGATAAGACCTTTGTCTTCTATTCACATCTATTTAATATTCATGTATTTAAACAATGTACTTTCAACTTCCGCCAATAAATATTGTTGTTAATAACAAATGAACAATTAATTTCAAATAACAGTTCAAACTTCGTAAATTTACCCTTAATAACAAAATAAGCGTATATGACACATCTCAGGGAAGGTATGCCTGCTCCCGATTTTACAGCTACCGACCAGGACGGTAAAAAGGTGGATCTGTCTCAGTTCAGGGGGAAAAAAGTGGTTCTCTATTTCTATCCTAAGGATAATACACCCGGATGCACGGCAGAGGCTTGCAGCCTTCGTGACAACTACCCCGATCTTCTCAAAAAAGGATTTATGGTGCTTGGCGTTAGTCCCGACCGGGAGAAGTCGCACATTGGCTTCAGGGAGAAATATTCCCTGCCATTTCCCCTTTTAACGGACCCTGAAAAAAAAATTCTTGGACTTTACGGCGCCTATGGTGAGAAAAAGATGTATGGAAAGACAGTTACAGGCGTCATAAGGAGCACATTCATTATCGATGAAAAAGGTATTATTGAAAAGATAATTTCAAAGGTCGATACTGCGGGCCATGCTGCACAGATCTTCAAACTGTATGACAAATAATAAATATATATAATATGACTACTGTAAGAAAAGAACAGAACAAGGAAAAACTTAAGGCTCTTGAGGTTACCCTGGGCAAGATCGAAAAGGATTTTGGAAGGGGAACAATTATGAAGCTTGGCGATCATGCAATCGATAATGTACAGATAATCTCCACAGGTTCTATCGGCCTTGATGCCGCACTTGGAATAGGCGGATTGCCACGCGGCCGCGTTATTGAGATTTATGGTCCTGAAGCATCGGGTAAGACAACCCTTGCTATACATGCCATTGCCGAAGCTCAGAAAAACGGAGGAATAGCCGCTATAATTGATGCAGAACATGCCTTCGACAGGAACTATGCCGAAAAACTCGGCGTTGACGTGGAAAATCTCCTTATTTCCCAGCCCGACAATGGTGAGCAGGCTCTCGAAATTGCAGATCATCTTATCAGATCCGGCGCTCTTGATATTATAGTTATCGACTCGGTTGCAGCCCTTACTCCGAAAGCTGAGATTGAAGGCGAAATGGGTGATTCAAAAATGGGTCTTCAGGCAAGGCTTATGTCGCAGGCTCTAAGAAAGCTGACAGCTAACATTAACAAAACAAACACCTCCTGCGTTTTCATCAACCAATTGAGAGAAAAGATCGGTGTCATGTTCGGCAACCCCGAAACAACAACCGGAGGTAATGCTCTTAAATTCTATGCTTCCATAAGGCTTGATATCCGAAAGACGAGCCAGCTTAAGGAAGGCGAAGAGATAATTGGCAGCCGAACAAGGGTGAAGGTGGTAAAGAACAAGCTTGCTCCTCCATTCAAGAAAGCCGATTTTGATATACTCTATGGTGAAGGCATTTCACAGCTTGGCGAGATCGTCGACCTTGGCGTTGATCTTGAGATAATTAAAAAAAGCGGTTCGTGGTTCAGCTATGGCGAGACTAAGCTCGGACAGGGAAGGGATGCCGTTAAGCAGATAATTAAGGATAACCCTGAACTCCAGGAGGAACTGAAACTTAAGATCTTTGAGATTCTCAAAAAATAACAAAGGATATTTTAATATTTACTCTGTGGATCTCAGTATCTCTCTGTGTTGGTTTCTTTGGTTTGCAGAGTTTCACAGAGTCGTTAACCTTATTAATTCAACTATGAAAAGATTATCATTTTTTCTTTTGATCGTGCTTGTTCTGTTTGCAACATCTTGCAATCAGAAGCCAGCCGAACCGGTTATTAAACAGAATGATTTCAGTGTGGCCCTCACAGACCAGGAGAAAGCCGGTGGAGTCATGACCCCGGAGATGATGTGGAAATTCAGCCGGCTTGGCGGATTTTCACTCTCACCCGACGGAGCTTCCGTACTCTACACAACAACCAGATATGAGCTCGCAACAGAGAACAGGGCCACAAATATTTACAGGATAGCCTCCTCCGGCGGCGAAGCTGTTCAGATCACAACCGATGGCGGATCATCACCCCAATGGATAAATGGAGGAAAAAAGGTCGCATTCGTGAAGAAGGGTGAATTATGGACAATGAATCCTGATGGTTCAGCGCAGAAAGCTGTAACAGGCCTGCCTGAATTTGAGATATTCAGTGTCTCACCGGCTGGAGATAAGATATACTTCACGCGCAGAGTCAAGCTCGATCAGACAGCAAACGAAAAATATAACCTCCCGAAGGCTAAAGTTAGGATCATAAATGACCTTATGTACAGGCATTGGAATTACTGGAGCGATTACTCCTACAGCCACCTTTTCGTAGCAACATTCGACGGCAATGCCGTATCGGGAGAAAAGGACATAATGAAGGACCAGAGATTTGAATCTCCCCTTTCTCCTTATTTCGATGAAGGAGAGATATCATGGAGTCCGGATGGAAAATATATTGCCTATACATCAAAGAGACTTTCAGGCAAAGATGATGCAGTAAGCACAAACTCTGACATATTCCTCTATGACGTTGCCACTGGAAAAGAGGTTAATATCACCGAAGGCAACATGGGCTACGACAAGTCGCCGGTATTTTCTCCCGACGGGTCCATGATAGCCTACCAGAGCATGCAGAGGGACGGCTACGAGGCAGACCTTAACCGCCTCTTTATATATAATTTGAAAGATGGCAAGAGGGAATGGCTGACAAAAAACTGGGACTTTGATGTAGAAAGCATTAACTGGGCTGATAACAGTACGATCTATTTCACCTGCGATCACCTTGGCACAAAGCAGATCTTCAGGACCGATATTACAAACGGGAATGTATCGAAATTTACAGAGGGTACTCATAACCTGGGTCCTGTAAATCTTGCATCCGGTGTTATGATAGCACAGATATGCTCTATGTCGATGGCTCCTGAACTCGCATCTCTTGATCAGAAAACAGCTGAGGTCAAAAAGATCACCTCAATAAACAAATACATTTATGATTTCATTAAAATGGGTAAAGTTGAGGAGAAGCACACAAAAACAAAAGATAATCAGAACCTGCAATTTTGGGTAGTTTATCCTCCCGACTTTGATCCTTCAAAGAAATACCCGGCCCTTCTTTTCTGCGAAGGGGGACCTCAGAGTGCTGTTGATCAGTTCTGGTCGTACAGATGGAATTTACAGATGATGGCTGCAAAAGGTTATATTGTCTATGCACCCAACAGAAGAGGCGTAGTCGGTTTCGGACAGCAATGGAAAGAAGAGATATCAGGCGACTGGGGAGGCAAGAACATCCAGGATTACCTTGATGCCACCGACGCTATTGCTAAAGAGCCATATGTAGATAAGGACCGCATGGGCGCCGTGGGTGCAAGCTACGGAGGAACCTCAGTCTTTACCCTCGCAGGGGTACATCAGAAAAGGTTCAAAGTTTTCATCTCACATGCAGGGGTATTTGATTTTATCAGCGAATATGGAGGGACAGAAGAACTCTGGTTCCCGAATTTTGATTGTGGCGGCCCTTACTGGACGAATAATAAGAGCTCCAAGTATTCCCCTCATCTGAAGGTTGATAAATGGGATACACCAATACTTATAATTACAGGGGCAAATGATTTCAGGATCCCATATACACAGAGCCTTGAGGCTTTTACAGCTGCGAAGCTGCGTGGCATTCCCTCAAAATTACTCTTCTTTGAGGATGAGTGTCACTGGGTAACTAAACCTCAGAACTCTGTAATCTGGCAGCACGAGTTCTTTGATTGGCTCGATAAATACCTGAAGAAATAAATATTTCAAAAAGCCTGAAGTAAAAGAGATTACCGCAGGGAGCACTGAGATTTTACGCAGAGAACGCAGGGAATAAAATTGAATATACTCTCTGCGACTTCCGTGTTTTCCCTCCGCGACTTATGCGGTTAATGGACTTATTTACCTTTTCTTCCCAGAAGGTCCGATATTATATTTACTTTTTCTTCCATCGGCAATTGG
>JBBIIS010000149.1:3861-7183 GCA_037446375.1 Bacteroidota bacterium | reverse complement strand
AATTAACTTCATTACGTTATCGAATTGTCATATTCATTAACAACATTATTTTTTTACTGCTACTCAAGCTCTGCTGCTTCCGCTTTCCCCTGAGCGAACTTGTTTATCTTCGACAATATTGTTTCACTTTATGCTGAAAGCACTGACCTTTTGGTGATCACGGGCGAAAACCAGCTTTTCAGGATTACCCGAAATATGATCGGACCGTCAAAGACCGGACTGTCTCTCTTCATACGAAGTATCCAGAACGAGAAAGGCAATTATTTTAATATTTCGCATGTAGTATTTGAAAGCGAGGACAATAATATCTATTTCGATATCGTGGCCCCGGGCTATCATAAGAAAAACTCAGTTCAATACCAATATAGTGTTGACGGGATGATGAATGAGTGGTCAAAATGGTCGACTCACTCGACTATTAACCTTCTTCTTCCCCACGGAACTTATACACTCAGGGTAAGGGCAAAGGATATATGGGGGAATGTCAGCGATTCAAAACAGCTTACATTTACCATTAAGACACCGTTCATCCAGACAACCTTTTTCCTCGTTCTTCTCATCCTTCTTGCACTGATCGTACTGGTATTTATTATCAGGTTCAGGGAAAGACATCTGCAGCGGGAGAAGCATATTCTTGAGGAAAAAGTAACAGAACGTACCGCAGAGATTGAAGCTCAGAAACAGGAGATCACCTCAAGCATAGAGTATGCGGGAAGGATACAGGTTGCGATGCTTCCAATGAAAGAGCTTTTAAGGAATGCTTTCTCCGACCATTTCATTTTCTTTAAGCCCAGGGATATTGTAAGCGGTGACTTTTACTGGCTTGGAGAAGACAGCAACCATTTTTTCTTCACTGTGGCCGACTGCACGGGTCATGGAGTGCCAGGGGCATTCATGAGCACCCTTGGCATATCAACACTCAATGAGATAATAACAAATAAATCAGACCTCCACGCAAATACTGTACTTAACCTTCTAAGGGCAAAGATCAAAACCTCACTGCATCAGACAGGAAAAGAGGGTGAGGCTGCCGATGGAATGGATATTGCATTCTGCATACTTCATAAGAACAGAAAATCACTGGAGTATTCCGGCGCATATAATCCCCTGTTTATATACCAGGGTGGCGAGATTAAGGAATACAAGGCCGACAGGATGCCAATCGGGATCTATGTCGGTGAAAAGGAAACATTCACAAACTTCGAAATAAATGTCAGAAAGGGAGATATAATTTACCTTTTCTCGGATGGTTTCGCTGACCAGTTCGGAGGACCCGAAGGATCGAAATATAAGAAAGCGTCACTTAAGAAATTCTTATTTACCATATCTCATCTTCCAATGGATGAGCAGAGAACCCTTCTTGAGACTGAATTTGAAAGATGGAGGGGAAAAGGAGAACAAATAGACGACATTACAATTCTCGGAATCAAAATCTGAGAGATTATCAGTAGAAAAAAATGAAAATTACATTTTTAGGAGCAGCAAGGGAGGTAACAGGAAGCAAGCATCTTATTACAACCAACAGCGGGAAGAAGATATTACTCGATTGTGGAATGTTCCAGGGGAAGGGGCTCGAGACAGACTCAATGAACCGGAAGCTTGGTTTCGTACCTTCAGAGATAGACCATCTTATTCTAACACATGCACATATCGATCATTCGGGTCTTATTCCCTTCATTTACAAGCTTGGATTCAGGGGATCAGTAATCTGTACAAATGCCACCCGTGACCTTTGTGCGATAATGCTTGCCGACTCTGGTTTTATACAGGAGCATGATACCTACACCTTCAATAAGCGACGGTTTAAAAAGGGACTTCCTCCGGTTGAACCAATCTATACCCAGAAGGATGCCCAGGCTTGCATGAACCTTTTCATTGGCGTGCCAGTCGATATGAAATTCAGGATAGATGATAATATAAAGGTTACTTTCACGCCTAGTGGCCATATGCTTGGAAGCGCAGTGGCAACAATCCAGATCATCGAGAACGGCCAGATAAAAAGGATTTCATATACCGGCGATATAGGAAGGCATGTGAGCAAAATACTCGGGCCCCCTCTACCTTTTCCTCAGTCAGATATTCTTATTACGGAATCAACGTACGGAGACAGGCTGCATCCCGAACTTCAAGAGGCCGAAAGCGAGCTCCTTGATGTTGTTGTGAACACGTGCGTAAATAAGGCAGGAAAACTCATTATTCCGGCTTTCAGTGTCGGAAGAACGCAGGAGGTTGTTTATACGCTCAACCAGTTCTATTCTGCAGGGAAACTGCCTAAGATCGATATTTTCGTTGACAGCCCGCTTGCTGTCAACGCCACAACCGTTTTCAGGATGCACCCTGAATGCTTCAATAAAGAGATTCATGATTTTATGCTGAAAGATCCTGATCCTTTTGGGTTTAACAGCCTTTTCTATATAACCAGACAGGAGGATTCCAAGAAGCTTAATGACCATAAAAGCCCCTGTGTGATAATTTCAGCATCAGGCATGGCTGAAGCCGGTAGGATAAAACATCATATCGCCAATAATATATCTGATCATAAGAATACTATCCTTATGGTAGGATACTGTGCCCCTGCTACACTGGGGGCAAGGCTTATGAACGGGGTTCATGAAGTATCTATCCATGGCAATGTCTATGAGGTCAAGGCGGAAATTGAGAAAATAGAATCGTACAGCGGACATGGAGACTATAAGGAAATGCTCAATTATCTTGAGTGCCAGGACTCGCACGCTGTAGAGCAGACTTTCATTGTTCACGGCGAGTATGAGACTCAGAAAAAATATGCCGTCAGGATGAAAGAGGCCGGTTTTAAAAATGTTGAGATTCCTTCAGCCGGAAGTGAATACGAAATGAAAATCTGACCCTGACCTGGTCCGGACTTTCGATATCAATACTTTTCTGATAAAATCATACTAATAAAACCACTTTTATGAGAGAGTTAAAATATTTCACAGGAATATTCCTTTTGATGATCTTAACACTTCCGGGAAATTCACAGAATGGTCTTCTGACAATTGATGATATTTACCTGAAAGGACTCTACAGGAGCGCCGGATTTGGCCCTGCAAGATGGATCGATAACGGAAATGGATATACGACCCTTGAGAGATCTGTAGCAGCAAAGGGGAATGACATAGTAAAATATGACACCAAAAAAGGAGCGAGATCAGTGCTTGTTTCAGCTTCAGAACTGATACCGGCCGGGGAACAAAGTCCGCTGAGGATACAGGATTATTCCTGGTCACCCGATGGGTCAATGCTATTGATCTTCACGAATACAAGGAGAGTCTGGCGATACAATACAAAGGGAGATTACTGG
>JBBIIS010000149.1:0-3851 GCA_037446375.1 Bacteroidota bacterium | reverse complement strand
CTTTAATATGACCACAAAAAAACTTTCCAGACTTGGTGGCTCACTTGAACCTTCATCTCTTATGTTCGCCAAATTTTCGCCCGACAATAAAATGGTTGCATATGTTTTTAAACAAAATATCTACTGCGAGGATATCTTATCGGGCAAGATCACCCGGCTTACCTCCGACGGCAAGGGAAATATTATCAACGGTACGTTCGACTGGGTTTATGAGGAGGAGCTTGATTGCCGCGACGGATTCAGGTGGAGTCCCGACAGCAGGCATATTGCTTACTGGCAGATCAATACAGAGGGAACCGGAATCTTTTATATGATAAACAATCTCGATTCGGTATATCCTCAGCTTGTACCTGTTCCATATCCCAAGGTGGGAACAAAGAATCCCTCCGCAAAGATCGGAGTTTTGCCTGCAACCGGAGGAGCGACCGTATGGATGAACATCGTCGGAGATCAGGCAAAATATTATCTTCCCCGGATGGATTTCGCTGAATCATCTGATGAGATAATTATTCAGCAGCTCAACAGGCTTCAGAATACAAATAATGTTATGCTGGGCAACATTGTCACAGGGGAGGTGAAAACTATTTTTACAGAGACTGACAAGGCTTGGGTGGATATTCACGACGATCTGCAGTGGATTGATAACGGCAAATCATTTACCTGGAGCAGCGAAAGGGGAGGATGGAATCAGATTTACAGTATCCCGAGGAATGGAAAGGAGGCAGTTTGCCTTACCCCGGGCAGCTATGATGTAATAAGCCTTCTAAGGGTAGACCAGACGAATGGTTATTTGTATTTTATTGCTTCACCTGATAATCCCACCGAACGATATCTTTTCAGGACGAAGATGGATGGAAAAGGAAAGTTGGAAAAGCTTAGCCCGGCTGCTATGACCGGACAGCATTCCTACCAGATATCTCCCGACTGCAAATGGGCGATTCACACTTTTTCAGATGCGGCCACGCCAAATACAATTGACCTGGTAGCTCTTCCTGTTCACAAACAGGTGAGGCTGCTTCAGAATAATGATGAGATGAAGAAGGAATATTCAGGGCTTAAGATCAACAGGAAGGAATTCTTTACCGTTGATATCGGAGATGGGATAGTGCTTAATGGTTGGATGATAAAGCCTCCCGATTTTAATCCTGCAAAAAAATACCCTGTCATTTTCAATATCTATGGAGAGCCTGCCGGCTCAACTGTGCAGAACAGCTTCGGAGGCGGTGACCTGTGGCACCAGTTTCTTGCACAGCAGGGTTATGTCATTATGAGCGTAGATAACAGGGGTACGGCTATGCCCAGGGGACGTGAATGGAGAAAGTGCATATATGGCAAGATCGGCATAATTGCACCCGTTGACCATGCAAAAGCCGTAAACAAGATAATCGAGACCTATAATTTTGTCGATGCAGACAGGATAGGGATATGGGGATGGAGCGGAGGCGGATCAATGACACTTAACTGCATGTTCAGATTCCCCAACCTGTACAAGACGGGGATCGCTGTCGCCTTTGTTGCTAACCAGAAGTTTTACGACACCATCTACCAGGAAAGATATATGGGTCTTCCTGAAGATAATCCTGATGGATACGCCGATGGCTCGCCGGTAAATCATGCCGGCAGCCTTAAAGGCAACCTTCTTCTGATTCATGGGTCGGGTGATGATAATGTTCACTATCAGAATTGCGAGGTGCTTGTGAATGAACTTATAAAGCAGAATAAAATGTTTTCAATGCTTGAATATCCTATGAGGTCTCACGGTATCTACGAAAGGGAAAACACAACCAGGCACCTTTATGAATCGATGCTGAAATACTGGCTGGCGAACCTTCCCTCCGGAGGTAAATAGAAAATCCCCCTGGCCTGAAGATCGGGGCTACACTTATTTTGGGTTTTATTGTTGATATTTTATAATTTTTAAAGAATTTTTATCATCCCCTCTGCAGGGGGGATGGTAGGTGAAAATTATGTCACGTATTTCCTTAATTCCTTTCTGGTCTCCTTCCAGTCAGGAAAAACTTCAGAAAGGAGTTTATAATATGCCTGGCTATGATTGTGATGACGCAGGTGGCAGAGTTCATGTAGAATTACATATTCAAGATACCTTTCATCGAGCTTTACAAGTTCTGAATTTAGAGTGATCTTCCCTTTGCTGCTGCAGCTTCCCCATCTGCGCTTCATGCTTCTCACCGATAAGGCGGCCGGGGAGAATCCATATGAGTCATATGTAACAAGGATCTTTTTCAGGGTTGACTCAATGTGATCGGATGCCACTCTTTTAAACCAGTTCTCAATAAATTTCGAGAGAGAGGACTTATCAGCAGGATCTTTAAAATTAAAAGTTATTTCCTTTTCCCCAAGATTTACCGAATTTCTGACTGCTGCCGAAACTAGGAGCTTATACTCCTTACCCCTTAGCAAAACAGAATTTCTTTCTGAAACGGCTATATTGTTAAGCCTGATCATGCCCGAATAATTATCGAGATGCTTGTTTATCCAGACAGATTTTGAACTGACGAATTTTTCAATAAGGTGCAGCGGGGTCCTGAATGGAGCCCTTACGATTACTCCATCGTCGGGTGTCACAATTATTCCGATTGAACGACGACGGCTGTACTTGATCCTGTATGCAACTGTACCGGTTGTCATTCAGCTGCCCGCTCCAGTTTTATTACTGTTATTTCGGGCGGCATGAAAATCCTGAAAGGGATCTGTATTACCCCAAGTCCGCGGTTTACATAGAGATATTGTTTCCCGTTCGTGTAGAGTCCGTTCCATCTGGGGTAGAAGAAAACGGAGGGCGACCACTTCAGGTTTTTGGTTATTATCCCAATCTGCATTCCGTGTGTATGACCTGCAAGTGTAAGGTCTATATTTGTTTTATCCTTTACATCGCTGTCCCAGTGGTTGGGATCGTGAGTAATAAGAATCCTGAAATCCGCGCTGTCGAGTCCGGCAATAGCCGCAGGCAGGTTACCATGGGTTAAATGCGGATACCTCCCGCGGGTTATTACACCTGCTATTCCGAGCTTTGCATCTCCAATCCTGACTATTGTATTTTCGTCTTTAAGAAGCCTGTACCCTGAAGATGTTATGAGGTCCGACATATGCTTAATATTTGTGTCAATATATTCTGCACTGTAACCCGGGAAGTATGTTCCGATGTCATGGTTTCCAAGAACGGCAAAGCTTCCATACCTGGAACGGGCTTTTGAAAATATCGTATCGCTACTATCATATTCACTATAGCCATACTCGATAAAATCTCCTGAGTTTATAATGATATCGGGATGATAGCTGTTGATCTTCTCCATTACATTCATCAGGGCATCCTTATGCTTGTAAAAGGTGCTCAGATGAACATCGGAGATCTGAACAATTACAAGTCCGTCCAGATCACTTTTAAGCCCTTTTACCTTAACAGTAACTTTTTCTGTTGTGAAATGAAATTTACCGGCAACACTTCCTGAAACGACACCGATCAATAATATGATCCAGATAATAATTCCAGTATTCGAAAGGGCCCTGATATGCGTTCTTCTTCTAATCCTTATCAGCTTACCTGTAAAGTGAAGCATATCAAATAAAACCCGCGGGAGAAGTATTGCGATATAGGCACCGGTCAGATTCATCATGAGCCAGACATGCTTCGGATCGTCATACCTGCCACTGAATGAGGAAACCTCAATATAGAGTATCCACATGTATGTGCTCAAAATAATATTGATCAATGCAGACAGGTAGTATCTGGTCTTTGAAAAACCCTTATAGTGCTGCCTTAAGGCAAGGAAAGTAAGAAATTCTGAAACTATCAGGATAAAAAGCAAGATCATACCGGGAGATTTGAATGT
>JBBIIS010000148.1:0-7211 GCA_037446375.1 Bacteroidota bacterium | reverse complement strand
CTGACTCCGAAAACACGGGTTGATAATGAGCCCCAGGTCCCGGCGTCATAAGGACAAAGGTCGGTATCTCCCATTACTATCTTTACACTTGAAAGAGGAACATTCAGTTCATCGGCCATCATCTGCGGCAGCGAGGTGTTTATTCCCTGTCCCATTTCTATCTTACCCGTAAAAAGGGTTACCGTTCCATCCTCTCCAATGTGAAGAAATGCATTATAATCCTTAGGCAGGGATTGCCTCTGCGCAGCCGGCATTCCTTCAAGATTAACATTATCCCACGGAGTGAAGAGAATCAACAATCCTCCTCCCAGCATTCGGAAAAAATCGCGCCGTTCAATGCCTGAAGCTGCTTTCTCATTTTCACTTCTCGGTTCCATTATTTCTGAAGCTCTTTTTTTCATGGTTACTTCGCTCCTTTCTTCTGATTTGCAACAGATTCCACAGCTTCGATTATCCTCTTATGGGCGCCGCACCTGCAAAGGTTATCTTCCATACCTTCCACTATTTCTTTTCTTGAAGGTTTTGGGTTTTTGATAAGAAGAGCAGTTGCATTCATTATCATCCCCGAAGTGCAATACCCGCACTGAAGTGCATCGTGATCCACAAAGGCCTGCTGTACGGGATGGAGCTTGTTATCTGCGGAGAGCCCTTCGATTGTTGTAATGGTCTTACCTGCAGCATCGCTGACAGAAATGGTGCATGATCTCACAGCTTCATTATCAATAATGACAGTACAGGAACCGCAATAACCCTGGCCGCAGCCAAATTTTGTTCCTGTGAGACCAAGTCTGTTCCTGAGCACCCAAAGCAGCGTCTCCTTTGGATCAAGCAGAATTTCGGTCTGCTTTCCGTTCAATGTAAAACTGACCTTCTGTTCCATATTAATTAAGTTTATTTATCAATTCAAGATAATCTTCTTTTGTATCAATATCCCTTAATATTATTTCATTCCCAACATTAACCTCTGTTATATCTTCCGGGAATTGTACCATAAGATCCCTAAGCCCGATTTCAGGATCAAGCTTTATAACCTCCGGGAAGTACTTTCTTGCAATGAGAAGCGGATGACCCCTCTTCCTGTTATGAACCGGGATAATAATTCCTTTCTCATATCTTCTCAATTTCTCAATCATAACTCCAACTACTTCAGGGTCAATTCCCGGCTGATCGCCCTGAAAAATAAAAGCTGCCTCTGCTTCGACGGGAAGTGCATTCAATCCACAAATAACTGAGGAGAGCATTCCTTGTTTGTAATTCTCATTTAAACAATGATCTACAGGCAATGCTGAAATCTTCTCAATAAGCTCCTCTTTCCAGGCACCAGTTACCACAATTATATTTTTCAGGCCAGAACCAAGAATGTTGAGAATGACATCTTCAATTATAGTCCGTCCGTTGAACGGGAGCACAAGCTTCGGACTTTTCATCCGGATTGACTCGCCGGCTGCCAGAACTACTGCCCAGATCTCTGGAAAGCCCCTTTCTCGTTTCATAATGTAAGATACTATGTTCTCCTCACCTTAACTCCCCTTAAGCAAACCTATTACGAATTCCTTACAAGTACAAGTTCAGCTGCAATACTGACAGCAATCTCTTCTACAGTTTTTGAATTTATATCTATTCCGACCGGAGAATGGATTGCTTTCCACTCCTTTTCTGACGCCCATTTGTTCTCAATAAAATTCCTGCGCATCTTTTCGATCTTAGTCTTACTGCCAATCATGCCTATATAGCGTGCATTGCTCCTAATACATGATCTGAGGGCAGAAGCATCATCGCTATGGCCGCTTGTTAGAATAACTACATATGTATCCCGTGAAAGGCCGATTTTTGACATGGCCTCACCTATATCTTTAACCAGAATATGATTTGCATCCGGAAGATTCTCTGTGTTGGCAAATTCCTGCCGGCTATCGATAACTGTCACCTCAAAATCGAGAAACCGGCCCAGGTGCTGAAGCGCCCTGCCTATATGACCGGCACCTGCTATTATAAGCTTTGGCTGAGGCAATATTGCCTCCATCACTATAAGCTCATCATTATCCCTACCCGGCTCATTAACCTGGACATATGAAAAAGTCTCACCCGTGTTTTCATCAAGAAGTTTTTCCAGAAAAGAGCCTGCTTTTTGCTTCAGCTCCTCGGTCAGGCCTTCTGAATTATCATCTGAAACGGCAAGCCTGTCGATCAGTGGAGCCCCTGCCAATATATTCTTAATTACCGTAATTACCACACATCGTTTTCTTCGATCAATGCAATCATCAATAGTCCTGAAAAGATTATTATATCTTTCAATCCCACACTCAATGAGAACTGAAACCTGTCCGCCGCAAATGGCTTCGGATTTATTCTCAATGCTCTTGTCAAGTTCAAAATGATCTATCCCTGAATAACCTGTTACTGCGGACTCCATTGCAATTTTCTCAACCCTTTTCTCAAGGACTCCTCCTCCGATAGTTCCTCCAATAAGGCCATTCCTGCTGAAAAGCGCAGAATTTCCGGCTTTTTGTGGCGCTGAGCCTCTTGTTAAGATCACAGTTGCGATCACGATGGGTGATGATTCACTAGGATATTTTGCAATCTGCAGGTATATGCTTTTCATAGGGTCATCCGCCTTTTGCCTTCTCTTACAAAGATATTCAAAAGGAATGTGATTTCACATCATTATTAAAGTATGAGAAATGATATTTATTGGTTTCCGGATCGGTATTCTTTTATAAATTTCGGGGATTAAAAATACACCAATGAAAAAATTCAGTTCACACATTGCCATTCTCATTTTTGCAGCGTTCAATGCCAGCGCCTTGTCGCAGAAATCAGTTGGAACAAGAGAATCATTCAATGCCGGATGGAAATTTATCAAATATGACTTTTCATCAGAGGAACAGGCGGCCGGCAGGGAACCTGTAGGACTGCTTCTGCCTTCCATTGACGACAGCGGATGGAGAAGACTTGCTCTGCCTCACGACTGGGCCATCGAAGGTCCCTTTTCTGATACTCTTGAAAACTCTACGGGCTTGCTGCCCTGGAAGGGAATAGGCTGGTACCGAAAGCATTTCACGATAGAAAATGATGATGCAGGTAAACGAATCTTTGTCGATTTTGACGGAGCGATGGCAAATGCAAAGATATGGGTAAACGGGAAATTTGCAGGTGAATGGCCATACGGCTATACGTCATTCAGGATAGATGTGACTCCATTCATCACTATCGGGAAAGAAAACCTGATTGCAGTACGGCTGGATACAAAGAACTGGGATTCCAGATGGTACCCGGGTGCTGGAATATACAGGAATGTCTGGCTTGTAAAGACCGGACAGGTTCATCTTGCCTATAATGGTCTGTACTGTACAACACCGGAAATAAGCAAGTTAAAAGGTACCGTAAGCGTCGAGGCTGAAATTGAAAACCAGAATCCCGATCCTGCTTCAGTAACAGTAAAGGCTGCAATTTTTAAGATTGACGGTAAGCTTATTCCTTCAGAGAAGCCTGAGGCTGAGACGAGCCAGGTGAGTGCCTCTGTTGACGGAAACAGCAGACACAGGTTCAGAGTTGACCTTACCGTTAACAATCCGCAGCTATGGGATATTAACGATCCTCAGTTATACAGGGTGGTACTCACCATAAGAAGCGGAAACACCACTACGGATATAAGTCAGGCTGATTTCGGGTTCAGAACACTGAAATTTACGGCACGGGATGGGTTCTATCTTAATGGGAGAAGATTGCAAATAAAAGGTGTTTGCAATCACCACGATCTTGGGGCACTTGGGACAGCATTTAATATAAGCGCTGCCAGGCGGCAGCTCACAATCTTAAAGGAGATGGGCTGCAACGCGATACGCACCACACATAATCCGCCGGCTCCCGAATTGCTTGATCTTTGCGACAGGATGGGATTCCTTGTTGAGGATGAAGCTTTTGATGCATGGAAGACCGGGAAGAAACCTAAAGATTACAACCTGCTGTTCTATTCATGGCACGACGAGGATCTCAGAGCTCTTGTCAGTCGCGACAGGAATCATCCTTCTGTTATTATCTGGAGTATTGGCAACGAAGTTCCTGACCAGGGAAATATATCTTTGGCTGAAAACCTCCGCAGTATAGTCAGATCATGCGATGATACACGGCCTGTAACTTCTGCCTGCGACAACCCCGCATCAGGCACGAATGGCTTTGAAAGGGCGCTTGATGTTTTTGGGATCAATTATCGCCTTGGTTCATACAAGGCTTTCTATGACCTGAAGGACAATGACAACCTCCCATTTCATTCAAGTGAATCAGCCTCCACTGTAAGCTCGAGGGGTGAATATTTCTTCCCGGTTGTCCAGGGCGACCTCAATAATAATCTGCCGGGTAAAAAGACATTTCAGGTAAGTTCGTACGATCTTTCATACCCCGCCTGGGCTTCCACAGCGGACCAGCAATGGGAAATGATGGACAGGTATCCTGCCACCTTTGGCGAATTTGTATGGACCGGTTTTGATTATCTGGGTGAGCCAACTCCTTATGGCGACGATATCACAGAGTTGAAAAAGACCAGGGACGAAGGTTATAAAAAAGAGATCTCAAAAATTATCGGAATAATGGGAACGGATGAATTTCCCTCGAGGAGCAGCTATTTCGGCATTCTTGATCTGGCCGGGTTTAAGAAGGACAGGTTCTGGCTTTATCAGTCGAAATGGAGACCCGAATTGCCGATGGCTCATATCCTGCCACATTGGAACTGGCCTGAAAGGAAAGGTCTCGTAACTCCTGTCCATGTATACACCTCAGGAGATGCTGCTGAGCTATTCCTGAATGGAAAATCTCTGGGTTTGAAGAAAAAAGGGCAGTCTGAATATCGTCTCAGATGGGATGATGTTGTTTATCAGCCCGGCGAACTTAAGGTAGTGGCTTATAAAAACGGGGAGAAATGGGCTGAAGATGTAATGAAAACAACGGGAAAGGCATCAAAGCTGGAACTAACTTCAGATACCAATCTGATAAAAGCCGATGGATATGAGCTAGCCTTTATTACAGTTAGGGTGGAAGACAATAGCGGCCTTACTGTGCCAAGAAGCAGCAATCTTGTGAGTTTCAGCATTGACGGCCCGGGAACAATAGTCGCCACAGACAACGGGGATGCAACAAGTCATGAACCTTTCAGATCGAGTTCGAAAAAAGTTTACAATGGCATGTGCCTCGTAATGGTAAAAGCCTTGAAAGGCAATGCTGCTTTTTCCTTAAAAGCTGAATCAGAGGGGCTGAAAGGAGCTTCATTCATAATTAATTCTATAAAATAATATTTAACATTTTTTATTGATTGCACTAGGTGATTTTCTCGATTAATTGACTTAATTTTGATATAGAACTATCTTGTAAACAACCAAAATATTCTCACCATGAAAAAAACGTCTATAGTTCTTCTATTTCTAGCAGTATTCGGATATACGCTTGTCGGGCAGACCGCAACCAACCTGACTTATAAGTTCGACAATGGGGTTGTTGTAAAAACCGAGCATGACTGGGGGCAGATCTGGATCCAGCAAAAACAGGAAGCTTTCGTCGCCGGAGAAGAGCCAAAATCTGTTGATATCAGTACAAGGATTTTCGGTGAGCTTGCACAGCAGACAACATTCAGGCTGACCAGCGGGGGAAAAGATGTTAAATTAAAAGAAGCCTCTCCCGGAACATACTCTCTCAAAATGACAGGAAAGCTTATCGGGAAACCCGGTGTTTTTTCCTTCGATGTTGAGGGGATCGTTGTGAAGCCAAAAATGAAAACTACTGTCACAATAACAGTGTACAAATATCAGGTCTCAATTGAAGAAGCCGCTGCCACTAATAAGGGGCTGGCTGGCTTTGAATCAAAGGTAGCATGGTATAAAGGAGCTTTTGATCAGACCTTTAAAGTTGGGATACCAACATTTTATGCAAAAGGTGCTCACGAAAATAAAATTGCCCCTGACGTAGCCACCAACGACATTTCAGGAAAAATTAAGCCTGGAACATACGATGTGCTTATCACTATTGATATCTCGGGCCATAGTCAGAAGATCTGGCTTGAAAATATGGCTATGAAGGCAGATGTCAACTACAAGCTGATTGTAAATATGAATGCCGGAACAATTGCCTATGCCGGCTCATCTCGGGACGTTAAGCAGATTCACCTTTATCCCGCAGGAACTGCCGACAAGGTTCAGGGCAATACAAAAGTTGATAAGGCAACAGAGGTTATTTCTTACGAACCGGCTACATCAACATTCGCCTGCCGTCCGGGAAGCTACGACGCTCTCCTTGTTATCGGCAATGGAACCAGGAACGAATGGAAAAAAGGTATTGTTGTAAGAAGCGGAATCAGGACAGACATAAAATAAAAACAAATTCCGGAGCCGATGCTCCGGAATATATAATTAAAGACAAAACCTGGAAGAGAAATTATTTCTGCTCTTTAGGTTCTGTTTTTGTTTCTGCCTTTGTATCAGGCTCATCGTTCATTGATGATGCCTTCTTGAATTCTTTTATTCCTTGTCCAAGACCTTTCATAAGCTCCGGAATCTTACGTCCGCCAAATAGCAGAACAACGACGAGAAGTATCAGCAGTATCTCTGTAAATCCTATATCACCCATCTCTCAATAAATATTAGTTAGTAATAAAATATTTCTAGCGGCTCTTTATTGCGGCACTCAGGGCTGCCTTACAATTCCGGTGCAAATGTATCAAAGCATTTTTATTATAAAAAGAAAAAAAGGTAAAATTGACCAAATTGCCAATAATAAAAAAACGGCGCCTGTGGGCACCGTTCTTCAAAATGTAACGGATCAGCTAATTATTTCTTTGCCGGCGGATTCTGTTTTGCAGGTGGTGTAGTCTTCTTCTGTGTTGTTCCGGAAGTTGCGGTTACTTTCTTAACAAATTTTCCGTCTTTGTCATACACAAGAGTTTCTGTTGCCGTGCCTTTAACAACAACTACATCATAGCTCACAACATTGTTTGTAACAACTTTTGTTGCCTCTTTGACTGTGAATCCGGCATAATCCTTAGCCAGGTTTTCTGTAATGGCTTTTGGAAGGTCAGCTGCCTTAACAACTGTTTTGGTCTGAGCATTAATAATAAGCGCGCTCATAAAAAGGACGAGAAGCAAAATTGATTTTTTCATATCATTCATGAATTTTGGTTTACGAACCGAAATTACTTCCGGATTCTGAAGCGAGTCTGAAGTTAAAAA
>JBBIIS010000147.1:0-7220 GCA_037446375.1 Bacteroidota bacterium | reverse complement strand
TCCAGGACTGGCTCAATATTTCAAGCGGAACCGCGTGTATAGTTTTCACACTCGACGATGGCATAGTCTTTAAAATAGTTGAGAATGAGATCCGTACTGCCGGCAAGCTGATACTTTACTCGCTCAATCCCATTTATGAACCGTACGAGGTCCATGTAAGCGAGGTTAAGGAGATATGGAAATTTGTCAATTATATAAGCAACGAACTTCCCGAACCTGTGATCCCTGAAAAGCAGCTTCTCCAGACTGTAGCAGGAATGAAACATGATCTTGAGAGGCTTAAGGCCAAAATGGGCAGAGATATTACAGATATATCAGAGGAAAAATAAGGAGCCCTTATTTAAGTAACCATTCGCTCCCGACAAACAAAAACTGAAGATGATTGGTTCTGTCAAGTTCATCAACAGTGCAGTTCAAATGGATGTAACTATCAAGGTCGCTTATTCTGTAATCGGGTTTGTCGGAACCGATCATTATTACAAAAACTCCTGGTTCAAAATATTTTATGAGGGAGGGCGATTCTACGACAATGGGAGTCCCCGGCGCAACTATATCAGCTATTTTACCAAAAGCCTTTTCCATACCGGAATCATCTGCCTGTAAATAAAAGACCCTTGCTGCGCCGCTATGAAGCATGCGCGAGGTATCCTTTGCAGACCATAAATTATTCTCCTCGAAGATATTATATCCTTCACCTGCATCAATGAGGATAAGTCCGGGAGTCGGTTCATGAAAATGGGGGCTTATCTTTACTCCTGTGACGGAAGAATCCCTGAACTGATTTATTACCCTGCAGGCCATCGAGGTCTTACCGGAGTTGCGCCCGTCACCGCCGACAATGAATACATTTGGCAAGATCCTTCTCATCAGAGATTCAGAATTTCATTTTAAGTTCCATCATAAAATTATGCAAAAATTCGGTTTTCAGCATAGAAAATATAGTTTTGCAGGAAGGATTTTAAATTATTACAGTGGGAGAGAAAGATTATAATCCGAGAATGCATACCTCAGAACACATTCTCAATTCCGTAATGGATAAGGCATATGGCTGCGGACGCTCATTCAGAAGTCACATTGAAAAGAAGAAGAGCAAGTGCGATTATCATTTTCAACGACCACTTACAACTGAAGAGATAGCGACAATCGAAGCGGCTGTCAACAGGATAATAATTGCCGATATTAAGCTTACCGAAGAATTTGTCACAAGGGATGTGGCCGAGTCGTTTTATTTTACCGGTAAGCTGCCTCCGGATGCTGGCGACAAGATCAGAATAGTGAAGATAGGGGAGGAGGACGCTTGTCCATGTATTGGTCCCCATGTAACCACAACATCGGTAATAGGAAGATTTTTCATCACCACAGCGGACTATAATGATGAAATTCTTAGAATAAGATTCAAGCTATCTGAATAAAAAAAGACCGGCTCGAACCGGTCTTTTCATCTATTTATCCTTTGTCAGCTTTATAATAAGCTGAATCGTTTTTTCTACCTCAGCATCAGGCACCTTACCTTTGAAAATGGCCTGGCAAACTCTGTTCCTGTCAAGAATAACCACGGTGTAGTTATCAGAGGGCAGACCCCATAGTCGCTGCAAAGAACCATCATAATCAAAGAGGATGGTCGTCTTGTATTTTTTTGCTTTACTCCCTGCGATTGACCTTATCAGGAAGTTTGGCTTCCAGGTCGATTTGCAATCGACGATCCCAAAACCTTTGAACTGTGTACTGTCAATGCGCTTGTCTACTTTGACCGCCTTATCGACTGCCTCATTAAAGGGTTCGTTCAGGTCCTGTTCATCAGGATCAACATAGTTAAGCTGAATTACCCTGCCAGCCCATGCATTCATCGTAAATTCTTTTTTGTCGGCATCTGTAAACATCCAGTCGGGCGCCTTCTTGCCAACTTCAAGCTTAACGGCGGTCTGGCTATGGCTATAATTCAGCGCCAGGATCGAAAAAAGTAGATAGAGAGTCAGTTTTTTCATAAGGTTTGGTTTATAATTATTACGAAATATAGAAATTTTTTTAAGAAATCGTGGGATCAGCTCATAAAAGGCATACTAAACACTTAAACTCATCGATAAATTATAACTGATGATCGTTAAGGTAATCATTGAGCGGCTTCATGGTCCTTGCCACTTTAATGACATGAGCGAAGAAGGCTTGTCCAACTACCTCCCCGTCTGTCGGACTGTTAACAACCAGGAAGCTCTTATGCTTCAGCAGCTCGGCCTGAGGATGATCAGAGTCATATCCCCTTGGAACTTTCTTAAGTTTTTCACCCTGTAGCTCACCGAAATAAGAGATAAAATCCTTGTTTTTCAGTATTTTAATCAGTTTATCCGGTTCCTGGTCAACCTTATCACGAATTGCTGATAACCATGGCGCGGGAGGAACATAAGCGCCACCGGCGATCATACTTGCTCCTGGTTCAATATGAATATAATAGCCTGCAAATTTATCCCCGTTCTTTCTTCCTCCGCGCACAATAAAGGCACCCATGTGGTATTTATAGGGCGACTTATCGCTGGAGAACCTTATATCACGGTTAATCCTGTAAATACATGAGTTGGCTTCAAGCCCTTTTAGTATGGGCTCAAACTCTGTGATCCCTGAAATTACTTCCTGGATAAATGTTTCGAAATTCTTTTTTGCCTCTTCATACAGCAGGCGGTTCCTGTTAAACCATTCCCTGTCGTTGTTTTTCTTCAGTTTTTTAAGAAAATCAAGCGTCGACTGACTAATCTGCTTCATTTTAAAAGGTTATATAAAAGGTAGTAATTAATTTATAACAAGTTTAATTATAATTTGTTTCAATGGATCTTCTCAATGCCGAAAATCTGTCCGACCAAAATAAGAATCAATAATTATTTAATTAAGAATAAAATGTTTAAATTTTTTGTAACAAAAATGATTAAAAACTAATCAATTATCACTTTGGGAAAACTTGACAAATTCTGCCAGAGCTGCGGAATGCCAATGGATAAAGATCCTGGCAATGGCGAAACAAAAACTGACGGCACAAAAAAAATGAATTATTGCAGCTATTGCTATCAGGGAGGCAAATTCAATGACAATTTTACCAGGCCATCAGAGATATGACCTCTCATGTCAGGAAAAAGCTTGCTGAGATGGGTTAAGGGCCGATAAGAAGGTGGTTATGCTCCTCGCATATCCCGCGGTTGGAGAGAAGGCATCCTTTTGCCAGAATATTTTCAAAATCTGCTTTTTGTTCAAAACAATTTCCATTTTGCAATTTTGTTATATTGTTTTTCTGTTTTAAACAGTTTTCTTTGTATAAGTAATAATCGCAGAAGATGAAGACAACAAGAGCGGAGAGAATCCGCCATGGCAGCTTCACAGCGAATTTTAAAGAAATAAGATACGAAACTATCAATAATTAAGACTGCTCTTCTTTTTGTGCTTGTCATATTATGCCGGGCAACTGTTGTGGCACAGGCTATTAACCACTGGGAAACGATTATAAGGTCAGATGATATCTGGAAGTATATAGTAGCTTCGTCGGAGCCTCCCCCGACCTGGAACATAAGCGGATTCAATGACGGATCATGGCTCTCCGGAAAGGGAGGCATAGGTTATGGCGACGGTGACGATTCAACGGTAATTGTTCAGCCTGTTTATTCGGTCTATATGAGGATCAGCTTCAATGTAACTGATCCGGCTATTTTGTCGGATTGTATCCTGAATGTTGATTGTGATGATGACTTTGTGGCATATCTTAACGGTCATGAGATCGCCAGGTACAATATCGGAACTATCGGAATAAGACCTCTTTACAGCGACTTTGCTAATACCTGCGTCGAACCCTTGCTTCCTTACGGAGGTACCCTCGCAAATTACCTGATAAACCATGATACGGTTGCAAAATACATATTATCAGGGAATAATGAACTTGCGCTTCAGGTGCATAACTGCAGCCTGATCTCTTCGGACTTGTCATCAACAACATTTTTTTCCGCCGGAATCACAAACAGCAACACTTATTACAGACCTGTGCCTTCATGGTTCGTGCCACCACTGTTCGGAACCTCATCAACACTGCCGATTTTAGCCATTGATACCAGGGGGCAGGATATTCCCGACAGTCCCAAAATAATGGGGACAATGAAGGTAATCAACAATGGCCAGGGCAAAATCAATGATCTGAACGACCCGGCAACAGATTATGAAGGACCCATCGGAATTGAGCTCCATGGACAGTCGTCGCAGATGTTCCCTAAAAAGACATATTCAGTCGAACTCCGGAAAACTGAAACAATAGATACAAACGCATCCCTGCTCGGCATGCCCTCAAACTCAGACTGGATCCTCCATGCTCATTATACTGATAAGTCGATGATGAGAAATGCACTTACATACAGTCTTGCCGGTAAACTGGGAACCTGGGCGCCAAGGATCAGGCAATGCGTTGTGTATCTGAATGGAGAATACAATGGTATATACCTTCTTATCGAAAGAATAAAGAAAGATTCCCTGAGGGTAAATATCAGTACCCTGAAGGAAACAGACAATTCTGGAGATGAAGTTACCGGCGGTTACATTGTAAAAGTTGACAAAACATGGAATCTCACACAGAGTGAGTACTTTACTGTTTTCCCCGAAACTTTTTTTCCAAATTCAAGAAGCTATAACTTTACTTATGTATATCCAAAAGCGGACAGAATAACCCCGCAGCAGAAAAGCTATTTATATAATTTCCTCGAAAGTTTTGAAACTTCATTGAACAGCGATAAATTCCGCGATCCCGAAACCGGGTTCAGAAAATATATCAATATGGGCTCGTTTGTCGATTACCAGATCATGGAAGAACTTGTGAACAATGTTGATGGATACCGTTACAGCACATTCTTTTATAAGGACAAGATCACACATGGGGATAAGTTTCATGCCGGGCCGGTATGGGACCAGGATCTTTGCTATGGTAATGAGAACTATTATTCATGGTGCCTTGCCACCTCGGGCTGGCTTTATCCTCATTACGGACCTGATGAGAGCTATACAATGCACTGGTGGTACAGGCTGATGGAAGACCCTTTCTACGTCAGGGCATTCGTTATGAGATATCGTGAGTTAAGAAAAGGACCGCTCAGGACAGATGCAATAATGCATTTTATCGACAGCACTGCTACCTACCTGGGAACAGAGGTAGACAGAAATTTCCAGAAATGGCCGATCCTTGGAGTCTGGGTGTGGCCGAATGCGTTTGTTGGAAATACTTATGGTGAAGAGCTGAATTACCTGAAGGGCTGGATCACTGACAGGTTAAACTGGATGGACTCGGCTACTGAACCAAATTCAGATCTCTACATGCAGAGCTTCAGCACAAATGACGTTACTGTATTCCCATTGCCCGTTAAGGACAAACTGACTGTGGTTTTCAATTCAAACGACCTGTCACGTGTTAAGTTTGATTTTTATGATCTTTTCGGCAAGAAGATACATGAAGAGGAGTATACTCCGGCGGCTGAAGGGAACCAGGAATTACAAATCGATATGAGCCAGTTCAACACAGGGTATTATATTCTTAAGATATCACAGGGATCAAGAGAGCTTGCCATAAAGAAAGTTGTCAAATACTAGATAAATTGACAATCATTAGTGTCCCGGAAGATTACCGGATTAATCTAACAGGCAATGAAATACGCAATTCATCTTATTCTTTTTGTGGTTGCCACCGGCATCATTTCATGTAACAGGTTCGCTTCGACGGCTCCGGAGTCTCTAAACGTCAGACCTCTGGTTGACACAGTAGGCTTTGCACAGTATCCATGGCAGATGGATTCAATAATTGCAAGGTCAGCGGAAGCAGGATGGAAGAGACATGAAGAATCCAGACCGTGGAAACTTGCAATCTGCCCTCATGATGATTATACATACACTGGATATATTTATCCTGAACTGCTTCAGAATATCAAAGCTCAGAACCTTATCCTTATCGGGGTGGCTCATAAGGCGGCTCAGCTAAAGATAGAGGATTCCCTTGTTTTTGATTCATATTCAGCATGGAAGGGTCCATGGGACAAGGTCGGAATCTCAACGGCAAGGGAAGAAATCTACAAACTCCTTGAAAAGAGATGCGCAATAAGGAGCGACACATTGCAGCGAGTTGAACACTCACTTGAGGCGCTCATACCTTTTCTTCAGTATTTCAACCGGAATGTAAGGATAATACCAATTCTGGTGCCGACAATGAGCCCTGACAGAATGAAAGAATGCGGAAGGCAGCTTGCGGAGGCTATTAAAGCTGTTGCAGCATTGCACCATTGGAAATGGGGAAAGGATTTCGCAATAGTTGTTACAACTGATGCAGTCCATTACGGAAATGAGGACTGGGGCGGAACAGACAGGGCTTTGTTCGGATGTGACAACTCTGGTAATGAAAAAGCTCTGGCCCTTGAGAATGAAGTGATCAGCAACTGCCTTAAAGGCGGCATATCGCCGCAAAAAATCAGGTTATTTAGCACATATACCTTAAATTCAGATAATTACAAGGAATATAAATGGACATGGTGTGGCAGATATAGTGTGCCAGTGGCAATGTATACGGCATATTATCTTAATGATTCCCAATCTCTTAATGGCAAAATTGTAGACTATTCCACAAGTATTACTCGCCGGCATATTCCTGTGGATGATCTCAGGATGGGAAGGACTGCGATAGCAACGCCATGTCACTGGGTTGGGTATGCTGCGGTTGGTTACAAGTAGGAAGCGGTGAGCGGAGAGATAATTCCCCAAATGCCTATTTAGTGCGGAGTAGCGTATTGAGGGCTGAATCTCATAAAAATCAGATCACTTGCCTATAATTAATAAAATGTAAAACATTACAGTGTTGATTATTAAGGCAATAAGGCAAAGCTAAAACAATTTCATATGATTTTGTTTTATATTTAGCTGCGTTTCTATGCTGAAGATCTATCTTGAAAAGATCCAGAGGGAAAAGGGAAAGTACCGTGTCTTCCTCGATGGCGAGAACAAATATTTATTCAACAATCTGCGCAAAGCCTCTGATTTCCTTACACTTGTTTCCCGGAGACTAACAGATTCTTTGGTGTTTATTAATGAGGAATATTCCACTGTTGAGGCTATGTACAGACAGTATTTCTTCATTATCGAGGATTTCAAGACTCGATGGAGCCTTGAAAGCAGCCTTGAATTCCTAAGATCAAAAATATCACTTATCCTTTCAGGACAGGAGG
>JBBIIS010000146.1:6623-7243 GCA_037446375.1 Bacteroidota bacterium | reverse complement strand
TGCTTATTGAAGCCATAAAAGAACAGCAAAAAACAATCGGAAGCCTGCAGAACGAAAATACAATTCTTAAAGACCGTCTTGACAAGATTGAAAGTGCCGTCTCCACTTTATTGCCATCACAAAAATAGAGGCGTAGTTTCTTTTTAGTTAGTAAGTTTTGAGGGTGAGTGGAGGGCTGCCGGGTATGGCAGCCCTCTCTGTTTTCTGAATATCATGTTGATAAAAAGGAATATTCCGTAACTGCGAATCTTCTATCTTTGAGAGCAGAAAGTTATATATATGGAGGTAAAGATCGAGGAGAGCTGGAAGAAAAGACTTGATCCTGAATTCGGGAAGGATTATTTTTTAAAGCTTAGCGGTTTTGTGAAAAGCGAGTATAAAGCCGCTACTGTCTATCCTCCGGGAGGACTTATATTCAACGCTTTCGACCTTTGTCCGTTTGATAAGGTAAAAGCAGTTATAATTGGCCAGGATCCATATCACGGACCAGGTCAGGCTCACGGCCTTTGCTTTTCCGTAAGGGATGGGATCGAATATCCCCCAAGTCTTAAAAATATCTTCAAAGAGATTGAATCTGATCTGGGTAATCCTGTTCCTTTATCGGGAAATCTTGAACGGTG
>JBBIIS010000146.1:0-6568 GCA_037446375.1 Bacteroidota bacterium | reverse complement strand
AGGCTCGCACCAGAACAAGGGATGGGAGAAATTTACCGACGCAGCAATAAATGCCATCAATGATGAGAGAAATAATATTGTCTTCTTTCTCTGGGGTTCATATGCCCAGAAAAAGGGAGAGTCTATAGATGAGTCGAGGCACCTTGTTTTGAGATCCGTCCACCCCTCCCCGCTCTCGGCACACCGTGGCTTCTTCGGGAACCACCATTTCAGCAAATGCAATCATTACCTTATTGACCACGGGATTGAACCGGTTGATTGGTAAGGGCGGGGGGCGAAGGGCGAAGGGCACAGGGCGGGGAGCGAGGGGCGAAGGCACAGGGAAGAAAGCTTTATCTGATGTTACTGAATTGACCCCAGTCCGGATTTAATCGTTTCAATAAGCTCCCGTGTATTTTCAAACCCTGCTGATATCCTTATCATCCCCGGTTCGGGATACTTAGCACCCCATACTGCCTCAACAGGCATCAGAATGGTATGCGGATCGCCGAGTGTCGGAACAAGCTTTATCTCACCTGATACATTCTTAATGAATGAATCCCTTCTCATTTTCTTTTCATCCCTGTCCTTCCCTTTAAAATCTATTGTAAGCATCGCTCCGCCCGACGACCCGCCAAAAAGCTTCAGGGCGATATCATTAGTCGGATGGTCTTTTAACAATGGGAAATAGACTTTTCCTATAATTCCGGAATTGCTGAAAAACCCGGCTAGTGCAGATGCATTTTCACACTGACGCGTGAATCTGAGCTCAAATGTCCTTACCTGCGTAGAAAGCCTGTAGGCATCATCTGGAGAGAGCATGTGTCCCACAAACTTCCTGTACTCAATTGCGTCCCTCATCATTTCGCTGTCATTACCGCAAATTACCCCTGCGGTAAGATTTCCATGGCCTGAAAGGTATTTTGTTGCACTATGTATTACAAGATCGGCCCCGTGTTCCAGCGGCCTGTACAGAGCTGGTGTGGCAAATGTATTGTCAACAATCAATTTTGAACCATACTTCCTTGCGACCCTTGAGATCTCAATTATGTCTGCAACAACAAGCAATGGATTTGATATTGTTTCCGCATAAATAAATCCGGGCCTGATCTCCTTGACTGCATTCTCGAAATCCTTCATGACGTAGGTCCCGTTGACAGGACTGAAGGTTTTTATATCAAGTCCGCGCCTCTTCCTAAGCACCGACTCTATGTATGATATTGTACCTCCGTAGATCTCCGAAAAGAACAGCCATGGTGCAGTATCGGAACCTTTCTGGAATATTGAAACTGCCACATCAATTGCCGACATGCCTGATTCTGTAAGAAGCGCCCAACCACACTTCTCTACCTTCATTATTGCCTCTTCTGCAGCTACAACGGTAGGGTTCCTGTAGCGCGAGTAAATGTACAGCTCAGGGTCACGATGGTGCTCCGTTTCGGCCTTGAACGTCGCTGAAGTGGTCTCAGCATCGAAGAGCTCGAATCCTGAATCCCTGTAAACAGGTACACGCGGACTGTTAACTGTGTTTTTTTTCATCTTGAGGTATATTAATCTTATTATTGATTGTAGTGGTGATATTAAGAGGTAAAAAGTCGCAATAGAAGAGGTATCTGTCAATGAATTCACCTGCCAGGAAGATAAGAAGTGACGATATTTCTCCTTTTGATGCTCCTGTAATGAGAATTGCAGCTGTTATAACAAGAAGAGCTACCCTTATGAATCTGTGGCCGAATAAAGTTCTTTCCTTTTCTGTGAGCTGACCTGCCCGGAATATTATAATGAGTTTCAGGCCTGCGACGAAAAGAAAAGGTATTGTCTGCCTGGTCAGAAAAGAGACTACAAGAAGAGAGCTGATAAATACCTGTCCGCTGTGAAACCGGGCTATTCTCCCTGAAGTAAAATTATATACACTGTCAATGGAGAGGAGAAGAATCAATCCGGCAAATGAAGTTATTATCTGGAAAACGGGACTATCGGCAAATGGTGCACAAAAGAGAAGCCCGACGTACAACAGAAGTGCAGATATTTCCCTGCTGAGGGGTGAATGGCGAAGGTTTGTCAGCGATCTCCATGCCTTTATCTTTGATCCAAGATGGAAAAGCGATGACAGACATGCGATCAGGATCAATATTAGCGGGAGCTTGTACCATAAACCATTGAAGACAAAGGTGTTTGAGACTGTAAGAGAAACTGAAAGCATTGAGAGAAATGAAAATACGACTAGACTCTCATCTGCCGGATTCATACCCTGTGCTGCATGAGTTCTTGTATCCGGATTTTCATTTGAGAGCCTGGGGATTACTTCGGGATTATTTCCGTTAACAGTCTCAGAAAAATAATATGATGGATTGATCCCCTTTTCCGGTACAATGCTGTTTCCCGTGAAATCGATGGTATCAGGAATATCTCCGAATCCAAGTGCGCCTGTAGGACAGGCTGAACTGCATGCAGGGGAAGCCCCTGCAATGATCAGATGATTGCAGAAATGACATTTTTCAATTATTCCGCTCTTTTCATTATACCTTGGTGCGTCGTATGGGCAGTTCCACGTACAATATCTGCAGCCAATGCATCTTTCAGGAACAGGAAGAACGGCTCCTGTTTCGGGGTTTCTGCTATAGGCCGAGGTCGGGCATCCGGTCATACAGACAGGGTCCTGGCAATGGTTGCAGGCCATTGAAACATTAACGACCTGGCCGGTGGAGAACGCATCAGGATTGTGAGTAAATATTCTTCGTGCGTTAAACCCCCAACCATTTTCAACCATACAGGCAGCATTACAGGCTTTACAGCTGACGCAAAGTCTAGTGTTGAAAATGAAGCCCTTTCTCATGACAATAATTTTTCCATTTCTATCCTCCCTCCATGGAAAGCAGCACCGAAGCCGATATCGGTCTCCTCTCCGTCAGTAAGGAAGTTGCTGCCTCCTCCCTCCTCTTTCCAGATACCATTATGCAGGACGACAATACCCTGGGTGAGCCTGCCTGTGATCCTTGCAGTTGTTATAACTGATCCGCTTCCGTTGTACAACCTTATTTTATCACCTGTGACAATCCCTCTTGCATTTGCATCTGCGGCCGAAATCTCAGCGGCCGGCTTCTCACTGTTGGCCTTAATGACATCAAGGTTTCCGAACTGTGAATGTATCCTCGATGATGTATTCGGACTAAGGAATAAAAGAGGATATCCTCTGTCATTTTCTTTCTGCTTAAGAGGGGAATAGACCGGGAACGGAGATGATCCCCATAGTTCCCTGATGCGTTCAGAGAACAGCTCTATTTTTCCTGATGGCGTCGCAAAAATAAAATCATCATAAGCAATATGCTTCAGTCCGGGTGCAAGTACAGGGCCCTTTTTCAGATCAGAAAGCTTCAATCCAGAAAAGCCTTTAATCCGCTTTTCCAGCCAGGCTTCTGCATTCATATTTCCCGGAGCGGGTATTTCCCCTTCCGGTATCTTAAGTCCCATCAGACCCGCCAGGTTGTAACATATGTCGCTTTCAGCCATGCATTCTCCCAAAGGCTCGAGGATCGCAGGCTTAAACTGGACATAAGGCGACCAGTAAGAACCGATGATATCAGGCTGCTCAAAAATGTCAATTGCAGGCAGGATCAGATCAGCGGCTTTTGCCGTATCAGTCATGAATTGTTCAACAACCACTATGAATTCTGACCGGGAAAAAGCTTTTGCAACCAGATCCGAATCTGGCGATTGCAGAAGAGGATTGCCCCTCTCAACCCAGATTGCCTTTATCTCGGGATCGTGTGTCTCAAGAATCGCCTTTCCCAGCCTGGCCATTGAAATTGTTCTCCTGAATGGAAGATCGGCCACAGGATCGGGATAATATGAAACCGGTTCTTTCAGTGTGTCGAAAACGTAGCTTTGCAGATTGGCATAATTGAACCCTGCTCCCTTTTTTCCAATATTCCCGGTTATGGCCGCAAGCGATAATATCGCCCTTATTGTCTGTCCGCCATTTGTGTAGCGTTGAAGGCCGTAGCCCGGAATAAATGTAACCGGTGCTCCTTTCCCGATTATCAGAGCCAGCCTCCTGATCTCATTTGAGGGAATTCCGCAGATTTTTTCAGCATCTTCAGGTTTTATTAGTGAGTTCTCCCTGAATTCCTTAAAGCCATGTATGTTTTTATTTATGAATTCATCAGCTGTAAGGTGCTCTTCGATAATGACATAGGCTATAGAAAGTGCAAGTGCAGCGTCAGTTCCGGGAACCGGTCTGTAAAGAATATCGGCTTTATCGGCTGTTGGGGTTCTCCTCGGATCAATGACGATTATTATGGCTCCTGAAGACCTGGCTTTCTCAATAAATGCCATCTCCTGAATATTTGTCTCTGCCGGATTCTTTCCCCAGATTATAACAGTTCTGGCATTCTGTATATCCCAGGGCACATTGTGCATCACCGATCCGAGCGTCATTCTTACGGCCTCAAGTCCTGCAGGCCAGCAAAGGTTCCCGTATGTTGTTGTAACACCACCAAAATATTTCCAGAAGGATGAAGTGGAGTCATTTATAAGCCCCGACTTTCCGCTTCCCCTGTACCAGAGTAAACTTCTTGAACCATATCTTTCGCGGATGGAAAGCAGTTTTTCACAGGCTATATTAAGAGCCTTTATCATAGATATCTGAGTCAAGTTTCCATTCACGGATTTAAGAAGAGGATGGACGATCCTTTTCTCAGATGCAGAACGCTCAATGTACGACAGCCCTTTTATGCATGGGCCTTCAGGAGTGGCAAGGTTTTCCTTACAGGGAAGAACGCGCTTTATCCTGTTATTTTCCACCTGTACCCTGAATGAGCAGGTACTGTAGCAGTTTCGGGGGCAGGCGGTTATAAATTCGTTCATCTGGCTTATTGACAATACAAATTTATCAATATATACCACAAAAAGAAAGGAGCCTGGCGGCCCCTTTACTAAACAAACTAACCTAACCAACCATAATTGTTCATTCGAACGATTACAATATAAAAACAAACGCTGAACGGAAATGTTCAGCGTTTATGAATATTATATTTAAAATTATTTCAGGTCAGATTCATACACAACATCGCTTTTCAGCTTTCGCTGAGCTTCATTCAGAATGTAAATCTTATAAGTGGCCTTTACTGTGGAGAGGTAATGCAAATATGTATAATACACTGTATCTGTTTTAAAGATCAGTCCGTTTAAAGTTGCTGTGATATAGGCTTCCGTATATGCCCTGTCGAACCTGTGATATTGGGTCGAATCGCCGGGACCGAGGGCTCCGTAGTTGTATGTGCTGTCGAAAGTATTGACGGTAACATTTGACATCGGAACATTAGTAATATTTTTCACTCTGATGTCGGTGGGCCCTATTGGCGAAAATCCGGTCTTTTTGCAGGACACAATGATCAAAAGACAAAGTGAAAAAATTGCGAGTTGCTTCTTCATGGTCGGTCAGGGTTAGATTATTCTCCGCTATTCTGACCTGAAATTTAGCAATTTGGTTGCAATTACCCTATAATTTTGTGAGACTATTTGCAGGAATCCATCCCTTGTTGCCATCCGACAGTCTTATCTCATACCAGTCACCCACTTTGTCGCCAACAGATACTTTTGTCCCTTCATGAATTACGAACAGGTCATTTCCACTGGTATCGGGAGAGCTTTTTCCGTTGACGACCGGCGTGAAAATAATAGCCTTATCGTTATTGTAAACAAGCGTTTTGTTTCTCGCGGAGAATGAATAGGTGGTTCCGCTTATCAATAACAGGGACAATCCCATCCAGAATCCGAGTACTTTGTACCTGTAGCTTATTGTGTAAAAGTAGAGTGAGACGAAAAGAAGGCAGGTTATAAAAGATGCGATGCTTATTGCAGCCCAGGAATTGGATGCAAGTGAAAGGGATAAGAAATTAAACCATGTAACAAAGAAAAGTTCAGGGATCTCGGCAAACTTATCAACTACAAGTCCCCTGGCAATCTGAAGGTTATAATGAATATCCTCTCCTGCCGGCTTCAGGAGCAGGGCCCTTTCATAGAACAAAATCGATCCGGGTACATTATTCATCTTGAAATAAGTGTTCGCAATGTTATAATCGAGTGATGCTGAACGGTAACCTGAATTGTACAGTTCCATCCACTTGTCAAGGGCAGCCTGGTACCTGCCTGATGAATATAGTGCTCCTGCATCTTTGAACCGCGAATCGGGAGCTTCCTTACTTTCACCGGGGTATAAGCCTGCAGACAAAAGTATAAGGGCCAGAAAGAGTATAAGTTTAATTCTATTCATTTTAATCTCAGTTTGAGTTTTCAACAAACCTTATGAATTGCATGGCTCCATCGTAGATACCTGTTGCTTCCGACGATGAAGAAGATGGTGCAAACCTCGCAAACTCACATTTGTCGAGTAATGATGAAAGGTCGTTAAGGTGCTCCTCATCAATTCCTCTTTCCCTGAGTGCCTCCATTGCTGTTGTTCGTGTAAGGTCCGCAACCGGGATCATGAGCTTGTCGCTGAGATAACCCCAGAGCGCTTTTAGTATCTCTTCATAAAATTTGTCATTCATCCCCGACTTAAGGCACTTTGATGCCTCACCAAGGCGCT
>JBBIIS010000145.1:0-7256 GCA_037446375.1 Bacteroidota bacterium | reverse complement strand
ACAAATGCCAGCTCCTGTCTCGATAACCGGTATTGAAGAATTCTCCCTGACCCAGTCTATGAGCCCCCTGCTCCCTCTTGGAATAATAAGGTCTATATAGTCCCTCGCCTTAAGCATCTGGGAAGTTTCACTCCTGCCCGGAGGAAGGAGCGCCACAACATTAAAATCCATACCGGCTTTTTCAAGGGCAGATATAATAATATTTACAAGTATTCTGTTTGAATCCCTGGCATCACTGCCTCCTTTAAGGATGCATCCGTTTCGTGATTTAAGACAGAGGGCAAATACATCAATAACAACATTAGGTCTCGCCTCGAATATTACTCCGATAACACCGAAAGGAACAGTCTTCCTTGATATTAATAATCCGTTGGGTCTCTTAATCTCACTGAGAAGACGCCCGGCAGGGTCCTTCATTAAAGCGACACTCCTGATCTCTTCAGCAATTGATCCTATTCTTTCAGGAGTAAGAAGAAGCCTGTCCCAACGGGGATCCTCCCTTTCCATCCGTTCAAGATCCTTCTCATTTTCATTTATTATACTTGCGGAGCCAGCAATCAGATTTTCAGCAAGAATAGAGAGTGCCTTATTTATGATATCCCCGTCGAGAGTCAGCAATGAGCGGGATGCTTCTGAAACTTTTCTGAAAAGTGGTGTAAAGTCCATTGATTATTTAATTAATATCCGGGATCAGTAATCGTCTTTGGCTGAGCATTATACTTCTCATTTATTACGAGATAATCATAATGGATGAGTGGCTTAAGGAGTTTTTGTCCGACTAAATGTTCAACTCTTCTTGAATCAACCTCAGATTTGCCGACACCAATATATGATCCGCTGCTGTCGATAATGCTGATTATGTCTCCCTTTTTGAAAAACCCTTCCACGGATGTTATCCCTATCATGAGTAGGCTTGAGGCCTTTTCGCCTAATAGGGCCTCTTTTGCACCGTCGTTTATTGTCACAGAGCCCATAGCAAAAGTTTCGGAATGAGAGATCCATTTCTTTATACCTGTCGTATGCTCATGGCCCGCTATAAAATGGGTGCATGGAACATCTTTCCGGTTTACAATATCTGAGATTATTGAATCGCGTGTGCCGTTTGCAATAAAGACATCAATTCCCTCAGCCGCGAGTTTCATGGCTGTGTTGCATTTTGTGAACATTCCGCCCCTTCCTGAGACTGATTTTGATGGCCTGAGAAATCTAAGTATGTCACCTGAATTTTCATCAACCTGCCTTATCAGCTCAGTACCCTCTTCACCCGGGATCCCTGTGAAAATTCCATCAACATTAGATAGTATTATAAGAGAATCGCAATCCATCATTGATGAGATCATACCCGAAAGTTCATCGTTATCAGTGAACATAAGTTCATCGACCGATATTGTATCATTTTCATTAAGGACGGGAAGGACTTTGTTTTCGACCATCGCAGAAATGCAGCTTTTCATATTAAGATAATGCATCCTGTCGCGAAAGTCCTCTCTTGTTGCAAGTACCTGCCCTGCTGGGATGCCATATTTCCCGAAAAGGTACTGGTAGCTTGAGATCAGCTTAACCTGTCCGATTGCGGCCCACACCTGGCGGGCCGACATTATATCTGTTTTTTTCGACGGATTTACCTCATATCTGCCCGCTGCAACGGCTCCCGATGATATGAGTATAACTTCGATGCCTTTCTTATAAAGCACGAAGATGTCCTCAACCAACCTCGATATACGCCATGTATCAAGCGATCCGTCACTTTTTGTAATAACGTTGCTCCCGACCTTTATCGCAATCCTGGCAAATTCAGGACCATGAATTTTCATTTTTTCAGCTTTTAAGCAATTATTTTTAATATCCGGTGCAAATTTAGCAGAATAAATTGTTAACAGAAAGAAAAGACTCTACTTGCATTAAACATGTCAATAGCCACGCACCGGCGGAATTACAGGTAGCATGTTCACTGTAAATAAATCAATCAATGCGATTGCTTCGCTCTGCGCGCAATGACAATAGCCATTTAGCTGCACTTGTTACATTTTAAACAGATGATGAATATAAAACAGGTCATAGCGAGGAGCGGAGCGACAATGCAATCAGCATCAGGATACCAAAAAGTATATAATTATAATTAAGTCAGAAACAGATAAAACATTGCCCCCTCTTTTCCGTTAAAATGAATATATTAATTTTGTACCTGCTAAATCATGCAGAATAAGAAACTGTTATAATCAGACCTTTAATTTTGCAATATATCGGACTGTAGAATGCACGATTAGAAAATAAACATATTTAACCTGTTAACCTTATAAGATGAAAACAGAAAAAGCAAGTTATATCCTTATTATTGTGACAACATGCGGATTAATGTTCCAGGGTTGCAAAAAGGACAAGACACCTGCCGATCTCCTTCCGGTCACGGAGACCCTTAAGATTGAAAATGCAGATGTTCAGGATGCAATAGCCGACAAAAATGAATCAGAAATAGACAATACCCTCGACCAGATACAATTTGCGAATTACTCAAACTCTTCTTTGAAAAATTCATTTTTCAGCGGAACAAGGATAGTTACTATTGATCACCCCGACAGCACCACATTTCCTAAGATCATTACAATCGTTTATAATAATTTCCAGGACAGTACTGCCACCGAAAGATTCGTGAAGAACGGCGAGATCGACATTACAGTTTCAGCAGGCGACAACAAGATGCTTGTCACAAGAGCCCAGGTCTTCAGGAATTTCTCAGTTTCAACAGACAGCACAACATTTACTGTAAAGGGCACCAGGTCTGTAGAAAGGACCAGCGTATCGATAAGATACAATGGATTGACCAGCGCGAGGGTCACTGCCAGCGATCATATTATTGCATACCTTAACTATGCGATAACAAAAACAGGTGTATCGGATACCCTTAAATTCACAAGTGCCGTCACGAGAATCAGAGATACATATCTTCATTTTAATAACGTGGGAGGACTTACATGGCAGACAATAATATTAAAGAATGTGCCGGCAGAGGACACAATAACATGGTATGGAAATACAACAGGATTGAATGAGTTCACCGAGGTTTATACAAAACAGGTTTCAAGCAGCAAACCAGTTACAATGATATTCTATAAAGGCACTCCTGTATTGGTATCAGGGACAATGATCATTACAACTGAAGCTGTTACAACCTCATCATATTCAATTGGATTCAGAGAGGATCCTGATCATCTTCATATGACACTGGTGACTGTGAGGAACAATGATACAGATCAGACACGTACTTTTATACGCAGGTTAAGCAGGAAGTTTGTAAAATGGTGGCTTTGAATTCAATGTGCCCCTGTTAATGGGGCGAAGCAAAAGGGTCATATCCGGAACAGGTATTTCAGGAATAACAATAATTGTCTTAAGCCATTAAAATCATGAAAATTAAACTGCTGATTACAGGACTAATTATAATCATGGCTGCCTCAGCTTTTCTTGTATTTAATAAAAATAGCTCTTCCTTTGCCGGCAAAAAAGCTGATTCCGCGCCGATTTCTGATGACTCATTGCTCACTCTTGTAGAGTACAATACGTTCAGATATTTCAGCGATGGTGCTGAACCTGTCTCAGGTATGGCAAGGGAACGGATACATTTGGATGGCAACTATCCTGAGAATGATCAGAATGTTGTAACAACCGGAGGATCAGGATTTGGCTTAATGGCCCTTGTTGTCGGAATAAACCGTGGATTTACTGGCAGGGATGAGGGTATTAAAAGGCATATTGTTGATTTCCTCAGGAAAGCCGACAGGTTCCATGGCGCATGGCCTCACTGGCTCTATGGCGAAACCGGCAGGGTAAAGCCGTTTGGACAGAAGGACAATGGAGCTGATATAGTCGAGACCGCTTATATGGCACAGGGCCTGCTTTCAGCCCGCCAGTATCTGCGAAACGGAAGTGAGCAGGAACAAAAGATTGCCGCTGATATAGATACACTTTGGCGTCAGATCGAGTGGAGCTTCTTCACAAGAGGCGGACAAAAAGTCATTTACTGGCACTGGTCCCCGAGTTACGGATGGGAGATGAATATGCCCGTCACCGGATATAATGAATGTCTTATTCTTTACATTCTTGCACCATCTTCACCTACTTACCCGGTCGATCCGGATGTTTACCATTCCGGATGGGCCGGAAACGGGAAAATAGTATCTAAAAATGAAGCATACGGCATTCCGCTTATTCTGAAATTCAACTATGCTGAGGAATACGGAGGCCCTCTTTTCTGGGCACACTATTCCTACCTGGGACTTGACCCGAGAGGACTCAGTGACAAATACGCCGACTACTGGAAGCTTAATGTTGATCAGGCAACAATAAACCATAAATGGTGCAGCCTCAATCCTGAAAAATATAAGGGATACTCCGATAAAAGATGGGGACTTACCGCAAGCTATTCGGTAAATGGATATGCGGCCCATGCACCCGGACCGAAGAATGATCTCGGTGTTATATCTCCCACTGCCGCGGTTTCTTCATTACCTTATACTCCTGCAGAATCAATGGCTGCGATAAAGGATTTTTACTTCAACCTTGGACCCAGACTATTTGGGAAATATGGATTCTACGATGCCTTCAGCGAGCAGAGCAATTGGTTTCCGCAGCGTTACCTTGCGATCGATCAGGGGCCTGAAATTGTTATGATCGAGAATTACAGAACCGGGCTTATCTGGAAGCTTTTTATGAGCTGCCCCGAGGTTCAGACCGGACTTAAAAGATTAGGATTCAGTATAAAGGATAAAAAATGAAGTAATAAACTTTTTCTCCCTCAGAAAGAGTTTATCATTATCTTTGTTCCGTGTCAGCCATCAAAAGACTTGCAGGACAAACTGCCATCTACGGAATACCGAGTATACTCGGCAGGATCCTTGGCTACCTTCTGGTCCCTCTGTATACAAGAGTTTTCATTACAGGTGAATACGGAACAGTAAACGTTTTCTATTCCTATGCGTCATTTCTCATGGTTATTCTCACCTATGGAATGGAGACTGCATTCTTCAGGTTCCACGAACAGGAAACCGATAAGGAGAGAGTTTTCAGTACGGGGATGATCTCCCTGCTATTTACTTCTATACTCTTTCTTGTTCTTGTTTCAGTTTATTCGGGACCAATAGCCAGATGGATCGATTATGCAGGAAACAAAAATTATATTATCTGGTTTGGATGGATACTTGCACTCGATGCCATCTCCTCGATCCCATTTGCCCGGCTGAGGGCGAAAAACAGGCCGGTGAGGTTTGCTTCGATAAAAATGACTGGTATTGTTATAAACATCGGGCTGAACCTGTTCCTTATACTTCTTTGCCCCTATATATTAAGACATTCCCCGGCAGGGGGTCCGGCAAGGCTCATACATCTCTTCTTCAGACCGGACTGGGGCATAGAATATATATTCATTTCCAACCTGATAGCCAGCGGCATAACCATGCTTCTGCTGTTACCTGAGATCCGGGCCACAAGGTGGAAGCTCGACCCGGTTTTCTGGCGAAAAATGTTTCTCTATGCATTTCCTCTCCTTTTTGCCGGTATGGCCGGGATAGTAAATGAGACGTTCGACAGGCTTCTTCTCCGATATCTCCTCCCGAAGGACGTAGCTAGCTCCCAGGTTGGAATTTATGCAGCCTGCTATAAAATATCCATACTTATGACGATTTTCATACAGGCGTACAGGTATGCGGCAGAACCTTTCTTTTTTGCACAGGCTAAAGAGAAGGATGCTAAGAAGGTATATGCCAGGATAATGGACTATTTTATAATAACAGTATCACTTATCTTTCTTGTAACAATGGTCTACCTCGATGACTTCGTCCTGAAGTTTATCGGTAAGGATTATCGTATCGGAAGAGGCGTTATTCCGGTACTTATGCTGGCAAACCTTTTCCTCGGAGTTTATTATAATCTTTCCATCTGGTACAAGCTTACAGGAAAGACAATCTGGGGAGCGTGGCTCTCCGTGATTGGAGCCGTAATAACGCTTATTCTCAACTTCTGGTGGATACCACTTTCGTCAGACCATCTTATCTACGGATATTATGGCTCGGCCTGGGCCACATTTATATGTTACGGTTCAATGATGCTGATCTCATTCTTTATCGGACAGAAATACTTCCCCATCAAATATAACATCCCCAAATTCGGCGGATATCTCGGACTGGCAGTGCTGCTCTATTTTATCAGCACAGCAGTTAAGATCGATCACTCCATCCTTCGTTTTGGATTCCATTCTGTTCTTCTTGGCATTTATGGAGCTGCAGTGATACTGGTAGAAAAGCCGGCGATGTTTAAACTTAAAATTTAACACTCTTTTAGGGATGCAGAGGTTCTGAAATTAGCCATATGGGGTAGATTCGCCACCCATGAAATAACACATTTTATCTCCTGTCCGCAATGTTCCGGGTAATTGAAGCAGATGCTGCAGTGATCATTGCAAATCTCTGGGATAATCTTGTTTTCAGTCTTGATAAAGAGGCATTCTGTGTGCCACCGGGTAAAGGACTTGCATCTTCCGGAGGCAAATATCCGATGTCGGTTCAGAAGCTCATATACCTCGCAGGTATCCGATTAATAAATAAAGATATGCAGAGCATGATTTTATTAAATGAAGACTAAATACCAATTAACATGGAATCTTCGTTATAAATGATACAGGGCCCTTAATCTGCGACCGTTAAAGAAATATTTGATTATCTTTCGGACAATTCAGGTATCCTGATCAATAGTTATAATATATTTTTGTGCCAAAATAAAAACGATCTCAAAATGAGAAGAAACATTTCACTTTCACTTATACTTCCGGTTATAATAATATCAGCGATATTCAGTCTGACCTCCTGCAAGAAAACAAATACCACGTCAATACCCTCTGCTTATACCTCGGGAGCCACAGACATAGGACAGAAATGGGCTGTATTAAATGCAATAGTCAAGCCATACAATAATACTATAGTTGCCACATTTGATCTTGATACAACGAAGAATTACGCACACAGTGTTAATGGAAACCCACTTAACCTGAGCGGCAACGCAAGTACAACAGTGCGTTCAATTGTAACCGGACTTATACCCGGGAAAAAATATTATTACAGAGTGAAGCTGACAGGTTCAACGTCCGGGACCAATGTCGGTGCCGATACAAGCTTTACAACAACTAACCCGGTCCCGTCCACTATTACGTTTAATAATACCCTCACATACGGTTCGGTCTCCGATATTGACAATAACGTATATAGGAC
>JBBIIS010000144.1:7084-7338 GCA_037446375.1 Bacteroidota bacterium | reverse complement strand
TGACAGGCTGCATGTAATAAAAGACAATCTTCTTGAACTCCCTCCGCTCTTCAGGCTCATCCATGTGCAATCGGGAACTCCCTGGGCGGAGATGTACAGGGTATTCAACATGGGTCACAGGTTTGAGATCTATACGAGCGAAAATGCTGCCGGAAAAATAATTGATATTGCATCAGGTTACAATCTTGAAGCTAAAATCGTAGGCCATTGTGAGGCCTCAGAATCAAGGAAACTGACTATAAAATCGAAGTTTG
>JBBIIS010000144.1:0-7074 GCA_037446375.1 Bacteroidota bacterium | reverse complement strand
GAATATTAGTATTTCTAAAAAACCACCCCCTCCTGAGGAGAGGACCTTTTCTGATATGCCTTTACACCTTAATACCTTTGCGCCTTTGTACCTTTTTACTATCTTTGCACCCTGAAATTATTCTGCAATGGCAAACAATATTATACTCGAACGGCTTGAAGGCGTGAAACACAGATTCGTGGAGGTAGGTGAACTTCTTACACAGCAGGATATTCTCACCGATATGAAGAAATATGTCAAGCTTAATAAGGAGTACAAGGAACTTCAGCCTATAATTGAGGCATACGAAAGATATAAGCTTACCCTTACAAATATTGCCAGTACAAAGGATCTTCTCGGGACTGAAAAGGATGAGGAGATGAGGGAGATGGCCAAGATTGAACTTGATGAACTTATTGCAAAGGTACCCGGGATGGAAGAGGAGATAAAGCTTCTGCTAATCCCTGTTGATCCGGAAGACGAAAAGAACGCTGTTATGGAGATCAGGGCTGGAACCGGGGGTGATGAGGCGAGTATTTTTGCCGGAGACCTTTTCAGAATGTACAGCAAGTACTTTGAGAACAGGGGATGGAAATGCGAGGTCAATAACTATTCTGAAGGAACAGCCGGTGGATACAAGGAGATAGTTCTCAGTATTACCGGCGACGGCGTTTATGGAATAATGAAATACGAATCGGGTGTTCACAGGGTACAGCGTGTGCCGCAAACCGAGACACAGGGACGAATTCATACATCAGCTGCATCAGTTGTTGTTCTCCCTGAAGCCGATGAGGTTGATGTCGAGATAAAAACCGAGGATGTGAGGAAGGATACATACTGTTCATCTGGTCCCGGAGGACAGTCGGTTAATACAACCTATTCAGCAATAAGGCTGACGCACATACCAACTGGCATAGTGGTCACTTGCCAGGATGAAAAATCACAGTTGAAAAATTATGACAAGGCATTAAAAGAACTAAGGACACGTTTATATAACCTTGAATACCAGAAGTATCTCGACGACATCTCAAAGAAAAGGAAGACCATGGTTTCGACCGGCGACAGATCGGCCAAAATCAGGACCTATAATTATCCACAGGGCAGAATGACTGATCACCGTATAAATTACACTGTATATAACCTTCCTTCAATCCTTGATGGTAATATACAGGAGGTACTCGATAAGCTTCAAATGGCGGAGAACGCTGAGCGTCTGAAAGAGAATAATATTCAGTAACACGACGATACATGAACCATTCGCAGCTTTTCATGAACATAAAGGAAAAAAGATCCTTCCTCTGCGTGGGACTGGATTCAGAACCTGATAAAATACCTCCATCACTTCTTAAGAAGAAAGATCCTGTTTTCGAGTTCAACAGGAGGATAATAGATGCCACTCATAAGTTTACAGTTGCCTATAAGCCGAATGTTGCATTTTACGAGTGCGGAGGTTCGGCAGGCTGGGAGACACTTGAAAAGACTGCAAATTATATTAAGGAGAATTATCCCTCGATATTCGTAATTGCTGACGCAAAAAGGGGGGATATAGGCAATACATCAAAAATGTATGCAAAGGCATTTCTCGAGAAAATGAAGTTTGACGCAATAACTGTCGCCCCGTACATGGGAGAGGATTCAGTCACACCGTTTCTCTCTTATCAGAATAAATGGGTCGTACTTCTGGCACTTACATCAAATAAAGGGGCCAGCGACTTTCAATATCACAACGAGGATGGGATCAAGCTTTTTGAGAGAGTTCTTACTGTATCTCAAAAATGGGGCAGTACAGATAATTTAATGTATGTCGTGGGAGCAACACGCGCTGATATGCTTAAGGAGATAAGACAAATAGTGCCCGATCATTTTCTCCTTGTCCCGGGCATAGGTGCTCAGGGAGGTAGTCTTGAAGAGGTGGTGAGATACGGAATGAACGGCAACTGTGGATTGCTTGTCAACTCGTCGCGCGGGATAATTTTTGCAGACAGCACTGATAATTTCGATATTGTAGCAGGTGAAAAAGCTGAAGAGATCCAGATGGAGATGGAAAAATATCTGACCGAAAGGAATTTATTATAACATTCGCACATTAAGATTGGACCCCCGGGTCTCTGCTAGCGCGGAGTCAAATACCAAGGGGGTATGACTCGCTATTTTTAAGCAATATCCTTCCGGGTTAATCCGGATTAGTCGCCCTACAGGGAGAAGGCCACCATTAATCCGGCCCGGGGCTAGCCCCTTGCTTTTCTGATGCATCTTTCTTAACTTTACTCCTGCGTCGCTGCATTATAAATTACTTTACAATGAAAGAGGAATTTCTCCATTTTGTATGGAAGAATGGCCTTTACAATGCTGATAGCCTTTCTGATAATGATGGTAATCAGATCAGGGTCATTCATCCCGGTGAATATAATCACGATTCAGGACCTGATTTTTTCAATTCGCGGCTGATAATCAATGGTACAGAATGGGCAGGGAATGTGGAAATCCATATAAAAGCCTCTCATTTTGAGACGCATGGCCATCATCGCGATCACTCATTCGACAATGTCATTCTTCATGCCGTGTATGAAAAGGACAAGCTTGTAAGAAATGCCAGGGGGCAGGAAATATTGACTGTTGCGCTTGAAATTGATGATGAGGTAACTGATAAGTATTCCTCTCTTATAAATAATCCGGCTGCAATAGCCTGCCAGGATGAGATTGCCGGGGTTGACAATTTTTATATTCGCAGTTGGCTGCAATCGCTTATGGTTGAGCGCTTAACAGTAAAAGCTGAAGCCATTGGCAGAATATATTCCGATTCAGGAGGAGATTGGGAGGAGACATTCTACAGGGTCGTTTCGAGGTATTTCGGTTTCAGGGTAAACACTGAACCTTTCGAGATGCTGGCAAGGGCCCTTCCCTTCAGAATAATAAAAAAACATGCAGATAATCTGTTCCAGGTGGAGGCATTACTTTTTGGTACCGCTGGTCTTCTTGATGAGGGACTTTTCAGAAATGCCATAAGTGATGATTATTATCTTGGACTTATAAGGGAATACAAAATATTGTCGTCGAAGTACTCCATTCGTCCTGTTCATGGATGGATCTGGAAATTCAGCAGGCTAAGACCGGTCAATTTCCCTACAGTCAGATTGTCGCAGCTTGCTTCAATGCTCTGTGTTTCGGGGGGACTTTTTTCAAGGGTAATTGAATCGAAGGGCATTAACGAGCTTAAGATGTATTTTGAAGTATCTGCCTCAGAATACTGGGATGATCATTTTGTTTTCGGAAAGAGAAGCCGGACGATTCATAAAAAGACCGGAGATATTGCTACTACGATATTGCTTATTAATTCAGTAATACCGGTAATATTTTTTTATGGAAGGATTAGAAATGAATCCGATCATTCCGAAAGAGCACTCTCATTCCTTGATATGATCAAACCGGAGAAAAATGCTATAATTGGAGAGTGGCAAAGGGCAGGGGTACTTCCTGTCTCAGCTTCAGATTCACAAGCCCTTATCCAGTTAAGAAATGAATATTGCCGGGAAAGAAAATGTCTTGATTGCCGGATCGGAGCGAAGCTGATTACAGCAGGAAAACGGATAAAAGATCCTGAAGAGCTGATGCTTGAACCCTAGATGAAGAGGAGAGAGTAGAGAAGTGAGAAGTGAGAGGAGAGAGGAGAGAATAAATGAATATGTAGAATTTTGTAAATTATAATTTGTCAAATGAATTCATATGGGAATAATTAAAAGTTTTAAGGATTTAATAGTTTATCAAAAGGCTTACAATCTCGCGATGGAAATATTTATACTTACAGGAGATTTTCCGAAAGAGGAAAAATATTCTCTAATTGATCAGATTAGAAGATCTTCCAGATCAATTACTTCAAATATTGCTGAATCATGGGCAAAACGCAGATATCCTAAATCATTTATAAGTAAAATATCTGATTCTCTTGGAGAAGAATTTGAAACAGAAATCTGGCTGGATTATTCAAAGGATTGCCATTATATTAATGATATAAAACATTCAGAACTAGTCCATAGTTACGAAGAAGTCCGTAAGTTATTGATCTCAATGATCTATAATCCTGATAAATGGACATATTGACGTATATCTCTCCTCTCTCTTCTCACCTTTCATCTCTCAATTTGACAATCGTTCTGAATCAGTTGATAAACAGTTAAATAATTACTTCAAAGCACGCAACCTGTAACCTGAGAAATCCGTCTTTGTTTTAAAAGGGATAATTATTTCTGGCCAAAATTGGTTGATGATTTCTTTTGCTCTGGTCAGGTCAGACCCGTAAAAGGCATAGATAATTAGGTGTCAAATTAAAAAAATTGGAAATTGTTTGATAGTTTACATAAAAAAGTCTTATTTTTGCGTTCCAAAATTGGAGACTCGATTTACATTTGGATAAACATTATATTATTAAAGGATATGTATTTAACAGCAGAGAAGAAACAGGAGTTTTTCAAATCGTTCGGAACATCGGAGACAGATACGGGAACGGCTGAGGGCCAGATAGCTCTTTTCTCATATCGTATTGGTCATCTTACGGAGCACCTTAAAAAGAACAAGGGTGACTATAGTACCCAGAGAGCTCTTATAAAGCTCGTAGGTAAAAGAAGAAGGCTTCTGGACTATCTGAGGCTCAAGGATATCAACAGATATCGTGAAATTATAAAAGCGTTGAAATTACGCAAATAAGGGAAAAAGGCAATTCTAAATTGCCTTTTTTCTTACCATTATTATTATTATTATTCTGTGGTTTCATTTCCTGAAAATTCATAAATCATGTTTAAAATAGTTGAGAAAACCATTGATCTTGGTGACGGGAGAACAATTACACTTGAGACTGGTAAACTTGCCAGGCAGGCTGATGGTTCAGTCTTGGTTAAAATGGGCAAAACGATGTTGCTGGCAACTGTCGTTTCAGCAAGAGAGGCAAAGGAAGATGTTGACTTCATGCCACTATCTGTTGAATATAAGGAAAAATACGCCTCATCGGGACGTTTCCCTGGCGGCTTCATGAAGAGAGAATCAAAAGCCTCAGATTATGAAGTCCTTATCTCACGTCTTGTTGACCGGGCGCTCAGACCTCTTTTCCCTGATAACTACCATGCTGAGACATTTGTGACAATCACCCTGATTTCAGCCGACAGGGATATTATACCCGATGCACTCGCGGGCCTTGCTGCATCTGCTGCCCTTGCTGTTTCAGATATTCCGTTTAACGGCCCTATTTCAGAAGTAAGGGTTGCCAGGATTAACAACGAGCTGATAATAAACCCTACTGCCACGCAGCTCGAAGATGCAGATATCGACCTCATGGTCGGGGCCACATATGATAATATCCTCATGGTTGAAGGCGAGCTTAAAGAGGTCTCTGAAGCTGAGATGCTTGAGGCTCTTAAGTTTGGACATGATGCAATTAAAGTACAATGCAGGGCTCAGATGGAATTTGCCGAAGCGGTTGGTGCAACGATGAAGCGCGAATACTGTCATGAAGAGAATGATGAGGATTTGAGAAAGAAAGTATGGGATGAAACATATGAAAAATGTTACCAGGTAGCCGGAGCACTCTCAGCTGACAAGCATAAGAGGACTGATGCTTTTGAAGCTGTGGTTACTGATTTTCTTGCTCAGTTCACCGAAGAGAATCCAGTTAATGCTACTCTTGTAAAAAGATATTATCACGACGTTCATAAGGAAGCTGCAAGGCGTCTTGTTCTCGATGAGAATGTACGGCTCGACGGCAGGAAAACTGATGAGATCCGCCAGATCTATTGCGAAATAGATCCGCTTCCTGCAACCCATGGTTCATCGCTCTTTACAAGGGGTGAAACACAATCACTTACTACGGTTACGCTTGGTACAAAACTTGATGAGAAGATCATTGATGAAGTACTCAACAGGGGGACAGAGAAGTTCACTCTTCATTATAATTTTCCACCGTTCTCAACGGGTGATGCAAAAGCGTCAAGAGGTATCAGCAGAAGAGAAATTGGTCATGGCAACCTGGCACACAGGGCTCTGAAGAATATGCTACCACCGGAATCTGAAAATCCGTATGCAATACGTGTCGTTTCGGACATTCTTGAATCTAACGGTTCATCATCAATGGCAACTGTATGTGCCGGAACCCTTGCTCTTATGGATGCAGGCGTTCAGTTGCGCAAGCCTGTCTCAGGTATAGCTATGGGACTTATAACCGATAAAAATTCAAATAAATATGCAATCCTATCGGATATCCTGGGTGATGAGGACCACCTTGGCGATATGGATTTCAAGGTGACCGGTACCCGCGATGGCATAACTGCAACACAGATGGATATAAAGGTTGACGGCTTAAGTTATGAGGTGCTTGAAAAGGCGCTTGAACAGGCCAGAAAAGGAAGACTCCATATCCTTGGCATTATGGAACAAACTATTTCAGAGCCCCGTCCCGAACTGAAGCCTCATGCACCGAGAATAGTTATGCTGACCATACCTAAAGATATGATAGGCGCCCTTATAGGCCCGGGCGGAAAAGTAATCCAGGAGATCCAGAGGGAAACGGGCACAACAATTGTTGTTGAAGAAAAGAATGGTGGGGGCGATGTAAATATATTCGGTGAGAATAAGGAGTCTATTACTGCCGCTCTCGACTGGGTAAGAAAGATTGTTGCTGTCCCTGAAGTTGGCCAGATATATAAGGGGAAAGTTAAATCAATTCTTGCCTTCGGTGCATTTGTTGAGATACTTCCGAATAAGGATGGTCTTCTCCATATTTCCGAGATCTCGTGGGAAAAGATAAAAACGGTGGAAGAGGTTCTTAAAGAGGGACAGGAAGTTGAGGTTAAGCTTATCGACGTGGATCCAAAGAACGGTAAGCTGAGACTTTCAAGAAAGGTTCTGCTGCCCAGGCCTCCCCGTCAGGAAAAAGATGAACATCATAACGAACAAAATTGATACTTAGTCCCGGCATAACATGTCGGGATTTTTTTTGTTATTCCGGTTGCTATTTCTAAATTTGATTTAATCTAACCGGAATAAAATCAGGGCATGCGTATCAAGTACAATTATGTAGTTATTGAGGGTAATATCGGTGCTGGAAAGACA
>JBBIIS010000143.1:0-7474 GCA_037446375.1 Bacteroidota bacterium | reverse complement strand
ATTCAGGATAACCTCAAAGCTTTTATCATAGAAAATGACGCACTGTACCCTGAATATTTTTCCTGCCCTCTCAATATTGTATTCGAACTTTGGCAGGGAAATGGTAGTCAGGACTTCGGGTCCGAGATATTTGTCTGTAAATTCTATAACTGGCTTGAATTCAGTAATCTTGAAAAAGTTGGACGATGAAACTGTGAGTCCGCCGGAAATCAGGTTCATCAGATGTATGAAATGGTTATTGGAAAGTACTTTTGTCCTGTCGCTCGAAAAGAATGCAACACCTTCATTAAGGGCATTCAGATGGCTGAAGAGCTTTTCCCTCTCATTAGCCAGGTCATTTTTAGCAATCAGGACCTTGTTATATAACTCCATTATCTCCTCGCCGATTGTGCCTAATTCGTTCCTGGGGAATTTGGAGGCAAAATCAACAGGCTCATTATTTGTTACTTTCACTGCAAAATCTTTCAGTTTAGCTATAGATTCTCCGAAACGGTTGGTAACAGTTAGGAGTAGAAGCCAGATAACAAAGAAGGCAAATACGATAATCACTAAAAATGATTTGTTTGCTGTAAGAAAATGTGTGACACTTACATCATGTACAAGAGCTGCTCTGATATAATGTCTGGTGTAGAATCTGGCATAATAATAATAGCTTTTTCCTGTGGTTCCTGATTTTCTGATACTTGTTCCGAAACCCTTTTCGAGAGATTGTCTAATTTCAGGTCTTTCCTTATGATTTTCCATCGTCGACCAGTCTTTTACGAAACTATCGTAAAGCACCACACCTGACAAATCAACAATTGTTACCCGAAGGTTGTCCTGAGGCATTATTTTTACAAGTGAATCTACAAGCTTCCAGTTTTGCCTTTCAGATATGGAATTATCAGTGATATACCTGTCAGTTATCATGGTGATCTTATCAAGCTCATCGTTAAGGGTAAGAATTTTATAAGCTTTCTCCCTGCTGTACTGAAAGGCCAGAATAATAACCGTAAAGATGATAAATATAACAGAGTAAAAGAGGAAGAGATTATTCCTGAAAGTATTTCTTGCCATCATTCAGAAGAGAATTAATTTTAAAATTCAAAATAGTATCCATAACCCGATTTGTTTCGTATACATTGGCCATATTTTCCAAGCTTTGTCCTTAATCTGGTAATGTTTACGTCAACGGTTCTATCTGTAACAATTACATCTTCGCCCCATATACGCTTGAGAATATCCTCCCTTGAGAATACCATACCCTGATTTTCCAGAAGGAGATTGAGTATCTCATATTCTTTTTTGGTGAGCTCTATTTTCTCATCGTTAACTATCAGTCTTTTCTTAACTCTGTCAAGCGATATTTCATTATATATCAGAATGTTATCTTTTTGTTTGTTTTCAATTCCTGCCCTCTTCAGTACTGCTTTAATCCTTGCAATAAGTTCATTTATTGAAAATGGCTTTGCTATATAATCATCTGCTCCCAGGCTGAATCCCGTCAGCACATCATTCTCAGTGTCCTTTGCTGTAAGGAAAATAATGGGAGTATTAAGGTTCATCTCCTTCCTCAGCTTATCCGCCAGTTTGAAACCTGACATTGGTCCCATCATAACGTCGAGCAGCAGAAGGTCGAAATTTTCGGGAGCCTTGGTAAGGGCCTCCTCGGCTGAATGGGCTATCTCAGTTATACATCCTGCATTGTTCAGATTATACTGGAGGATCTCACAAAGATCTTCTTCATCGTCAATTATCAGAATTTTCTTTTCTTTAAGATTCATATTTTTTAAATTAATCAGCCTGATTTTTATCAGTTATGATACGCTTGTGCCTGATATCCATACCCTCAAGCGAATATATAGAGGCTTCGGCGATATTCGTGGCATGATCTGCTATTCTTTCAATGTTAGTAATAATATTCTTCAGGTCCACGTAACTAAGGAGCATCTCTCTTGTTCTTGCCTTAACATTTGCTTTTCTTATGCTGTTTATAAGCAGCTTCCGGTTCATATCGTCAACAACCTCATCATTCTTTATAGTCCACACTGCATATTCAGTGTCGGAATTAATAAATGATATCAGTGATTTTTCCACCATGCTGACCCCGGAAAGAAGCATATTTAAAATCACACCTGTCATAGCATGAAATTCAACCGATTCTTTAACAGCTGAGATCGAATCAGTAATGTTAAGCACACGGTCACCGATTCGCTCAAGGTTAAGGGTCATCCTGTATATTGCAACCAGCTTCCTTATATCAGAAGCTACCGGTTGATAAAGAACAATAGAATTTATGAATTTATCGCTGATAATAACCTCAAAATCATCTATCCTCTTCTCATTCACTGTAATTGTTTCCAGTATCTCATTCCTTAGGTCATCATCATCACTAATCATGAATTTCTCAAGGAGGGTAAGCTGTGTGAGAATAAGGTCCGACATCTCCCTGAATGAATTCATAATCTCCTGAATGGATTCTTCTCTCTTTGTATTCATACTAAAAAAAATTAATCCGGTCAGCTTTCTGGCTGCTACGTAGGAAAGTTTTATACCAATGCAAAAATAGTATCATTTAATTGTATTATTATCAAGCTTAAGTTACTTAAATGTTACACTTTGGTTAACATGAAATGTCAGACTGAAATTTATATCATATCATAAAGGTAAGAATCTTCTCTTCTATTTTTGTAAATTGCAGGTCAAACTATCTGGTATGAAAGAGAGGAAGAGTGTTTTTCTGGCTATATTATTTTTCGCGGTAACTGCACAGGGGCAGGTCATAGATCATCCAAATTACGGAATGAAGAGCCCGCCGCTTACAATAGAAAAAATTGTGACATACGGGGGGGTGTCGACATTTTACTGTTCCGTTGAAAACCAGGTTAAGGATGGTTATTTTTGCGCCGATAAGAATATCTATATTATCTACCCCGATGGAACCAGATCCAAACTTAAAAAGGCAGAGGGAACTCCTGTTTGCCCCGAGATGCACAACTTCAAGGCTATAGGAGAGAGGCTTGATTTCAGGCTTGTTTTTCCGGCTTTAAGGGAAAACGTACAATGGATTGACATTGTTGAGGAGTGCTCTTATGATTGCATATTCTTCTATGGACTTACACTTGATAAAGAGCTTAATAAACAGATCGATGAGCTTTTCCTTAAGGCTGATAAGGCAACACCCGAGGAGTACATAGGGCTCTTCAAGGCAATGATAGACAAGATTGATAGTAAAAACCTTGGTATAGAGGGCTTGCTTTATATAAATATTATCAATGCCTCACTTGAAGCTGGAGATAAAGTAGGTGCCGATTTATGGTACAGACGCCTGATATCGTCAGGTGCTCCAAGATTAGCCTATTATTTAAAGTACCTTAACGATAAAGGTGTTAAGTTTTAAGATCGCTTTTATAAACCATGGAGTTTAACGGAGTTAAAGCCGGACTATCACGAAGTAAAGAAAGTCATGTTTAACATCTTACTCCCCCGAAAGATAGGGGCAAGCTTTGGTAAAAGCATATAAAAAAAGGGCCCGAAAGCCCCTTTTTTATATTGAATCATTTAATCTCTAGAAACTGTAATCAACTCCTATACCAAAAAGCCATGTGGTTTTTGTACGGGTTTCCTGAGGCGTATAAAGTGTATTTGTTGCCGAGAAGACATGATTTACATTTCCTATATCCATCTTGTATGTTGTTATACTGGCACCAAGGTTAACCTTAAGATTCTTCATGATCGCATACTGACCACCGAATCCATAGGTATTTGTTGCGTTGGCAAATGTGAGGTCGCTCTGATACAGTTTGTTCACACCTTTGTTTGCCCAGATAAAGCCTCCGCTGACAAGCAGCTTTTCAGTAAGATTCACTTCAAGACCAGCTGAGAAATCAACTCCGTTCTTATCTATGATATCCTTGTTGGAGACAAATGTAGTAGGCGTTGAGGAATTATTATCGAGGTCAAGCTTATGCCCGTAATTGGCATCTTTGTCGAAGAAATAGTTCGATCCAAGGGAAATACCGATTTTTGGAGATAATTTGAAGCTTAGCCCGAATGAAAGAAGAGCGGGCATATCACTTGGCGTTTTTTCACCATCAGGGAACATCGTAATAGGAGCGCCTGCTGCTGTGAAGCCCAGAAGAAAGTCCGACTTTGTCTTGTTTGTAATATCCATTTTCGTCTTCATTTCATATTTGACAGCAAAATTGATATTCTCTGTTGGTGAAAAGTTAAGACTGAAAATCGGGGAAATGCCTGAGCCGTTCTGTGTAACATCAACATTCTGGTCGCCAAGGAGCGTTGCGGTAGCAGTGTATTTTGCCTGGGCACCATAATACGCAGTCTGCGACTGAGCTATTGTGAGTGATGAAGCATTAGGAACGCCGAGCTGTGTTAAGCCGCCAGTTATAGCGTCAGCCTGGGCCTGGGTAATAATACTGGCACCAACGGCCTGAGCGGTTGTAAGGCTTCCTGCACCACCTGAAATAAGCGGGGCAAGTCCGTCACCGCCACCCTGTGCCTGTGTTGCTATTCCTGTCATTATGGCATCTGCCCTTAACCATGAACCACCCATATTTACTTTGATATTGGTAAGATGTCCGGTATAGGTGTTCTTCGCCATTACATACCTCAGTCCGACACCGAGAGAGATCATTTCGTTCACTTTGTAGGAGACTCCACCCTGCAGTCCGAAATAGACCGATGATCCTTTGAGGTAGGCATCAAGGCTGTAAGCACTTGCTCCCTTTGCGGCGAGTGAAGGCACGAGGTCAGATGCACTTAATTCAAAAGAAGGCAAACCTGTCTTATAGGTAGCGCCGCCGCCACCTCCAACCGGGTTAAATCCAATTGAAAAGGCAAGCTTGTTTTTCTTGTAAACAGCATATACTCCAGGGAAGATCGGAGCTTTGACATCTCCTACATACTTGGGATTATTCAACCCGAATAAATCACCGGGTCCCTTGTAACTGTTCACTACCGTCTTGGTCTGAAAAATCGTCTGGTTATTCAGAGAAAAATGGAATCCATTTTCCAGCTTGGTCAGCCCTGCCGGGTTGTAATAAACTGCATCAATTCCTGTTGAGGCATTCCGCGCAGGCATCCTCACCCAGGCAGCACTCTGGTTGGTGTTCGTAACGAGGCCGGCTGAAAAAAGGTTGCCTGCAATAAGAACAGCAAATGCAAAAATCAATAGTTTTCTCATAGGTTTCTTTTTAATTTGGTTTTTGATATAATGTAAGATATTGTTAATCCAAGCATTACACCAATTTTGACTTTGGTTTCAGGTTAATTATTCAATAAAAACGCGATTAAAAGTAAAAAAATAATTTGTTTTTACAATAGTCGACAAATATATTGTTGAACAATAGTGATTTATAACATAAACATAAAACTTGTTCGGAAATATCTGTAATCTTCTTATTTACTGTTTAAAAGAAGAAAATCTTTCATAAGGCCATAATCAAGCTGGCTGTAATCTTTACCGGAAGGATAAGCGTCGACATATCTCCAGTTCCAGGGTGATGCCAGGCCGGGCTTTGGATTATTGTGGAACGGGCCCTCAAGATTCCTCAGGCTGCCAATAACTTTTACCTCGATCGTATTCTTACCCTTTGTTATAAATCCGGTGACATCAGCAGTGTAAGGAGGGAATGCTATAATTCCTGCTTTCTTCCCGTTTACCGAAACCTCTGCAACTGTCCCTTTCCACTCTGTGAGAGCGATTTCGTAGCTTCCTTCTGCATTTACCAGTTCAAAATCCTTCGAATAAATCATTCCCCAGGAATAGAATGGCATACCCTGTCCCTTCCACGATCCTGCAGTATACTTTTTAGCCGGGGCCGACACTATCCATCCCTTTGCTGCCGGTTCAACAGAGAAATCACCGGTAATATAGACCGGTTCCACCTCTGAATGGATTCGCATCGGAGAGGCTGTGAGCGTCAGGGTATTTTCGCCCGGATTAACAAGAATGCCTATCGGGAAAACTCCGAACGACCGGTCGAGCCACCATTTCCCGGGCTCAGCTATTATCTCTTTCCCGTTAAGTGAAACTCTCCAGAGTGAGGGTCTTTCAACAACAGCCTTTATCGATGAATAGTTGAACTTATCTTTTACATTGAAATGATAGCTTACGGTGAATCCTGTTCTTACGCCGAATGTATCTCTGTCGACTATATTTGTTTTGTACTGTACTGAAGTGTTCCATGGATTGCCATTTTTAAAACCGAAATGTCTGAAAACCCTGTCGGCGGCCTTCCAGAAGTACAGATCCTTAAAGGTTTCATTTTCAAGAGCCAGATCACAGAAATCTATAGTGAAGGCATTCATGCTGTCTCTTGTGACATTCATCCCGGGAGCCGGTACAACTGAGGTAAAATTCAAAGGTTTTGAAACAACCGGCAGCTGTTCTCCCTTTACATCAGACACATAAAGCAGGAGGCTGCCGGCAGGAGGCAATTCAAACCTGAGGGCAATCTTTCCCTCTTTCCTTTCATTCAGATAGCCAGATATCTCACCGGTAAAAGTATTAAGTTCGAATGCATCCGCCCCTTCTGTGTTAAGCGTTCCTGAAAGAGGAACTGTTGTGCTTGAGTTTACAAGAAAAATGATTCTTCCGTCAGCCAGTTTTCTTGTATGGTGAAAGAGTGTTCCGCCGGTAACGTTTGTAAATACATTCTCTCCGGATGCAAAGTATTTTGATAGTGTTTCATCGTCAAGTGTTGAGGCAGCGATTAAGTTATCCCTCTTCCCCGCAAAAAATGCCTGAAGCTCCTTGTCGGGTCTGCCATCAACTAAAGATGGTGTCGCAAAGCTGATTATTCTCCCTCCTCCGGAGCTGAATTTTTTCAACAGTGTAAATGTTTGCTTATCAATGTTCTCCATCATCGGTGGAATAACAACCCTCGAGTAAGATGCATCACCTGCTACCAGTTTATCTCCTGAGACTGAGCCAAGGGCTTTCAATATACTTTCAGAACCAAGATCATATTCAACCTGGCTTTTCTCCAGTTTTGTTATAAAAGACTGAAATGTCTGACCGATTTCACCCACCCTTTCGTTACGTTTAACGTATGAATCGTAAAGCCAGGCAGTTGTTGTCGGTTCAAGTACAATTATATCATTTTCCTGCCTGCCGGAAGAGAGGGCGAGTGACAGCCTGGCGTAATGATCATTAAGGTGCTTATAATCGTTCCACCACGGTTCGTGATAATCGAAAGTCGGAGGGTAATCGTATTTTCTTGCTCCCTCCATCGAGAAGAAGGTCAGGTGCTGATTCATCTGGTTCACTCCAAGGGCAAATTCCCAGTCGCCGTTCCGCTTCATATCTGCAAATGTGAGATCCCAGCCCGAGCCGCCGTAGGTCTCACTGAGCTTTCTGCTTCTTCCTGCCTGGTTCGCAGCGCTGGCAAGCTCCTTTACCGACCTTACATTACCGAACTGCGCCCCGGTCACCGAGTCATTGAATTGGTTGAACAGCATGTCAATAGCCGGT
>JBBIIS010000142.1:0-7789 GCA_037446375.1 Bacteroidota bacterium | reverse complement strand
AATAACAGTGGAAACTGTTCCTCATCTGAAATCCGGCATCACATATCTGGGGAAGGACAATTTCATTTCAATTGATGAATTTTCAAAAAAGACAGGCTCTCACAATATCATAATCGCCAGCAGTGATGAGGCTTATTCAACGAATTGTCTTCCAATAAACGATTTCCTTCTTATCTCAAAAGGATTTCCACTTTCAAGGCAGAAAATCGCTGACCTTGGCTACAATATCATTGAAGTTGAGATGTCGGAATTCAGAAAAATGGATGGAGCGCTGACCTGTCTTTCTCTGTTGATATAAGTTTTTTATGAGAATTATATGGGTATTTATTCAAAATTTGAGGTCCGGCTTTTAAATTGCACTGATTTTGTTTAACTTAGGCTTTGCGTTTCATCTGCGGACGATAACCCAGTCAAGATGCTATGAACTCAATATTGAAATATCTGTTCCTCGCTCTGGTCTCAACAATTCCGCTTCTGCTTAATGCCCAGTACTCCGGCTTTGATCTTTCAAGCTACAAGCTGCCCGATATTAAGATCAACAGGCTTGATGCAAATGTAAATTTAAACAATGAAGCCAGCAGCAACTCTCCCAAGACATCAAACAGCGACAGCACTGAGATGAACAGTAACAGTTTCCAGGGTCAATTAAACCTCGGCTATTACCATTTCCGCAATACTGTAAAGTACCAGGGAGATCTTCAGATCACTCTCCTGGGAAATACAAATCCTTACACTTACGACAACAATGATATGCATACCAGCCGGAATAACTGGAATGGGAATTTGTCGGTCAGCAGCACGAACAGGTTTTATAATCAGAAGTTCAGTTTCATAGAAGCAGATCCGCAGGCAAGTGTAAGTAAAAATGTATATAAATCCTATACCGAATATCCGGGGAACAGCTCCCGGAAAGATTGTAATGATCAGTATATCACAAATATATCAATACCCGTATCTGTCGGTCATGGCAGAATTGAACCTGTTGAGGACCTCAGGCTGGCAATCTATATCCTTGAAGAGCTGAATAAGGCCGGAAGGATAGATAGCCTTCCATCCGATAACGTCGTCCTTGATATGGCAAAGGAGATATCTGCGATCAAAAGAAAGAGATTCTTCGATACAAGGCTGAGAAAGATACGGGAGCTTCAGGTTATCGATTCATTTCTTATAGCGAACAGAATTGTAAAACCGGCAGATATAACCTACTTCGCAGTGCTTAATGATCAGTGGGATTATGCCTCAGGGCCTCCCCGATCGACAGGTTCTGCAATTAATGCCGGGATAAACGATAGCTTCAATTCAGGCTACCAGAGCATGGCAACTTCTCTGAACGGGGCAGACCCCCTTAAAAGTGTCTCAACTCTCAATGCCTGGGAGATCGGGGGATTTATCCAGGCCAGGTATTATAAACCGTTAAATCTTTACTGGCAGACATCTCTCATCTTCCTTACTTCATACGAGAGAGAATTCACACGGGATCCTAAAATGGGTTATGACCCTTTCAGAAACTACGAGACAAATGTTCTTAATGCATCTCTTGGCTATTCATTACAGTATCTGCCAAATTCAAGGACCTCTGCAGCTATATCATTCACGGGCAATTACTGGAATTCCAGGGGAACCCGGACCATCTCAAATCCGGGGCCGCTTCAGTATCAGATGAAGGATAATAGCTTTACGTTCAATGCGGCATTAAGCATATATTATTATATTTCCCCACAATTCAGGCTCCAGTTAAATTCCAACTTAACATGGTATACACATAATAACCTGAATACAAGCGATACCCAGCCTGAAATAAAATATCTTATGAACTCATTTCACAACGATGTCGCACTAACTATTATCTACAGCTTTTTCTGATCGGCTTTAATCAGTATCATTACCCTGACGGCCCCGACGGGAAGCAGAAACAAAATCACCTGACCTCTTATGACTCCTAAATATTTTAAATCGCAGGGGCAATTCAGAAAATGGCTGGAGAAGAATCATAAAACTGAAATAGAGCTGTTAGTTGGCTTTTATAAGGTTTCAAGCGGCAAAGGCGGTCTCACATATCCTCAGTCAGTGGATGAAGCCCTCTGCTTCGGATGGATAGACGGGATAAAAAAGTCCGTGGACAGTGAGAGCTATTCCCACCGCTTCACACCAAGGCGGCCAAATAGCATCTGGAGCAATATCAACATAAAAAAAGTTGAGGATCTTACAAGGAGAGGCCTGATGACTCAGAGGGGAATTGAGGCATTTGAAAAAAGGAAAGAATCAGGATCAGGCATCTACAGCTACGAAAATGAAACGGCGAAGCTTGATGAAAACCTGGAACGTATATTTAAAGAAAACAAAAAAGCATGGGACTTCTTCTCACGCCAGTCTCCCTCCTACCTGAAAACGGCGCACCGATGGGTAATGAGCGCTAAACAGGATGCAACAAGACTCAGCAGACTGAACAAATTAATTGAGTCAAGCCAGAAACAGAAGCGCGCATTCTGAACCTTATTGTTGATCAGCTCATTTCTTTATCGCCTCCAGGCTGTATCCAATATTCCGGATCCTCGAATTCTGATCAAGGGTGACTATAAAGCCGCTTTTTGAATCAAAGAACTTGTCTCTTATAAAGTACCACTTACTTCCGATTTTCATGTGCCCCTTGTATTCTTTATTCATATCGCTCATGGGATAGATCATATCGAGCGCCATCTCAAAAAATTTAGCATCCGCCTCACTCTTCATGAAAAAGTCCTTTCTTAAGAGTGAAACTACAATTTTCATACTGTCAGATTTCCCGCCCAGAACCAGCAGTTCCCCATCCTTTATAACAAACAGGTCACCGGAACAATATGACATCTCGTCTGAAAATGCGAACCCTGCATCCACCTTGTAGAATGTACCATTGAATACCTTTGCGAGAGTATCCGACCCGATCCTCACTTTAACGATACTTACCTTTGACTTAATGAAATTGTCGAGCATGGAATTATCCTTTTCAGAAATGCCCTGCGCGCTTATATTCATGAGCAGAAAGCAGAAGAATGCAGTAAAACAGATGTTCTTTTTCATAGCGGTTATTTTATATTTTAAATATACTTAATAAAGTCGATATCACTATCCGGAATATTAATTCCCTGAATCGGGATTTCTTAATGGCACAGTAATTGCTTTAAAAAAACCTGAAAGCCAATCCCTCAAAAATGAAAGAAAAGACATGTTCCCTGATCCTGTTCTTATTTTTGACCCTAGCTGCTTCAGCTCAGACAACAATAACAGGAACCGTTAAAGACTCTTTGAACAAACCCGTTCCGGGCGCATCTGTTTACCTGTCAAGAACCACTTTCGGATCGATGACGGACAATGATGGTGCCTTTAGATTTTCAGTACCGGCAAGCGGTCAGTATGAACTTACAGCCTCCTGTGTCGGCTATAAATCCGCATCGGTAATAATTAATTCTGACGGGAGGAACCGGAACATTAACTTCAGGCTGTCGCTGAATACCATTGGCCTCGATGAGATCACAGTAAGGTCAAAGGATCCCAACCGACAGAGGAACTACCTGCAGTTCGTGAAGCTCTTCATAGGCGAGACAGAGAACTCGGAAGGGTGCAAAATAGTCAATCCCGAAGATGTTCATCTCTACAGCGATCCGGGAGATAATTATTTAAAGGGATACTCCCTGAAGCCTCTCACAATTGTAAATAAGAACCTGGGCTACACCATTCTGTACGACCTCGGTGATTTTTACTATGACATGAAGGCGGGGACCCTTAGGTTCTCAGGGACCAACTATTTCCAGCCTCTCCAGGGCAGCGCAAGGAAGATCAGAATATGGGAGAAGAACAGGCTTCTGGCATACTACGGATCAAGGATGAACCTGCTTAGAGCCATATCTTCAGATTCCCTCCATCAGAACGGTTTTCAGATCTTTGTATCAAGGATCGATTCCGTTACTAAGGAGATGACGGCTGTAAAACCGTTGCTTGTGAATGATATCAGGTTACACGGTACAAAGAATTATTCTCCGCTTTATTACGGTTCGCAGATCTTCATCACATACACCTACGATCACCCGGAGCTCGAGGGTGGCCTTACCGGCTTTACAAAAAGAAAATTTGTTAGTACCATGGTCCTGCACGACACTGTGAATGTTTATCCCTACGGTTACTTTGATGATCCATATTCGATCACCTGGGGAGGAACCATGGCCACTGAAAGAGTATCAGAAATGATCCCCTACGACTTCCTCCGTAATGGGATATCAGCAAGCGCCCCCGACAGCGGGACTTTTCAGTCGCAGGTTGAAAAATACCTTTCGAGGAATCAGAAGGGCAACACTGCCGACCAGGTATTTGTCCAGACCGACAGGAACATGTACAAGCCCGGAGATACGATCCACTTCCAGGCATATATCCGCGACAGGTTCACCGGCTTTTTCGAGTCGGGCAGCAACTCATTGTACATGCTCCTCTTCAACGATAAGCATGTACTTGCAGACAGCTCGAGGTTTAAATTAGAAAACTCACTTGCCCCTGGCTGGATGGTCATCCCTGCGTCAGCGGAACCAGGCAGATATCAGCTTATATCATTTACAGACAGGATGCAGGATTTCGATCCTGAGAATGCCTTTCAGCTTGATCTTTCGGTACGGAAAAAAGAATCACCGAATATAAAGATCTATTCAAAATTCGATAAGGAGAGCTATCGGCCAGGTGATACCTTAGTTGTAAACATTAAGATAACGGGAAAGAACGATGAGCTTCTCCGCTCTCAGAAATTTCAGTGCAGCCTTATTACAGGCCCGGATAAAAGTACATCGAGGCAGGGGCTGACAGCAAAGAACGGAGAGACGGTACTTGATTTCATAATACCCGATACAGTTTCAGCCAGGCCAGGGATCCAGATAGCGACAAGATCATCAGGATCGAAGGAAGCCATTATAAAAGATTTCAACTTCCCCTTTGAAGATCAGTATTCTGACCTAAGATTCCTGCCCGAAGGCGGAACCTTTATTGAAGGGCTTGAGCAGAGAGTAGGCTTCAATTCTACAAACTCGCGCGGTCAGTCACTCTCCTTCAGGGGAGTACTGAAAAACGCTTTGGGTCAGACCCTCGATTCAATTAAGTCGGGACAGTACGGCCCCGGGATCTTTACATGCACTGCGGCGTCAGGCATGTATGTGGAGGAGAAAAATGCATCAGGAAAAATCAGGAAATGGCCTCTCCCCGAACCGGATAAAAATGGATTAGCCCTGAGTACAAAAGCTTTAAACCCGAGAGCTTTTTACATCGAGATCCAGGAAAGCCGGTATAATGGTGAAAAAGTTTATGTTGCCGGCTCAATGAATTCGAACCTGATTTTTACACATGAACTGACTCTCGATAAAAAGCAGCGTATGGCAGTAAGCACAAAAGAACTGCCTGCAGGTGTTGTTCAGATAACACTTTTTAATAAAGATCGCAAACCGGTTGCAGAGAGGCTCTTCTATGTGAACCCCGACAAGCATCTTAAATTCACCGTAAAAACCGACAAGCCTTATTACTCTCCGGGCAACGAGACTGAAGTGTCTGTCTCGGCTGTCGATGGAGATGGATTGCCCGTAAAGGGATACTTCTCGATAGCTGCCATCGACTCCCTTTCAGGATATAATCCCGAGATCTTTGTTCCCGGTATGGAGTACTCCAACAACTACCATCCTTCGCTGGCTGCAAATCTGCCTGCCTCAGCCCTTGTAAAAGGACTTGAAAATCTTAAGAATGAGGATGTTGATCTTCTCTTCATGGTCTACGGATGGAGCAGGTATAACTGGAACTTCAGTCAGAATTCAGTGAGTCTGCCCTCCCCTGATAATTACGATGTCCTTAAGATGAAGATCCTTTATGCCAGCGGGAGCAGCAAATCTGACAGAAAGCTTGATCTTGTGTCTCTGGAAGGACCATCAATAAAGCATCTTGTGACTGACAGCAATGGCGAAATAACATTGCCTCTCGATTCACTTCCTCAAATAACGAGGTCGGTTACACTAATGCCCGATGTTCAGAATAAAAAGAGGATTCAGGGGGCCATGCTAAGCATTCCCTACAACGAAAAATATTTCAGAAGTACAAAGCTCTTCAGAATACAGCCTGAGATCCCATCAGAGATCTTTAAAATAACCCCTTCTAAAATTAATTATTCACTTGGCGACAGCGTGATAGAGATCCCTGAGGTTATCATAAAGGGTACTCCGCGTCCGGAGAAGGTCTATCACGATATCTATGAAGAAAAGTACCAGTATACCTGGGTGGAGAGCCTTGACTATGAACAGCTCTGGACCTCTGCAAACTTTGATGATGCAGTACGCCGGCTTACCTTTTGTGATATCACTGTAGATAATATATATCTCCGTGCAAAAACTTCAATGTTTGGAGGGAACAGGCCTGTTTTTATAATCCTTGATGGAATGCCCTTATACTATGACGGATACAACCAGGTGAAATCCATCTCTCCAAGCCAGTTAACCTCACTTACGGTTTTGAAAAGTAAGGACGGATTCTACCAGTACGGAGAAGTTGCTCTCGGAGGGATCCTGTTTGTGAATACCAGGACTAATGACAAGAATCTTCAGAAATACCGCACTGAATGGAAAATGCAGCATACAAGCGACAGGATGCTTCTGCCAATAAATCTTTACAGGGCAAACAAGGAGTTCTATACTCCAACAAAAATTGAGGTTGAAACTGATCCCGTTTTCCACAGCTACTCCACAACATACTGGAATCCCGAGGTATACCTCGACGGAGAAAAACCAGCGGTGATAAAATTTAAAAATCTACCCCGCTCGGGTCCTGTTAAGATCACGATAAACGGCTTTTCGACTGCCGATCTGATGGGTACAGGTTCCGCAAGCTACATGGTTTACTGAGCCCCTATCGCCAAAGTACACCGGTCCGGTCGGGAATATTTTGTAACTTAGTTGAAAATAAACTAACCCTAAAACTATTATTATGAATACAGCTCTTTGGATCGTTCAGGGTCTTCTTGCAGCAATGTTTGCATTTGCAGGAATTAACAAGTCGCTCTTATCGAGGGAAAAGCTTCTGAAACAATTTCCATGGGTGGCAGATTATTCAACAGCCATGGTACGGTTCATTGGTGTGTCAGAACTTCTTGCAGCTATAGGATTGATAGTTCCCTGGCTTACCGGCATTCTTCCGGTACTGACACCAATAGCCGCTGTGGGACTGTGCGTAATAATGGTCCTTGCAGCCAATATGGCCCACCTTAAGCAGAAAGAGTACAAGGCAGTAGCAATGAATGTCGTTCTTTTCCTGCTGGCTGCATTTGTTGCATATGGCAGATTTTGTTCTGCGTCCTGCAAATAAAGAACCGTGAATGATAATCAGAAACAAGACTGACAGAACCTTCGGACCATTCGGAATATAGACCGGATTCTTCCGATGTTTGCCACATCGTGAGAAGATGAGCCCAGGGATATGGGCCGTTTATTGTGTCTTGAAATAATCTGACCTTCTATTTAGATCATATCTCCTTCGAGGTTGTGCTGAAAAACAGGTGCATCAAATTTCTTTTCTCCAGCCTCCAATCCCCGGATCTTGTTTAACTTAGTTTGATAAGTAAAGTCGAAGTCAGGCATAAGCTGTATAAAAATATTTCAATCAAAGGGTTGACTCATTTTGCTTATGTGACTGACGGGGCGGAGCTGTAAGAAGATAAAAGACAAATGGCTTAAGACAAAAGTAAATGCGGAGGGCGGAGGGCGGAGAGCGGAGAGCGGAGAGCGGAGAGCGGAGGGCAGAG
>JBBIIS010000141.1:0-7896 GCA_037446375.1 Bacteroidota bacterium | reverse complement strand
AATCGGCAAATGGAACATTAAACCATGATTCTTTTATTCCCCTGTCGAGTGAATCTATCATAAAGCCCCATTCGCCTGCAAGTGAAACATATCTCCTTATGTTTTTCTCACGGGTTGTACAGCCTGTTAAAACAAGAAGCAGGATTAAGAGTTTTTTCATAGTCCTATTTTATAAGATCATGCTCTATCTGTTCAAGAGATTTTCCCTTTGTTTCGGGTAGTTTATTCAATATGAAGAAAAATCCGGCAACACATATAGCGCCATAAAGCCAGAATGTACCGGAAGCTTTTAGCAGCCGGTTAAGCATTGGAAACGAGTATGTTAAAATAAAGCATGCTCCCCAGAGTGAAAATGTTGCGACCGACATTGCTGACCCCCTTATCCTGTTGGGAAATATCTCGGAAAGGATGACCCATGTAACAGGTGCAAGCGACATAGAATAGCAGGCTATGGCCGATACTACCATTATCAGAAGTGCAATCCCGTGGATCTGAAAAAAGTAAAGAAGTCCTACTGTTGTAAAGATGACTGCCAGTCCACCTGCGCCGAGAAGCATCAATGCTTTTCTACCCAGTCTGTCGACTGTGAACATACCTGCAAATGTAAAGAGGAGATTTACAGTCCCCGTTATTACAATATTGAAAAGTGTATCGGAGACACCATATCCTGCACCTGAAAAGATCTCCTGGGCGTAATTGAAAATCACGTTAAGGCCGCACCACTGCTGGAAGACGGCAAGGACAATACCAAGGATCAAAAGACGTGATATTCCTGTCTTTCGGGCCCACCCTTTCTCCAGCCGGTTACCTTGTAAAGAAAGGGTACCCTTAATCGAATCAAGCTCACTCATGGCAAATTCCTTTCCTCCTATCCTCTCAAGAATGCCAAGGACCTTAGGATAGCTGCTTTCCTTTTTGGCGAGCCACCTGGGGCTCTCCGGAACGAACCATGTAAGTATAAAGAAGGCCACTGCGGGAACGGTGCATGCATAAAACATCACTCTCCAGGCAACTTGTCCGTTCCATGATATCATAATATCGTTAACAGATGCGCCGGGAAGAACCGGTCTGGCTATTCTCCAGTTTATTATCTGGGCCGCCAGGATACCGATGACTATCGTAAGCTGATTGATTGAGACGAACCTTCCCCTCAGTTTACCGGGTGTTATTTCAGCAATATATAAAGGAGAAAGATTTGAGGCCAGCCCTATTCCGATGCCACCGGTTATTCTGAAAAGGACAAAAAGCGTGAATGTTGATGCGGAGCCTGTTCCGAGTGATGCTATTATAAAGAGCAGTGCTGAAACAAGGAGAAGTTTCTTCCTGCCAAACCTGTCACTCAGCCAGCCTGAAATAGCTGCCCCGGCCAGGCATCCTGCAAGAGCGCAGCTCATTGCCCATCCCTGGGCAGCCGGATTGCCTGATATTCCAAAAAATGGTTCATAGAAGGGCTTCGCTCCTCCGATCACAACAAAGTCGTATCCGAAAAGCAGTCCCCCCATCGCTGATATCAGCGAAACAGTGAGAAGAAACCTCATGTTATAGCTGTTATGGCTCTTCATAATGCCGAACTGTATTTTGTATTTCTGTAGATGCAGTTCTGCTGGTCGCACAAATTGCAGGTATACTTGTTGAATTTTACATTTTTGCCTATTCCGATTATGCCGCTTACAGACTTAATAGGCTGCATCAGCGCGGATTCATTCAGCCTGATCCCGCAATAATTATTCTCTATAAGGCTGAATAGCTTATGTTGTTCTGTTACATTCCAGCCACAGTAACCCGGACTATACCTGTTTGTGATTTTCTGTCCCCGGCTCCCGGCAAGCCCTTTAAGCTTATCCTGCATAAGGTCGGCTGTATAATCTGCTGCTGTGCTCCCGATGAGATCGAGTATATATCCCTTTAAAAAATCCTTTTCATGAATATAAGAACGGGATGTCAATCCTATAGCTTCTCCGGCTGTGCATACAAAGATGGCAACTGAATCCGATCTCTTAAGCTGACCGGTTATTATCTTTCCTATATCAAGAGTAATGTTATTGAGCTTAAGTGAAGATGAGCCGGTATCAAACTCTGCTGAATCGCATATGCCAAATTCAGCTTTCAGATCACAAAGATCCTCAGCTTCGGAGAGGGCTTCACTAATCATTCCTGATAAGACACTTTTATTATCCCCTTTTTCATAGTCGAGAAGCCGCCCGATTTGGTCCACCTCAATCTTAAGTTCTTTAAAGGGAAAATTATATTTACAACGTTCTGTCATATTTCAGTCAGATCAGCAGAGGGACCTGATTCCCGATTCTGTTACTATTCTCTCAATTATATTCTCAGCGCCAAGCGTCATGAGATGTATACCATTCACACCTTTATAGCCTTTTACCTTGTTTATGAATTCGAGCGCTATCTGAATTCCCTCCTCCTGGGCTGATTCACCAGCCATCTCAATTCTTTTAATGATACTGTCAGGAATGACAATACCTGGTATTTCAAATTTAAGATGATTAGCCATCTTAAGGCTTTTCAAAGGGGTCACCCCTATAAGTATATGTACTTTTTCAAGAATGTTCCGCTTGTCGAGACATTCAAGCCATTTTTCAAGCCCATTATCATCGAAGACGACATTTGTCTGAAGGAACTGAGCCCCTGCATTTATTTTCTTTTGCTCCCTTATTGCCTGGTATTCAGGTCTTGAAGCAAAAGGTGATGCTGCAGCGCCGATAAATACTTTTGGAGGAAATTTGATCTCCCTTCCGTCGAGATATTTTTTCTCATCCCTCATCCTCCGGAGTATCCAGATCATCTGCACCGAATCGAGGTCGAGGATATTCATATTCCCTTCAGGCGATAGTCCGGTAACCGGACTATCGCCTGAAATACACAGAATGTTATTTATTCCGATGGCGTTAGCCCCGATTACTTTTGACTGGAAACCGTAGCGGTTATTATCCCGGGCGGTTATCTGGAAAACAGGTTCCGAACCAAGATCAGCTGCTATTGAACAGCAGACCATTCCCGACATTCTCGGCACGGAAGAGGAATTGTCTGTGAAGTTAACCGCAGCGACATGCGGACTGGCAAGTTCAATGTTTTTTTTAAGCTTTTCAATGTCGCAATGAAGAGGAGGGATAACCTCTGCTGTAAATACGAATTCCCCTTCGCTTAACTTTCTCTCGAGGCGGGAGACCGGCTCATGCTCTTCCGGGGCATGATACACTGAATCTCCATTCCACCAGTCAGGCTGGCGGACAGGCCTGAATATACTTTCCCATTCCTTGTGACGGATGGATCTGTCGCCCGAAAACCGGCTTTTTATGAACTTCAATGCTCCTTCCTTCCTCATCTGAACCACTACATCGCCCCATGTCTCTGTGCCTGCCTTGTCCCAGTCTACCGGCGGGAGTACTTCAAGAAGCTTCTCTTCCCTGTGCATGCGAAAGGACCTCTCATAAATACAAAACCAAATACATTTTCGTGTTTCATCAACGTAACAGTGTTCAGCAGTTGAGCCTCCGCAGGGACCGTTTCTTACCCCTTTCGGGCATTCCATAGGACAGATAAAGGCTGTCTCCTGAAGCATGCAGTTGCCGCACATTCTGCAACCGAACAGCGGTCCCTTTACAAGCCTTTCTGTTCCGGCAAGCAGCCTCCTAGGAAAGCTTTCCTTCTTAAAAGGATAAAATGGTGGTTGCCATCTTCTTGCAGGGGTGAAAAGAGCCATTTTACAAAGAATTAAGATAGTTTACTGCACCGCCGGGATCAGGAGAATAGAAATCAGCGCCAATCCTGTTGCAGAAATCCTGGTTTACAGGAGCACCACCTATCATTACCCTGACACCAGGATATTTTCCCTTAACTGCTGAAACTATCTTTTTCATATTTTCCATAGTGGTTGTGAGAAGAGCCGATAAGCCGATGGCTGAACCCGGGTGCTCATCAAGTGCCCTGAGAAATTTATCAGGTCCCGCGTCGACGCCCAGGTCAATCACCTCCCATCCGCCTCCCTCAATCATCATAGCTACAAGGCTTTTTCCGATATCATGCAGATCACCAGAAACTGTGCCTATAATAACTGTTCCCTTTCTCTTTGTCTCCCCGGAGAGAAAGAACGGCTTAAGATGGGCCATTGCACTACTCATGGCGCGTGCAGACATAAGCATCTGGGGAACATATATCTCCTGCCTTGCATACCTGTCTCCTATTGCTGCCATTGCCGGAATCAGGGCATTATCCAGGATCTCGCCCGGCTTTCTTCCCTCATCCAGGGCTCTTTTTGCGAGCTCATCAGCTCCCTCCTGGTCTTTCATATCGGGAGGATATGGCGAGGCTTGTTTATCTTACCTGCCTCCACGCAACGGGTCAGTCTGACAAATGTCTCATTCATGGCAATTGTATCGGATAAAATTCACTTATAAATTTATCAATCTTATTCGAAAACTGATAATAATAGCGCTTTAAATTGATGAGTTTTGTCATGAAAGGAATATCACCCTTTCAGGGTTTGTTATCACAGTATTGCTAATACACTATGTTTCACCGGAGGGAAAGCCTCCCCGGCTGATTCAGCGCTCCGAAGGACCGCCAATCTTTCATAATAAACATCTGTGATAAACGTCATTGGAGATTAATAATAATATACATACTTTTGAATGTCTATTCAATGACAATGGAATACAACTGGATTCTGGAATACAAGATCAAGATCAATCGCTCCGGCCTCTGTTGATCAGGGCCTATCACAATTTATAACAGTTTTTTAAAGCCAGTCTGCCTATGCAGACAGGTGATCTGCTTTCACAATACCAAACCGAATAAAGAGAAAATCAGCTTATGAAAACATTAATTATAACAGGAACTGACCTTAAGATCGAAGATGTTGTAAACGTCGCAAGACATGGTCAGAAAGTGGAGCTTCACCCCGACTCAAAAAAGAGAATAAATATCTGCCGGGCTATGCTCGAAAAAAAGGTTGCAGCTCACGAGATCATGTACGGGGTAAATACTGGTATCGGAGAATTTTCGGAGGTCGTTCTTAATGATGACCAGATAAAGGATTTCCAGAAATACCTAGTATATAATCATGCCGCCGGTATAGGCGATCCTGCATCGGAAGAAACTGTAAGAGGCGCAATGCTTGGCAGGATAAATGTACATGCACATGGCAACTCAGGTAACCGGATAGAGATCACTGAGACCTATGTTGAAATGCTTAACAAGGGGGTCACACCCTTTGTATGTCAGAAAGGCTCCGTTGGCGCATCCGGCGACCTTGCTCCAATGTCGCAGATAGCTCTTCTGCTCCTTGGCGAAGGCAAAGCTTACTACAAAGGTGAACTCCTCGATGGGGCCGAAGCAATGAAAAGGGCCGGCATTGCATGTCCCGGTCTTCATGCCCGTGACGGCCTGGCCGCTATAAATGGATCGAATATGCTCACCGCAATGAGCGCTATATGGCTTGTTGATGCGAACAACTGGCTGAAGCAGGCTGAAATTGCAGCGGCAATGTCGCTTGAGGCACTCAAGGCGAACATGAAACCTTATACTCCTCTCCTCCACGAGGCAAGAGGCTTCAGGGGAGCAATTAGAAGCGCAAACGCTATAAACAAATGCGTTTCAGGAGGTGACCTTAAAGAGGGTAAGGTTAAAAGCAAGGTCCAGGATGCCTACTCTATGAGATCAACTCCCCAGGTAATAGGATCGGCACATGACATGCTGGGCTATGCCAGGTCGCAGGTTGAGATTGAACTTAACGGTGTTGGAGATAACCCGATCTTCTTCCCTGAAAAAAATATCCAGCTTTCCGGTGCAAACTTCCAGGGGTCGCCGGTATCTGTGCCAATGGATATGGCAGGAGCATGCGTCACAATGGTAAGTGTACTCTCTGAGAGAAGGATGAACAGGCTTAATAACCCTGCGTTGAGTGTAGGTCTTCCTGATTTTCTTACAAAGGGAGCCGGAATGTTCTCGGGCCTGATGCTAAGCCAGTATACTGCCGATATGCTAATAGTGGAGCAAAGGATACTTTCAATGCCGGCATCGATCCAGTCTATACCTGCCGCTGCTGACCAGGAGGATTTTGTCTCTATGGGAATGAATACAGCCATAAAAAATAACCAGATCCTTGATAATGCATATGGAATACTCGGTATTGAGCTAATGGCTGCCGCACAGGCTCTCGATTTCAGGAAAGAGGAGTACAGATTCGGAGCCGGTGTGCAAAAGGCTAAGGATACAATAAGAAAACATGTTGAATTTCTCGATATCGACAGGCCGTTGTATGCCGATCATACCAGGATGAAGGAACTCGTAAAATCATGCGAGATCCTTAAGGAGGTTGAAAACACGGTCGGTAGCCTGGAGTAACCAACCTTTCGACACTGTGTCACTCTGTGATCCTCTGTGTTACTTTGTGCTGGTTCTTTATAATACATAGAGAGGCACAGAGTAATCACAGGGAGAGACTGAGTGAAATTATTTGGCTGTGTTGTCGAACCTGATCCCTGTCTTCGAGTTTGCAACATTATATCCTACAAGGAAGACAAGCCTGGATACTTTCTCCATCTTATCATAGTCGATCTTATCGGCATCGTCCCTTATGGAATGCAAATCTGCGTCGATCCCGGAATGAAAGAACAGGAAGGGTACTTTCTTCGCCACAAAGCTCTCGTGGTCACTACCTCCGAATTCCAGATCCTTGCCTTTATCTATCACCTTTACTCCTGTTTTGGCAGATGCAGCATCCACCAGCTTAAGAAGTTCTGCGCTTTTATGTTCGTTATAGAGCATTATCTCATCCTTTGAGGTGACATTCAGCTTCATCCCCATGAAGGAGCCGGTATCGGAGGCCATTTTGCTCCTGCCTATCATATCTAGGTTTATATTGAGAATCGTTTTCTCCATCGGGATCACCGGATGTCCGACATAATATTGCGAACCAAGGAGTCCTTTCTCTTCCCCTGTTACCCAGACAAATATTACAGTTCTGAGTGGCTTTTTCTTAAGATGAATAAAGGCATCAGCGACTCCCATCAGCCCGATTGTTCCAGATGCATTGTCGTCGGCACCGTTGAAAACTTCGCCCTTGTCATTCACTCCGATATGGTCGAAGTGGGCCGTGTAGACAATACACTCCTTTTTCAGTACCGGATCAGAACCTTCAATAACCCCTATCACATTATAGCCTGTAAATTTTTTCTCAGCGACTTTGATCCTGAATGAAACCTTAATGCCTTTTATAACAGTTGAAACTGGCTTCTTCTGCGTATCAATCAACTCCTGCATCTGTCTCAATGTTTTGCCTGTGGAAGCAAGAAGCTGGTTAGCAGTATTCCCGGTTATGAAAAGTATTTTAACAGGCAGGCTCATTCCGGGCCTGTCAGCGAGCGAGACTGAATTACCTCCGCCAAGCATGTCAGCAAGACCTGATCTGTACGGGTCCTGAAACGCGTTTTTCCCGTCATATACAAGAAAGAGTGCCTTGGGCTTCTTAGCGAAAAGAGGCATTATCTTTGACACCTCAACCTGTTGATCGAACCGGTAACCTGATGCATATTTCGGATCATCAGAAATACCAGGATTCCTGGTCATTATCATAACGATCTTGTCGGTTATATCCACATCCTTCAGGTCGCTGTATCCCGATTTTTTATCCTCAAAACCATAACCTGCAAATACCAGATTGCCGGTAACATCAAAAGAAGCCGCCGGAGGGATAAGTGACAATATTGAATCAGTTGTGAAAAGGGTCTTTCCATTATCATCAACTCCGGAAAGTACAGATGAACTCTTGTCAACATTCTTTGAGACAAAAGGAATCTTCTGAAGATATGTATCCGAACCCGGGATAGGATACAAACCGAATCTCATCAGGCTGGTCTCAAGATACATAGCGGCTAT
>JBBIIS010000140.1:0-8079 GCA_037446375.1 Bacteroidota bacterium | reverse complement strand
CCAGATCGAAAGGCTTCACGATATCTTCGCAGAGATCAGCAAGGATGTTCTTTTCAATCCGTTCATCATTAATCTTCACGGCGGATTTACCGATCACGACCTCAGGGTTGCCCTTTACACCGATCACCAGATATTCGACAGGTATCATAAATTCAGGATCAGAGGGTACTTTGCAAGAAAGGAGAGCCTTTCCCTTAAAGAGCTCACGGGCCTCAATCCGGGAGACTACGTAGTGCATATTGATCATGGGATCGGTAGATTCGGCGGGCTTGAAAAGATAGAAGTGAATGGGAAGCTTCAGGAAGCGATAAAACTTGTCTACCGCGATAATGATATATTATATGTAGGGATACATTCTCTTCACCGCATTTCAAAATACAAAGGCAAGGATACAGGAGAGCCAAAGATCTATAAACTTGGATCCGGTGCATGGCAGAAGCTTAAACAGACAACTAAAAAGAGGGTTAAGGACATTGCAAGGGATCTTATTGCTCTCTACGCAAGGAGGATGTCATCTCCGGGATATTCCTTCTCTCCCGATTCATATATTCAGAGGGAGCTTGAAGCATCATTTATATACGAAGATACGCCGGACCAGCTTAAGGCAACTATTGACGTAAGAAAGGATATGGAGTCTCCTCATCCTATGGACCGCCTTATTTGCGGGGATGTTGGCTTCGGGAAGACTGAAATAGCGATCAGGGCAGCCTTTAAAGCGGCTTCCGACAGTAAACAGACAGCTGTTCTCGTTCCAACAACAATTCTCGCCTTCCAGCATTACAGAACATTCAAATCGAGGCTGAGGGATTTCCCGTGTAATATCGAATACATCAGCAGGCATAAAAAAGCTGCGGATCAGAAAAAGATACTGGAAAAGCTTGAAGCCGGTGAAATAGATATTATAATAGGTACACACAAGCTTGCTGGCAGTGATGTAAAGTTTAAGGATCTTGGATTGCTTGTAATAGATGAAGAACAGAGATTTGGTGTGGCTGTTAAGGACAAGCTCAAAAAACTTAAAGCAAATGTTGATACTCTTACACTTACCGCCACTCCTATTCCGCGTACACTGCAGTTCTCTCTGATGGGATCGCGGGACCTCTCAATTATAAACACTCCCCCGCCCAACAGAATGCCTATTGTAACGGAGCTGCATGGCTTTAACGAAGAGATCATTAAGGAGGGAATTGAGTATGAGGTGAGCAGGAACGGCCAGGTGTTCTTTATTCATAACAGGGTGGATAATATAAAGGATGTCCAGCTGATGATAAGAAGACTTTGTCCGAACGTGAGGTCGGCTGTGGTCCACGGCAAGATGGAAGGGAAGGAGATCGAGAATGTCATGTTCGATTTTATCCAGGGCGACTATGATGTGCTTATTGCCACGACAATTATTGAATCGGGACTTGATATTCCCAATGCCAATACAATTATTATAAATGAGGCTCATCATTTTGGCCTGTCTGAACTTCACCAGCTGAGAGGACGTGTGGGCAGATCGAATAAAAAGGCATTTTGCTATCTGCTTGCCCCACCGCTGAGCACAATTACTCACGAGGCAAGAAGAAGGCTTAAGGCAATTGAGGAATTTTCGGAGCTTGGAAGCGGGTTTAATATTGCGATGCAGGATCTCGATATCAGGGGATCGGGAAATCTGCTTGGCGGGGAACAGAGCGGCTTCATTGCGGATATAGGATTTGAAACTTATCAGAGGATACTTAATGAGGCCATGATGGAGCTGAGAGAGTCGGAGCCCGAGCAGGCAAACAGGAAGGAAGCACAAGATACGGAGGTTCATGCAAAACCTTATGTAAGTGATTTTCAGATTGACACAGATCTTGAAATTATGTTCCCCGACGAATATGTCTCAAATATTTCGGAGAGGATAAGATTATATAAGGAACTTAATGAGATCGATTCTGAAGAGCAGCTGGCTGCATTCGAAAACAGACTTAATGACAGGTTTGGTATCTTGCCTCCTCCTGCCAGGGCTTTGCTTGAAATCGTCAGAATAAAATGGCTGGGTATGAAGCTTGGCATAGAGAAGATCCTGCTTAAAAACAATCTACTGATAGCTAATTTTGTATCTGACCCTGAATCATCGTTTTACAGAAGCTTACATTTCAGTTCAATAATGTCACATATAAACAGATTCCCCGAAAGGATGAAAATGAGACAGAAAGAATCGAAGCTTACACTTTCCATTTCAAATGTAAGGACAGTAGAAGAGGCAATTAAGTTGCTGAGCGAGATAGAATTACAAGTGATCTAGGGTTCTAGTTTAACTCCAGTCACTCGTCAACTTAGTCACTTTAGTCACTTTTTACTAACTTTGAATATGAATCTTATAATAGATACGGGCAATTCGGGGACCAAGCTTGTCATAATGAGCGAAAACAGGAAGGTCTCAACCGAAAGGGCCGAGAATCTTTCCGAACAGATACTCGATGAATTCTGCTCCAAAAACCGCATTGAAAAGATAATTATCTCCACTGTTACGGTCACCCCTGTTTTCCTTTCAGGTTTTGCAGCCAGAAGAGGTGCCCTACTGCATATTCTGTCATTCAGATCGAAGCTACCCTTCCCAATTAATTATCAGACCCCGGAAACGCTTGGAGCCGACAGGATAGCTGCAATCGCTGGTGCTTTTGACCTGTATCCTGATTCAAAAATTCTTGTCATTGATGCCGGAACAGCAATAACCTTCGATCTCCTGATTGACAATAAGTATGAGGGAGGCAATATTTCCCCCGGCATTGACATGCGCTTTCGTGCACTTAATACATATACTGGTCGGCTGCCACTTGTGAACCGGTCCGAGTTTTTTACATCGCCCGGAATAAATACAAGGGATGCAATCATAGCCGGAGTCATTACCGGGGTAGTTTATGAAATAAATGAGTATATTCGCACGTTTGAAGAAAAGCATAATGGCCTGAAGGTTATTATAACAGGTGGGGATGGTTTATATTTAAAGGAAAGAATCTCTGAATCATGTATATACCTTCCTGATATTGTGACCGATGGATTAAATTATATTTTAGAGTACAATGCAAAATAGACCATTTAGTTTTATACTTTTAATTTTCTGTTTTATCACTGTTGCTGTGCAGGGTCAGAAAAATATCAATTCACCATATTCAAGATTCAACCTCGGAAGTCTGTCAAACCCGGCCCCATTCAGAAGTCTGGGTATGGGTGGAACCGGTGTTGCAATGAGGGATGATTATTCAGTTAACTTTGCCAACCCAGCCTCCTATACAAGCATTGATACTTCATCTTTCGTATTTGATTTCGGAGTGGACATGAGCCGTTCCGCACTTGATGACGGAACAAGTAAGTTTCATTCGGCCGACCTTAATTTCAACCATTTGATGATGGGATTTCCTGTTTCGAAAAAATTCGGATTTGCTGTCGGACTTGTTCCATACAGCAATGGATACTATTATCTCTCTCAGGTTGTTAGAAACGGAGATCCAACCTATGACCCAAATATCGGTGAAGTAACTTATGTTCATAAAGGATCAGGCAGCCTTTCAAATCTCTTTGTCGGAACAGGCTTCAAAATGACCAGAAAATTATCACTTGGGATAAATATGAATGTTATTTTCGGGGAGCTGACAAGACTGAACCAGTTTGAATTTGCTGACTATGCGAGCGCCTATAATCAGAATGCCAGCCAGAACCTGAGGATCCACGGGATTCATCTTGACTATGGTATTCAGTATTCTACAAAAATAAAGAAGAATTATTTCCTTACCGCCGGTCTCTCCTATTCTGCACCAGGGAGAGTTACTTCAAGTCTTCAAGATTTAGCCACCAAGTTTACCGTTTATACAACCTCTGCCATTGATACTCTGAGCTATACTTATTCAAATTCAAAGGATTCAACCAAATTACCAGCTTCATACAAGGCTGGGCTATCGTTTGGAAAAATCGATAAGTTCACGGTAGAAATTGATTATATCTATACAAACTGGGCAAAGGCGCTTATTCACAATAACAACGGAAATCTGGCAAGTACATCTTCATGGACGTTCGGGCTGGAATATATTCCTGAAAAGCTATCCAACACGAGTTTCCTTAAGAGAGTTAATTACAGGCTTGGAGCTCATATGGCAGACAATTATCTGATCTTCAACGGTGTACAATTAAAGGAATACGGTGCAAGCGCAGGGCTGGGTTTCTATCTCAAGGGGACTCCAGGTTTGCCTGCATCACAGGCGAATCTCTTTTTTGATTTTACGAAAAGGAATGGTGATATCTCAAAAGGTATGTACAACGAAAATATCTTCTCTGTGGGAATAAGCCTTAACCTTTATGACTGGTGGTTTGTAAAGAGAAAATATGATTGATATTTCAGTTTAAAATCACCTCTCTTTAACTCAAAGCAGAGTGAAATTCATCTACCGCATATTAACTGCTCTTTTTTTAGTAGTATCTGCCTGTATGCTGATCTCATGCTCCAGGAAAATTGAAAAGGTAAGAAAATCCGATATTGAATCACTTCCTTCACAGATCGTGAAGGACTTTGTAACGACATATACCGACTCCGCAAAGAAACAACTTGTGATGTCCGCACCCCTGATGGAGCATTACTCAAGCCATCTTCCAGAGTATTCTGAATTCAAGTTCGGCATTAAAGTGGTTTTTTATGATGGCCATCCAGATCCTGTTGGGTCCCTCTCCTCGAAATATGCAAGGTACGAAGAGGCCAGGAAGCTCTGGGAGCTTAAAGACTCTGTGATTGCCCTGAATGAAAAGAATGAGCGTCTTGAGACCGAGTTGCTTTACTGGGATCAGGATAAAAATATTGTATATACCGACCGGTTTGTAAAGATCACAAGCGAAGACCAGGTAATTATGGGAACGGGGCTTGAATCTGACCCCAGATTCACAAAATGGCGCATTAGGAATGTCAGCGCTCAATTCTACATAAAAGATGAAAAATAGCACTCTGCGGATACTTGAAGTTGTATGGATCATAGTTGGTATCGCAAGTACTGCAGAAGGTATCAGATATGCCATCTCCCCTGGCGGGGCAAGGACTTTTGTATTTTTCGGCATGGCCTTGGTATCATTCCTGTTCGCCCTGGTCAGGCATAACCAACGTAAAAACAGCAAATAGCTTTTTTCTTCTTTCATTCATTTTTTGCTCGCCCAAAAAATGAACCAAAAAAGGGCGCCGAAAACGAAAACCGGTGTTTTCCGCTTCGTCTGCCATCCCTTCAGGCCAGCGCGCCGCTCCAGACACCGGTTCACACCGTTTTCGGGTTTCCCCTCTCACTTAGAATATTTCACTTGCAGTATGTATATCCTTCTATTTCATGGAAAATTGGGAAAAAGGGTAAAAAATTAATACTATAAATTATGCTGATAGGTGCGCGGGAGAAACGGAAAAGGCGCGAACCGCGTACTGTTTTTTGGAGCGGAAAATGGCCTTGCGCAAATGGCGAAAAAAAGAAACGGTTGTCTTTTCCGACGCTTTTTCTTTGTTACTTTCTTTTGGCATGGAAAAGAAAGTAAGAAATAGACTAATTTTGCTCTATGAGCATTCAGTACATACTTATCTTCCTGGCGATCGTTTTCTCTGCATTCTTTTCAGGAATGGAGATAGCTTTTGTGACCTCCAACAGGCTGAGGATTGAACTTAACAGGAAACAGGGCGTATTTGGTTCTGGAATTATCAGGTATTTCACCCAAAACCCGGGCCAGTACATTTCTACAATGCTCATTGGGAACAACATAAGCCTTGTTGTATATGGCCTTCTGATGACAGAGGTACTCACTCCTGTTATCCATCCGTTCATACATTCCGAGGCATTGACACTCATCCTCCAGACGCTTATTTCCACCGGGATCATATTATTTGTTGCAGAATTTCTGCCAAAGGCAATATTCCTTCTGAATCCCAATTTTTTCCTCCAGTCTCTCAGTGTCCCGACATTTTTATTTTTCCTTCTATTCTACCCGGTGTCCAAACTATCACTTATTGCAGCCAATTTCTTAATAAAGGTACTATTTGGCATCAAACAAAGCGATAAAGGGCAGGAGGATATCATTTTCAGCAAGGTTGATCTCGATCATTTTATAAACCTGAACCAGAAAACCAAAAATGAAACCGAATCTGATCACCATAACATAAGAATATTCCGGAATGCACTTGATTTCTCCAACGTCAGGCTAAGGGAATGCATGGTTCCGCGCACCGAGATAGAAGCCGTCGAAATAGGAAGCCCCATATCAGTTCTCAAGGAAAAATTTATTGACACAAGGTATTCAAGAATACTTGTTTACCAGGGAACAATAGATCAGATAACAGGGTATGCGGAGCTAAAAGATCTGTTCAGGAAACCACCTGATATCCATTCACTTGTAAGGAAGATTGCCGTTGTTCCTGAAACGATGGCAGCAAACAAGCTTCTATCGCTTTTCGTCGAGGAAAAAAAGAATATTGCGCTTGTTGTGGATGAATTCGGCGGTACATCAGGTATGATAACAATTGAGGACGTACTCGAAGAGATATTCGGCGATATTGAAGATGAGCATGATATCAATGAAATGATAGAAAAGGTGATCAACCCGGGCGAGTTTGTGCTTTCGGGAAGGCTTGAGGTAGACTACCTGAATGAAAAATATCGCCTTTCCCTGCCTGAAAAGGATGATTTTGAGACCCTTGCCGGTATGGTGTTGTATTATCATGGCAGCATTCCAAAACCGAATGATATTATCAGGATCGGAAATGTTGTAATTAAGGTTCTGAAGGTAACAGCAACCCGCCTTGATCTTGTTAATCTTAAGGTTGAATAGAATTCCTCCCAAATTGGGGTCTGAATATAACTTTTTAATGGGAGCTAGAATAAAAAAAGGGGCGGTCTCAAAATAATGTGAGACGGCCCCTTTTTTCACTAGTTATAAACAGATTAAACCTTCAGAATGCGCGTGGGCTAACCGGAAAAGGTGCGAACCTCAGCCTGTTTGGTGGCGCCATTATGGCCTCGTGCAGCGCGCGGACAAACAGACTGAGGTTGTCTTTTCCGGACTCCTTTTCTTTGGTTCATTTCTTTTGGAGGAACAAAAGAAACGAATGTAAGGAGCTTGGCGAAGCTAATTGAATATTAATCTGAAAAAAGAAGGGTGCCCTTTTGAGACACCCCTTTGTTTTAATAATCTGATAATAAACTATCAGTTCTTTGTATAGGTATGAACACCCTGCTCAATTTTGGAACCATTGTGCCAGATCGTATAAGTGCCAGTCATGGTACCTGTTGACGGATCCAATACACCTGACTCAATTGCTGAGTAACCAGATGTGAAGGTTGTCAGAGCCATGCTGTAGGTCAGCTTTGTAAGATCAAGGGTAAATGTGGCTGGCCATGATGCCCAGTACTGATCAATCCCAATTGTCGTTGTTGACAACATTGTGAATATAACTGGATATGTCCATCCTTCAGCCGGCTCATCAACTGTATATGAACCTGTATAGGTGCTTATTGGCAATGCGCCAGTTGTGAAGCTCCATACCGGCCCTGTTGCGATGCCGCCATAAGGATCATGAACAACAATCTGCCAGTGGTAGGTTTTGAAGGGCACAAGCGCTTTGGCAGGAGCGTATGATGCGCTTGTCAGACCAGCCATTGTAAGACCAGGGGCCGCAATTGTGTCCATGTAAATGTCGTAGGTAAGTGCGTCATTCTCAGGATCCGTAGCTGCCCATGTAATTGTGGGTGTGCATGATTTCCCTACGCTTGCGTCAGCAGGAGATGGTGTGGTTGGTGCATTTGGATTTGAGTTGACATCAAAATTCCAGATAGTAACAACATCGGGTGATGAAACACCATTTGCATCCTTAGTCATAACATGCCAGTGATATACACCGCCGTGGGTAAGTGTAACAGTGTATTTATTTCCTGAAACATTTGTCGCATAAAGGTCAGGACTAGATGATGAACCGAAATAGACATCCCATTTGGGAGCAACTGTTGCTGTTCCATCCCAGGTCAGATCAATTGTCTGTCCTGAACCGGTAAACGCGAGAATACCGTTTACAGCTGGTGCAGGATTAGCCGGCATTGCTGC
>JBBIIS010000139.1:0-8126 GCA_037446375.1 Bacteroidota bacterium | reverse complement strand
AAAAAGCTAGTGGACGCCGCAGGCGGACACAGGGCTTTGGGCTTGTTAAGCACCCGTTAAGAGGAACGCGAGCGAAGCGAGCAATCCTGAGTCTCATGGACTCACCCCGGCCCCTCCCTGATTTACAAAGTGGGGGGCCTTTTAATAAAACTATTTATAAGCTTCACTTATGTAAATATACAAAATTAATAAGAATCAAAAAGTGAGTAAAATTTCAGTTTTTCACCGAAATTGTCAACCTTTTCCTTTGTCTTGAAGCTTACTGTGACTTTCTCCCCCGGAAGAAGGTCAAAACAATTATCACTTAAGTAACCCTTAATATCGGTTTCAATGTAAAGATCCTTAACAAGCTTATCTGCCGAAAGAATAATTGAGTACCCGTCTGTGGTTTCTTTAATCACCCTTGAAATTTCAGCTTTCTTAAGCTTAAGGTCTTTAGGTTCAGAGAAATAGCTCATGTTGGATGAAAGCAGCTTATCTTCCTGAAGTAATTTAACTGAGAAGACAATCTGAGTCGTATCCATTTTCCCGACCAGTTCATTTGTGCTTATTTTATAACACTCCTTGCTTGTATTCGCCGCAATACTAACAGGGATATTTTTACTCCAGAGCACTTTGCCATTAAAGTCAAGAATTTTCATCTCAGCTTTTGCACTGATTGATACCTGTTTATCTGAAACAATGCTCAGCGTGAAGTTATTCTTATAGTTTAAAGGGACAACTATTACAGGGTTAAAGGCTTTCTTAGCAGTATAATAAAAAGCTTTTGGATTATTCTGAAAATCGAGGCATGACCATGAAGCAACAGGCCAGACATCATTCATCTGCCAGAATAAGGATCCCATCGTGTAAGGCATCCAGCGCCTGTGCGTTTCGAGGGCCATTTTCATTCCTTCAGCCTGAAGTACCTGTGATACATAAAGGTATGAATCAAAATCTTTAGGAGCACGGTACGACATTGCGATATATTTGTCGAGAAGTGCATTCCCGCCCATAGCCTTGTTATGAGCCTGCATTACCGGTGAATTTTTAGAACGGTCGGAAACTGACGTAAAATTATATACCGCCTTTTTACCGGGCCATGCCTGAAAGCCATGCTCGCTGAAAAAACGTGACCTGGTTTCAAGATATGCACTAAAGGGAAGATTGACAACTGCGATGTAAAAATGCATGTCACCGCTCTGGGGCGCACTCATTGTCATAGTCTTTTTCCAACCGCCCATTGGTGACGAGGGCCAGTAATCATGCGAATTATAATCATATTTCTTAAGCGCTTCAGGAATAAAGTTATAGAATACATCATCATAAGCTTTCATAACCCTGGCAGTTACATTCGGATTAATGCTGTCTGATTTTGGAAGAAGCTTCAGAAGGTTTGATAATGTCCCCATACCGCCATTTTCAACAGGCAGTCCGAAAAAGCTTTTCATCAGAAGATCCCAGATTAGTTCAGTTTCATTATTTCCACTCCAGATAACCACTGAAGGATGATTGCGCAACCGCTCAATATTGTCTTTTAATTCTTTCTTAATTGATTCGAAAAACTCGGGGTAATCAGGCATCTGGTAAATTGCGAAAGCAAAATCCTGCCATACCATTATCCCGTTGCGGTCGCACAGATCATAGAAGATATCATTTTCATATATTCCGCCTCCCCAGACCCGCAGCATGTTCATATTCGCATTCACGGCAGCGTCAATGATCTCTTCATAGTGTTTGTCGGATACCCGTGACGGAAAAATGTCCGAAGGGATATAATTGGCTCCCTTTGCAAACACCGGAATCCCGTTAACCTCGAAATAAAAAGATTTTCCTCCGTCGGGCTGGGGATCCTGTACTAACCTGACTTTTCTTATTCCGGCATGAGTCTGAATTTTATCAATTTCAGTATTCTCCCTTTTTAGCGAACAGTTGATCTCATACAATGGATGGTCGCCAAGACCGTTTGGCCACCAGAGGGAGGGATTGTTTATTGCAAACTGAACCTTGGCTTCATTTTTACCTTTAATTAATTTTACCGGAACCGGAGCCACAATTATTGTCTTACCATTAAGGGAGTAAGATAAATTTATTGTCGCATCAAGAGAGGAGGCCGCCTCAACGCTTAAAATAGCCGAAACATTTGCCTGCTTCCTGCTTACATTGTCCTGCAAAACCTGTACAGATAAGATCTTTGCATCGTCCCAGGCGTTTAAAAAAACAGGGCGCCAGATACCGCTTGTTGTAAGCTTTGGGCCCCAGTCCCAGCCGAACATATATCCCGCTTTGCGCATATAGGGACCCACATTAGGCCAGTCAGTATTTGTAATTTCAAGGTTATATCCCAGAGGTGCCTCAACATCAAATTTATCCCTGCTCAGGATTCCCATCGCAACAGGTGAATGGAATAGTATCCTGAGAGAATTCTTTCCTTCAACCAAAAATTTTTTGACATCTGCATTCCACTCGCAGAACATATTATCAGTGGACAGAATATGCTGATCGTTCAGAAACACCTCGGCATAGGTATCCAGACCCTTGAAACTAAGCTCAATGTTTTGTTTACCGAGCAACTTTTTGTCGGCATCTATTTCAGTTTTATACTCCCAGGAGTATTTATCGACCCACTGGACTTTCGATTCATTATCGCGGTAGAAAGGGTCAGGAATTATTTTATTGTTTATCAAATCAGTATGGATGCAGCCCGGAACGACTGCATTGTGCCAGTCGGTATTTCCAACTTTATGAAATTTCCAGCCGGAGTTGATTTCCTTTGATAAAGGCTGAGCGCCAGTTTCGAGAACGATCAGTTGCATAAGGAAAAGGATGGAAAAAAATCTATTATATTTCATATGATTAGGTTTAATATATTCTTAAGAGAGGTTTATTGACAAAATATCACTCAATATTAACCATAAAATCTCAAAGTGTAATAGATGGGAATGCCATTCTTCCATTCAAGGGCGCAAGGATTTTTCTTCGGGTCAAAACCCCGGGTCACAAAGGGGAAAAATTTTAGTATAAGCCCTCTCTCCGCTTCATGAGGTTCTCATCGGAAATATAGTCGTCGTACTCCATCTCCTTGTCTATCATCCCTTTCGGACCAACTTCAATTATCCTGTTACAAACTGTCTGTATAAAGGCATGGTCGTGAGAAGACATGAGAATATTTCCCTTAAACTTTATGAGGGTATTGTTGAATGCCTGTATAGATTCAAGGTCGAGGTGATTAGTGGGGCTGTCGAGGATCATAACATTTGCGTTGCGTATCATCATCCTGGCTATCATGCAGCGAACCCTCTCACCACCCGATAGCACATTGACCTTCTTGTATATCTCATCTCCTGAAAAAAGCATTTTTCCGAGGAAACCGCGCAGGTACAGCTCACTTGTGTCATCAGAATACTGTGCAAGCCAATCGATAAGCGTTATATCCTTCTGAAAGAGCTTCTCATTCTCAAGAGGAAGGTAAGCTTTTACGATCGTCTGACCCCACTCGAAAGCTCCATGCTGAGGTTTGTCGTGTCCTTTCAGAAGTTCAAACAGGACTGTCATAGCCCTCGTATCCCTTGAAAGAAATGCGATCTTGTCATCCTTATTAACCGTAAAATTGAGATCTTTAAAAAGTGTCTTTCCCTCAAAAATCCCGGTAAGTCCTTTTACTGAAAGTACCTTGTTTCCCGGTTCACGGCCAGGTGTAAAAATGATCCCCGGATATCTTCGTGTTGATGGCTTGATCTCCTCAATATTAAGTTTCTCTATCATCTTCTTGCGGCTTGTTGTCTGCTTTGATTTTTTGACATTGGCCCTGAAGCGGGCAATGAACTCCAGCAGTTCCTTCTTTTTTTCTTCAGCTTTCTTGTTCTGTTCAAGCTGCTGTCTCAAAGCAAGCTGACTCGATTCATACCAGAAGGTGTAGTTACCTGAGAACAACTGGATCCTGCTGAAATCAATATCAATTACATGAGTGCATATTGAATCTAGAAAATGCCTGTCATGTGACACTACGAGTACGGTATTTTCAAATTCCGAAAGATAGTTTTCAAGCCAGTTTACAGTATCCAGGTCAAGGTCATTTGTAGGCTCATCAAGCAAAAGATTATCAGGTTTCCCGAACAGGGCCTGGGCAAGGAGCACTTTTACCTTTTCCTTTCCGGTAAGTTCCTTAAGAAGCCTATAATGATTCTCTTCCTTTATTCCCAGTCCGCTGAGAAGGGTTGCGGCGTCGCTTTCCGCATTCCATCCGTTAAGCTCATTGAATTTCTCCTCAAGCTCGGAGGCTCTCATTCCATCCTTTTCGGAAAAATCAGTTTTCAGATACAGGCTTTCTTTCTCCTTCGTTATTTTCCATAGAGTAGAATGACCCATCATAACTGTGTCGAGTACAGAGCAGTTATCGAACTCAAAATGATCCTGTTTTAAAACTGACACCCTCTCACCAGGACCGAAGGTTACAGATCCTGTCCGCGATTCAACATCACCGGTGAGCATCTTAAGGAATGTTGATTTCCCTGATCCGTTCGCTCCGATTACCCCATAGCAGTTGCCGGGAGTAAATATCTGGTTAACATCCTGGAATAAAATGCGCTTCCCAAACTGAATGCTTAGATTTGATACTGTTATCATCGGAATAAATAATTTCTAATTGAAAAAATCCTCACAAAGATGCAATTACAGGAGGATCAATGCATATATTTTCTGGCCATACCATGAGCCCCCGTTATAGACCTGTTCGAAACCGTTTGATTTCAGGATTTTCCTGGCAGATGCACTCCTCGCACCTGAGGCGCAGCATGTAACAATAGCCTTATTTTTGTTGAGCTTCTGAATGTTATGTTGCAGCTTATCAACAGGAATGTTTATCGAATTTTTGAGATGGCCCGACTGGAATTCGCCTTTAGTCCTGACATCAATAATTGTAGCTCCGCCCGAAATTACCTCCTGTAGATTTACCTTCTCACCAAAGATCAGTGTAAAGAAATTCATATTTTGCCTTCCTGTTTGATTTTAATTTTGAAAGCGCAAATATAATATACAAAACATCAGGAACAGCCTAATTAATTTTTTTAAGTTAATCCTCCGAATATCTGTTTCCCGCCAATAATTCCAAGGATCACGGCATTTATAAGAAGAGCAATGAGCAGGAACAGTATAAACCAGTATAATCTCCTTGTGCCGGGAGACTCCACCTTTTTAATAAATCTCGCGAAGATAAACATGGCACTCCACTGTCTGTCAAATGACACCATGTCTTCTTCAAGATCGTTATCCTGAAGGATCTTGATGACAATTAAAATCAGTACCTCCCAGGCGATAAGAATGACAATAAACATTATAGCATAAACATTCATTCAGAGAAAGATAATAAGATGCTCACAATAAAATTGTCTCCAATGTTATGGTTCAATTATCCGCGTCAAAACTGATGGAATCCGAAAAAGGTCATAGTCATTGCTGTAGATCAGGAATCTGTCGTGCCAAACCGGGTCGAATTTTTCTTTATAATCACGTTGTCCTCTGTAGTGTGAAAAAGAACGTATCTTTTCATAAGCAAACTTCATTGATCTTTCAGTAAAGTTGTGTGGATCATTCAAACCCGACATTGGTGCGAATCCAACATTTACATACCTGATCCCCCGTGATCTGAAATGATTGAATAGTTCAATGAGAATATGGTCCATGATCCCGTTCGGTGCATCTGCTGTTTTCCTAATTAAATCATACGTTCCCTCACCCTTGACATAATCTGGTATTATATTAAGAAAAGCAATGATCTTTTCTTCACTGTTTTCAACTGTAACTACTGTCTGCCCTTTGATCTCCCTTTCAACAAACATACCCTGAGAAAATACAATCTCACTTCGTTCTGTCATTTTCAGCCACTCTTCACTAACAGCTTTGAGTTTCTGGACAAGGCCATCCCGCAGAGGAGGTGTATGAATATGTGTTGTATAACCTTGTTCCTTAATTTTATTAAGGGCATTTCTTATCGATTTCTTTTCTCCGCCTTCAAGCGAAAATGAATTAAGATCCACTACCCCCTCCTGTCCGATGAAGAGACTCTTTTTTGACAGATTCCTGAATATATCAAGGTACTCCATTGGAACTCTGTAATATATATCCCTCAATCCGTTCTCATAGCAATACCTCCTGAAAAGCCTTATACATGCTTGCATTGCCTCAGGGTTTTCAGCTACCGGTGTTTCAAGAACTACGGCATAATTCCTGCTCACTCTGTAAGAGATGAAAGCATTAATATCTTCAGGAGCAAAAATATATTTGTCGGAATATGTTTTAAAAAAATCGAGGGCAGAAGTGCCATACTGAGCAATGAGCTTATTGGCTCTTTCTCTTTCTGCCTCATCGGGTGAACTGTTGAAAACATACGGCCTTAGAAGAGAATATACAAGGAAAGAAATCGAGGCAAAGCCGCTTATTTTTATGAGGTAGATAAAACTTCTTGCAAACCCATCATAGGGAACAAGATCTCTGCTGCCTATAAGAAAAAAGTTCTGAAGCGAATATTTTACTGACTGTGAAATACTGAAATCGATCTGGAAATGCTTCTTATCAAGGAAATAAAAGCCAACCACCCCGTATATCAGGACTGCTGCCATTCCAAATAAGGCCGTCTGAATTCCAACGGTGCCGAACCTGGGATTTGCCCTCACATAATAATCCTTTCTGGTAGCCATGAGAGAACCTGCGATCAGCAGAGCAACTGTTGCTTCCTCATAATCAATCCCCTTGGTGATATTCCCAAAAACTGATACGGCGCATAGCGTTATTGCAAACCACCAGGCGGTACGTAATCCCTTTATCAGAAATGCTGAGGTAAGAAGAAGAAGCATGCCCGCAATTAGCACAAAGCTATTTGAGAAGCTAACTACTTCGACAAGAAGATAATCCTTCAGCAGGCTCATTCTTTCCGGTATGGCGGGGGTCAGGACTGATACAATATTCACAATTCCAAGGATAAAGATCAGAATTGCCGGAACAACCCTCATAAGCAATTTGTCAATTCTGAGCAGAAAGCTTACAATGCCTGCGAGCAGGGGAAGCCAGAATTCAAAGAATCTGAAAAGAAGAGTTACGGAGATGGCGGCTACGTTGCTTAGGCCTGACCTGATGAGAATAAATGTCATGGATACCTCAATTGCCCCCAGTCCTCTGAGAAAAGGAGAAATAACCAGGAAAAGAACTACAACCACATAGGAAATTATTGCTGTCGGAATAGAAGCAGGAATATGAAGGGCAAGCATAGCAATATATACATGGGTGATGCCTGCAATTTCAATTATCACCGACACCATAACAGTATATATGAACTTTTTAAGGATGATCCTATGGTTGCTGAGGTCTTCAAAGAAGTTTATTGCCCGGGGAAAGCTCTTTAGAAGAAGTACATATACTGACCCTTTCTTAAGAAGGGACATATAAACTAAAACAAAAAAGGCAAGGATCAGGAAAATACCGGCCATGGCATACCATTTACCCATTCCTGCCTGCCCATCACCTGTAATAAAAAGAAATGCCGGTACAGCAACCAGCACTACCGATAAAATACCGACAAAAGCATAAATTGATGATGCAAGGTAGATCTGAGTTTTTGTTATTCCCTTCTTTTCAAGACCCCCGCTGAAAAACACAAGTGACGTAACTCCACCCGCAGGAAGGAATATACTAACGAAATTTCTTTTCAGAAAAAGTACCACAGCATCACGGATTCCAATAGGTGTATTAATTGATGCGAATGATGCGACATACATCAGGCCCTGTATAAATATGTAAAATATGACAATGGCCAGACCGGCGATCACCCAGTCCGGGTCAGCTGTGAAAAGTGTCTCCCTTACGTTCCCCAGTTCGGGTCTTTCATGAATTATGAACCAGGCAGCGAGGAAAATAAACAGTGCACTGAAAATGAACTGCGATATCAGCTTACCATTTACGCTGAAAAATCTGAGGACCTTCCTCCTTTTAACATTGCCTGACAGAGCTGCAGAATTAATATTCGCCATAGATTAACCGGTTTAATTAATCCTTTATTTAAGATATCCTGAGTATCAATACGCTTTATTATTTTTCATTGTCTGCAAAATAAGCTGCACATTTGATTTGTAATGATGATCACCTGGTATTATATT
>JBBIIS010000138.1:0-8242 GCA_037446375.1 Bacteroidota bacterium | reverse complement strand
GTCATATCGGCCCAGAAGTTTCCCAGAGCATCTGTCGTTTTTCTTGTCAACCCTCGCATTAATGCAAGTGCAACGGCTATTCCTGTTGCTGCACTTACAAAATTCTGAACCGTAAGCCCGACCATCTGGACAAGGTAACCAAGCGTATTCTCGCCGCTGTACGATTGCCAGTTTGTATTTGTGACAAAGCTCATTGCGGTGTTGAAAGCGAGATGCCACGAAACATTAGGGAGGTTTTCAGGATTAAATGGCAGCCACGCCTGGATTATCTGGAGTAGGAATAAAACTATGAATCCGAAAAAATTGAATATAAGGACTGCATAGAGATATACTTTCCAGTTCATCTCATCCTTGTCGCTGATTCCGGTAAAAGAATATATCTTCTTTTCTATCCATCCTAACGAAGGCATCATGAAATGTTTCTCACCCATGAATACTTTTGCCATATATTTCCCGAGCAGTGGCGACAAGGCAACAATGAGAGCCAGAAACAGTATTATTTGAAGAGCTTCTTTCATTAATTTTTCAGTTTAGAATTTCTCAGGTTTCAGCAAAGTATATACCAGGTAACCAAGGATAAAGAGAGCTATTATTCCTCCAATTATATAACTCACAGAACTTTTGGACAATGATGATTCTGGTGGAACGTATGCAAGGAAAAGAGACAATACCGGAACAGCTTTCTTGGTTTTCATCTGATCTTTCATTAATAAATTCATTAATAATCTTCAGTTAAGACATTTAAATTCTGAATAAAACAGCAAAAATCACCCTGTTTTCTGATTTTACCAGGTCAGGCCTCCACCCGGGAGCCAATGGAGTTGTTGAATAACCACTCTGTGAAGTTACTCCGCCTCTTCCTGCGAAATATGGGACATCTGATTGCCTGTGAACAAATTCAATTCTGAAAGTAATGCTCTGGTCAGGCATGAAATCAACATTTGTGGAACAATCCCATGCTTTGAATTTGTCACCAGGATTTGCGGTAAACGGATACAAGCCCTCTGTCTGGGTTGGATTGGCCGGATCAGGTAAGGGACTGGCCTGACCGGAAGGATAGAGAACAAGGTACCGACCTGGATTTGTCATAATGCCACCGCCAATTGTCCAAGCGATCTTATTGCCGGCAAACCAAATGCGATTGTAAAACATTGCACTTGCAAAATACTGGGAGGGTCCATGAGTAGAGTCTCCCTTACCGAATCCATTCACGCCGTCCCCTTTTTCGAAACCAAAGTCGGCTGTCATGCTGAACGCCGCCCTGGAAATTCCAGGTGAGTGCGGACTGTCAAAGTAGCGTAGAAGAAAGCTATTGTCTGAATGAAAGCGGGTCCGTTTGGGTAAACCTGCTGCATCCGTTCCAACATAATCATTTGTAAGAATTTTGAAACTGCTCTTTGGCATCCAGGTAATATTTGCGCCCAGCCCTGGCATAGTATTGAATTTCCCGTAACTCTGCCATCCGTTTATGATCCATGGTTCTATTTTTAGATATTCAGTGGGAAATATCTGTATTCTGATCCCATTAAAAAACCATGGTGTATTGTCAGAAGTATATGAGGCCTGATATTCCCAGTTCTCGGCCTGGTAATAAGAATTGAGTCCGATATATGACATAAATAAGCCGGCGTCAATGTTTATGCCATACCAAACATTAAAATGATAACCTGCATAAGCTTCACTCAGGTACCTGTAAACATTTGCAAGCTGGTATTGCCCTCGATATGGGCTGAAGTCATTCCGGGGAACTACAACTGATCGTGTTCCGAACTGGGTCATGAAGCGGGCTCTCGCATTCCCGAAACTAATGTCTCCGCCGAAATGCAATGCCGAAAGTTCTACTTCATTATTACGGGCCAGTGCGGTTGATCCAACAACTGTGTTATCAATAGGGTTATTGAATGAATAGGTATAATTGATGTCCATAAGGATGGACGGCATGAAATATTTCATGTTTTTAAATACTGATGAATCTCTCCGATCGCTTCCATTTTGCCACGATGCATCAATATTCGCAAACGGTTCACTTTTTTGTTGGGCAGAAAGTTGACTGCAACAGATTACTGTAATCAGGAAAGACAGAATAGTTCTCATTTCTGTTCAGTTTTAACATAATTTCGTTGTACAAAATTAAAACGGAATTAGTAAGGGTTTTGTAAAAATGAGAACCGGAACCGTAAAAATTTTATAAAAATGATATCATGAGAACCATGGGGAAAAAAGATCGTTTAAGGTTACGAATCTTCATAAAGTAAAGTACGCTACAAAACGGGTACTGTTATTCAACCCTGATCGGGAAAATAACTATAGGGATCCCGAACTTGAAGAACCTCTTCTGTATAGAGAATATTGTGTGGTTATGAAGCAGTTTTGAGAGGTAGAAGGTTCTTGAGAATACCAGCTGGCCTCCGAAGAATGCTGCGCCTGATAACCTGGGCCTTAATCTTTTTACAATTCTGTAGATCTCATTTACAGGATCTGTGCCAATGGTCCAGATGCTCTTTCCGTACAGCCCGAACTGGTTTGCCACAGCGACATACTTTTCACCGTCCTCCTTAACCTGCTTCTTAAACAGTTCAAGCTCCTCAGTGCCCCTGTATATTTTTGAGTTAAGGACACCAACCCTTATGAATACTATGTTACTGTAGACCCCCTTAAAGTTCTCGAGTATCCGCAGAAAGGTATATAATCCTGTTCCTCCGAAGCCGCTGACAAGAACTATAGCCGTCTTACCGCCTTTCTTGAATTTTATCTTATTAATGAACCGTTCGGCACAGGGTCGCTGGCCGATAAGCTTTTCTATTTCACTGAATGCATTTAATCTGACCTTCTGCAGCTTTTTAGCTATTTTAAAATAATGGCGCTTTATATTGATGGAAAGAAGGATGAGTAATCCGGTGATAAGCAAAGTTATCCAGCCTCCTTCAGTAAATTTGATTATGATTACAGATACAAGTATAAAGGAGGTAAGAATAAGCCCGATTCCATTAATTGCAAGTTTCCTTTTCCATGGATGTCCCTTTGACCTGATGAGCCACCAGTGCCTCACCATTCCAACCTGGGATATGGTAAATGTTATAAATACATTTATACTGTAAAGAACGACAAGTAATTTTACGGACCCTTTGGAGATTAACATTAGAATCACGGAGCCTATTCCCATTAACATCACGCCGTTCATTGTAACAAGCCTGTCGCTCAGTGATGCAAATCTCTTTGGGAGCCAGTGATCGATTGCCATATTTGCCATGATCCGGGGTCCGTCAATAAATCCGGTCTGTGCTGCTACAAAAAGAAGGGCTGCCTCTGAAACAAGCGTTATAAGTACGAAGCTCCGTGACCAGAATGGTCCCCATCCTGCTGTCAGATTATCAAGTAAAACAGCATTAAGGGTTTTATGAGTGTCGAGCTGCACGTTAAAAAGCATATAACAGATCATGAGTCCCATCACCATAAAGGAAAGTGACAGAACCATAAGAAACATTGTTTTGCGGGCAGTAGCTACTTTGGGTTCCCGCAGGATTGGCATTCCATTGCTTACGGCTTCAATTCCTGTATATGTTCCGGCCCCCATGCTGTATGCCCTGAGTATTATGAAAAAAGTGGCAAAAAAGCCAAATTGTGAAACTGTTGAATGTATCTCACTTCCAGTCTGGCTTGCTACGGCTCCGATATGGGAAGAATGAATGAAAACTCCATACAATATTGCAATTACATGTGTCGCAATGAAAACAATAAAAATCGGTGTCAGTGAGAGGACAGACTCCTTCACCCCCCTTAAATTGAGAAGGATCAGAAAGCAGACGCCTGCAAGGGCAAATGGAAGCTTGTATACCTGCCATTCGGCGGGAAAGTAGCTGAAGAGAGCGTCGGCCCCGCTTGAAACAGATAGTGTAATGGTAAGGATATAGTCAATTATAAGAGCTGAACCGGAAACCATACCAGTGGTAGGGGAAAGCAGCTTGCTGCCAACAAGGTAGCCGCCTCCACCCTGTGGGAAAAGCTTTACAATCTGATTATAGCTTGAACTTATAATTATTATTGTGAAGACTGTACCGAGGGCCACGAATATTGCAAGGCTTGTATGGCCGTTAAGATTTCGGAATGCCTCTTCAGGGCCGTAGCAGGATGATGAGATACCGTCGGCACCAAGACCAACCCATGCAAAGAATGCCACAAGCGTCAGTTTATGAAACAGCCCCTTATCCTGGATCGTCTTTGCCCTACCGATGAACGTGTTTTTCAGCTTCTCATTAAATGAAGAACTTTCATTAAGGTTCTCCGTCTTGACATGATTCATAATCCTCCTGCTGTCTATTCAGATGAGATTCTCTGTTACCTCTTCTTCACTATTTAAATTCGGCGAAATTAGTCAGAAATCCATAAATATGGTATAAAGATACCGAATCTTAGTATAAAGATTTTATAAAGAGTACTGCTGCCGGCAGTATCAGGTCATCTCCCTGAAGATATCAGCGAAGACCTTTAGGGTATTCTGTGTATTTAGCTTATCTTAGCTATAAACAATTCAGTTAATAAAGATTCAATTGACCGCTGAGACAAATTTTGAAACCCCGGATCCAATTAGATGAAAACCCTTTACTTCCCCTCCTTATATCAGATCAATACCAGGGTCTGGATGACCGAGCTCTCTGCTGATCTGGGCCACCAGGCCACGCTCGATGATATTCCTGATTCGGAACTCGATAAACTTGCAGTGTCAGGTTTTGATTGGATATGGTTACTGAGTATCTGGCAGACCGGTATGGAAGGCCGGCGGATTTCGAGAGAAAACCCTGGATGGAGAAATGATTTCCGGGATACACTCTCCGATCTGAAGGAGGAAGATATTGAAGGCTCAGGCTTTGCAATTACTTCATACAAGGTTCATGCAAAGCTTGGAGGCGATGAAGCATTAGCAAGGCTCCGCGACCGTATGAAAAGCCGTGGTCTGAAGCTTATGCTTGATTTTGTTCCGAATCATACAGGAATGGACCATGAATGGGTCTTTACCAATCCCGAATATTATATTAAAGCCGGTGAAAATGATATTCTGCGTGAGCCAGATAACTTTACAAGGATCCATACAAGTCAGGGTGAGATGATTATTGCTCATGGACGTGATCCCTTCTTCCCGGGGTGGCCTGATACAATTCAGCTTAACTATGGAAATCCTGCACTTCAGGAGGCTATGACAGGGGAACTTATACGGATTTCAGGACAATGCGATGGTGTAAGGTGCGATATGGCAATGCTCTTACTGCCTGAGGTATTTGAAAGGACCTGGGGTAGAAAATGCAAGCCCTTCTGGCCTGAGGCAACACGACGGGTCCGTGAGATATACCCTGATTTTCGTTTTCTGGCTGAGGTTTACTGGGACATGGAATGGAGCATGATTCAGCAGGGCTTTGATTATGCTTATGATAAAAGATTATACGACAGGCTTAAGGAAGGCCAGGCAAGGGCAGTAAGAGAACATTTTTCTGCTGGACTTGACTACCAGTGCAGGATGGTAAGGTTTCTGGAGAATCATGACGAACCAAGGGTATCCGCCGAATTTTCTTCCGGAAAGCATGAGGCTGCTGCCATACTTACCTATCTGTCTCCCGGCCTGAGGTTTTTTCATCAGGGTCAGTCGCATGGAAGCAGGAAACGCATTTCACCTCACCTTATCAGGGCTCCATACGAAGCAGTTGATTCGCAAATCGAGGCTTTTTATGTAAAACTTCTTGAAATCCTGAAACTGCCTGTTTTCAGGAGCGGAAACTGGAAATTGCTTGAATGTACCCAGGCCTGGGAAGGGAACAGGTCCTACGACAGATATATTGTTTTCTCCTGGCTGGGCCAGGCCCAGGAAAAAATTCTTGTTGCAGTAAATTATTCCCCGGTAAGAAGCCAGTGCTACATTAAGTTACCTTTCAGCTACCTTGAAAACAGAAAGTGGAAACTTAGTGATCTCCTTGGAGATTATAACTATGAAAGGGAAGGCAATGACCTGTATGCAAAAGGACTTTACCTCGATGAGCCTGGCTGGAGAGCCTATGTTTTTTCACTTCAGGCCATAAGCTAATGACAGTAAAGTAATTAGCTACCTCGACAGGAAGACCTTTTTTTCCTCCTTACATATATACTGGATGGCCCATTTTCCTGACTGGCCTGCCGGTGGAAGTCCTCCACCTGGGAACAGCCATTGCCCGGCCATATAGAATTTGCTCAGTCCTGGTAATATTGGATTAATATTATCCATGAGATTCTTACTCGATGGAAGAAACCCCTCATATGACCCCTTCCAGACTCCTGTATAATTTACATCTGTAACAGGAGTTGCCACATCGCAAACCTCTATATATTCATTTATTCCCGGATATCTCTTCTCTATCAAAGTCCTCGCATCCTTTTCGATCTGCTCCTTTTCTGAATCATAATCTGCCTTACTCATATCCTTCCATAGCTTCCACGGAGATTCGAACCTTATAACAATGACCGATTTCCCATCAGGTGCCATAGTACTATCGAAGGAATAATTCATGATAGAATATCCGTTTTCTGTATTTGTCTTCCCAATCATCTGATCCTTTGTCAGTAACGATTCTGTGGGAGAATCAGATCTAATCTTTGTTTTCAGGCCGAATGAGACCTGGACAAGAGGGGTAAAGAGCTCCCAGTTTTCATAGGCATTTATGATCTGCCTGCTGAGATACTTACCTCCAAGCATATCAAATATAGTTGAGTGACCGTCAGCCGCACTTATAACATAATCCGCCCTTATCTCTGAACCATCCGAGAGTACAATTCCTTTAGCAGAATCCTTTTCAACAATTATTGATAATACTCTCTTTTTTGTTGCCAGCCTGCCGCCAAGTTCGAGATATCTCTTTGTCATTCTCTCTGCCATTGGCAGCGAACCACCTATCAGGTAGCCGGCATTCTTCTGGTTGAACCAGGCGAACATCATTATGAAAGCGAGGGCAGAAAAATCACGTTCCCCGAACATGCTGTTCAAGAAATAATTAAGAGATTCATTTTTGAAGTGTAGTTTGCGGAAGTACTCATTGCAGCTTTTTCTTCCATACTTCATGAAAAGCATCAGTACAGGCGTCATACTGAACATTGAAGAAACCGTATTCCCGATTTTTCTTAATCCTGGAGGATCGGAGTAGGGCTGAAGGAAAGCCGATTTTCTCATATCGTTACACATTCTTTCTATCTTATCTGCATCCTCAGGTGCAAATGAAATCAGATATTTTTCCCATCTGTTAAGGTCAGTATAAACAATAAATTCCCTGCCGTCGTCGGCAATAACTTTGGTATGTATCTCGTGATCAACTATTTCTGTCATGTTGTTCAGAACACCAGTCTCTTTCCAAATATCATTGAAGGGGCCTTTCCTTGTTCCGACCAGCCAGTGCAGGCAATAGTCGAATCTGTAACCTTTTCTGTCCCACGCGGTACATTGCCCGCCTGTTATTGAATGCATTTCAACTATCTCTGCATCAAAACCATTCAATCTGGCATAAATCCCAGCCGAAAGGCCGGCAACGCCTCCGCCGATTATAACAATTTTTTTACTCATGATTGCTCAGTTTTATTATGTTTCATTACTCTGGTCATCCATTTCGATGCTAAATCCGATGACTCAGGATATGATCCAAAGCAAGTGAATCATTGCCGGGAAGAGAATAGAAAATCGGCGAGTTGCGGAAAATTGCCTGCCAGTAGCCCCAGGGAAACTGAAAAAAAGAATTATCGGATCAATCCTTTATACACCGTACGGAGAGTCCGCTGTATTTATTGGTATTGGTTCTTGTAATGTTCGGAAAATTGTAATAAATATTCCTGCACCAGGCATTCGTGGCTGAACTTTCTGTTGACGACCACCAGTAAGCCGACCGTTTAATATTACTGTACACAGATCCGTAATTACGATAACCTCCTGATAGTGCGGTAAAGCCGGTCTCATTTGTCTGGCTTGAGTTTGGTGTCTGCCAATGCACATTCCCTGCCTCCATAAGTATGCCTCCTGCTGTGCTCTCTCCTCCGACATATGTTGTTAACGTCGTCCATTCTTCATCTGATGGTATGTGCCAGCCGGCAGGGCATAGTTTATTTGTACCTGCAGCAAGCCAGTTATAGAGGGCGCCATACACTATCGAGTCATTATTGTACCAGCAATACGACGTGTACGCAGAGTCGGCCCATAAAACATCAACAGGATCATAGGAAACCGGGGTACCATCGTTGA
>JBBIIS010000137.1:0-8473 GCA_037446375.1 Bacteroidota bacterium | reverse complement strand
ATTATATCTTATCGATCTCAGTCATTGGATTATTCTTTTTTATTTTCGGATTTGTAACATGGATAAACGGCATTCTCATACCCTTTCTGAGGACTGCCTGTGAGCTTAATGACTTCGAGGCCTACTTTGTAACATTCGCCTTTTATATCTCATATCTTGTAATGGCATTGCCTGCCTCTGCCGTTCTCAAGAAAACGGGCTTCAAGAATGGAATGACACTTGGCCTCTGGGTTATGGCGATCGGAGCCCTGATATTTATTCCTGCAGCAATGACACGTACCTTCGGACTTTTCCTTACCGGGCTCTTTGTCGAGGGAACCGGACTGGCTCTTTTGCAGACAGCATCAAATCCATATATAACAATTATAGGTCCGCGGGAGAGTGCAGCAAAGCGTATAAGCATTATGGGGATAGCAAATAAATTTGCAGGCGCCATTGCTCCCATCATTCTTGCTAGCATAATTCTTAAGGACTCCAAGATACTTGAAGCAAAGCTGGCGGAGACAGCTGATGCCGCAGCCAGGGCCACTTTGCTTAATGAGCTTGCAACAAGGGTAATAGTTCCTTATATATTCATGGCTGTTATTCTGGTTTTGCTCGGCCTTCTGATACGATTTGCACATCTTCCTGAAATCGATACGGATGCTGAAGAAGTTGTAAACGGAGAATCACATACAGCTAAAACGAGCATTTGGCAGTTCCCCCACCTTATACTTGGAGTGGTTGCCCTTTTCTTCTATGTCGGAGTAGAGGTTATTGCCGGTGATACTATAATAAGATACGGACAGTCGCTTAAGATAGGCATGGAGTCTGCAAAATACTATACTTCACTCACCCTTGTCAGCATGATCATAGGGTATGTTATCGGGATCATTTTCATTCCAAAATACCTGAAGCAGGGAAATGCCCTGAAAATGTGCACGATCCTTGGCGTGTTATTCTCACTTGGTGCGATCCTTGTTCCATCTGCTATACGGTTTAACCTGCCATTTGTTGATATCATCACTTTCAAGCCGATTGTCCTTGTCCTTCCCGTTACAGTACTCTTTGTCGCGCTGCTTGGCTTCGCCAATTCACTTGTTTGGCCTGCAATGTGGCCGCTTGCAATATCGGGACTCGGAAAATTCACAAAAACAGGCTCAGCGTTGCTTGTTATGGCTATCGCCGGAGGGGCTGTATTGCCACTGGCATACGGAAAGCTGGCTGTACATTTCTCGACCCAGACTGCATACTGGATCTGCGTTCCAGCTTACCTGATTGTAATGTTCTATGCATTTATCGGGCATAAAGCCGGAAAGTAATGGACCTTCTTCTGAAGGAAGTTTACGGACAATTTCTGGTCTCTGGTACATTCCTGAGAGGTAAGCCTTATGGCAGCGGACATATACATGACACTTTTCTTATCGAAACTTCAGAAAGGGGCCAGGATGTATATATCCTGCAAAGACTTAATAACAAGATCTTTAAAAATATCCCTCAGCTGCAGCATAATATCGAACGGGTAACGGTTCACCTGAGAAAAAAAATCTCGGAGAAAGCAGGTTCAGATGTCAAAAGGGAGTGCCTCACACTTATTCCTTCAAGAGATGGAAAAACGTGGATAACTGACCCTTCAGGAAGTTTCTGGAGGATGTATATCTTTATAAAGGATCATAATTCATACGATGTCGTCGACTCACCCGGCAAAGCTTATGAAGGCGGCAGGGCAATAGGCAGGTTCCAGGCAATGCTTGCCGATCTGGGCGGGGAGCCGCTCTTTGAGACAATTCCGAAGTTTCACGATATCTCAATGAGACTTGCAACATTTGAGAATAAGGTATCCCTTGATCGCGCAGGCAGGGTCGCCAACTCGCTTGGCGAGATAGCGGAGGTGACATCGAGGGCTGAAAAGATGAAGACGATCCTCAGGCTGGGAAGTGAAGGAAAGATACCACTCAGGATCACACATAATGATACTAAATTCAACAATATACTTCTGGATAAAAATGACAAGGCATTATGTGTTATCGACCTGGATACTGTAATGCCGGGTTATGTTCACTACGACTTTGGAGATGCAATCCGGACAGGGGCAAGCAGATCAGCAGAAGATGAAGCCGACCTCTCCAAAGTAAAAATGGATATCATTCTATTCGAAGCTTATGCACGTGGGTACCTTGAGGAAACAAAAGAAACTCTTAACTGCACTGAAAAGGAATGGCTTGCATTTGCCCCTCAGCTTATTACCTATACCATAGCCGTTAGATTTCTCACAGATTATCTCGATGGCGATAATTACTTCAAGATACATCAGGAGCATCATAATCTCATAAGGGCAAGAGCCCAGCTTCAGCTCGTAAAAAGCATGGAGGAGCAGTATGAAGAGATGCAGGGAATAATAAAAAAACTGAGTTAAAATCATTAAATTTACAGACATAAGATATAATTATGGACTGGAGCAAAGAAGAACTTGATCTGTTCAGGAGCCTTGATAATCAGGATAAGATCCAGGCTTTCCTCGATTCTGTTGATTATAATCCAAGCTATGAATGCCGTTCGCCAAGATGGGTGATAAAGAGAAGAAAAGCGCACTGCTGTGAGGGTGCAATTTTTGCTGCTGCCGCCCTGCAGTTCCTTGGTCACAAGCCTCTTCTTATCGACATGAAGTCTTTCAACGACGATGACCATGTCATAGCTGTTTTCAGAGAAGACGGACACTGGGGTGCAATTGCAAAATCAAACTTTACGACACTCCGCTACAGGGAGCCCGTTTATCGTTCCATCAGGGAGCTCATGATGTCATATTTCGACTTCTATTTCAATACAAAGGGAGAAAAGACACTCAGGTCATATTCAAGGCCGCTCGACCTGTCGATCTACAATAATAGAAAATGGTCTACGACAGATGAAGACCTCGAATATATAGGCGATAAGCTTGAATCAATTCATCATTACACTGTTATGACGGAAAAGATGATTAAAAAACTTTATCCCGTCAGCTCTTCAATGATGAAAGCAGGTCTCATGGGCTCTGATCCTGACGGGCTCTTTAAGCCTGTGTAGCCAATTCTGAATTTAAAAGAAAGAAAATGGAATCTATAATAAGAGATATTAAGAAATCTATTGAGGTAAAAAAGCTCCTTCTTGAGGATGCCGGCTTCATTTCAGGTATAGAAGAAGCAGCGAAGATCTGCTGTGAAGCGCTTCGTAACGGCAATAAAATACTTTTTGCAGGAAATGGCGGCAGTGCCGCTGATGCACAGCATCTGGCAGGAGAGCTTGTTAACAGGTTCGGGTTCGAACGACCGGGTCTGGCTGCTATCTCACTCACCACTGATACATCAGTGATTACTTCAATTTCAAACGATTACGGATTCAACAGGATATTTGCACGCCAGGTAGAGGCACTCGGTAACAAAGGCGATATTCTGTTAGCTATTACAACTTCAGGAATGTCGGAAAATATTCTCCAGGGAGCAGCCGCTGCAGCCAGGAAAGGCATTTTTGTAATCGGCCTCACGGGAAGATCAGGAGGCAGGCTTAAGGAATCCTGCAATATCCTGTTGAATGTGCCTTCAGACGAGACTCCCAGGATCCAGGAAGCACATATAATGACCGGACACATACTATGCTCTAGAATAGAGACCCTTTTATTCGGTGAACAGAACACGGTCGAATAATAACACAGTATAACTTACTGACTGACAAATATGAATCAGGTTAAGCGACCGGACGGTCGAAGGCTTATTTGTATTTATTCAGATATTGACTATTTTTGCCCAGGATTACATGTCGGGATTTAGGGTATATAAATATTCAATAATTATAATTCTCCTGATATTTCATTTAAAAATAATCGGGTATGGATCTATCTGGCAAAGCTTACAAAACATTTAGTGACCGCCGCGAGGCGCTTAAGAAACAGTATAGCCCAAAGCAGGCTGAAAAACAGCATTCAAAAGGAAAGCTCACCGCGCAGGAGAGGATAACACTGCTGTTCGACACCGGGACCTTCGAGGAGATCGATGCTTTTGTAACACCAGCCGATCAGCCGGTGGAATTCGGGAAAGTCGAAAAATTCTATGGCGACGGAGTAATTGTTGGCCATGGAAAGGTAAATGGCAGGCTCGTCTTTGCCTATGCCCAGGATTTCACTATAATGGGCGGATCGCTTGGGCTTGTCCATTCCAAGAAGATTTCAAAGATACAGCAGATGGCCCTTAAGATGGGCGCTCCCATTATCGGCATGATGGATTCAGGAGGTGCCAGGATACAGGAGGGTGTGGCTAGCCTGAGTGGCTATGCATCGATCTTTCATAATATAATCCAGTCTTCGGGAATAATTCCTCAGATATCTGTCATTATGGGTCCGTGCGCCGGAGGTGCGGTCTATTCACCGGCCCTGACAGATTTTGTATTTATGGTTAACCATACAAGCTTCATGTTTGTTACAGGCCCTAATGTAGTAAAGGAGGTCCTTAACGAAGAGGTCACTCTGGAGGATCTGGGAGGTGCAGAGGTACATGCCCGGAAGAGCGGCGTAACTCATATGATATATGACGATGAGGAGAACACTATTCTTGCCCTTAAAAAATTCCTTTCATATCTTCCGTCAAATAACGTCGAAAATCCTCCGGCAGTTCCGTCTGACGACTCCTCTCCACTTGTAAATGAGAAACTAAGGGATATCGTTCCCGATGACCCTAACAAAGCCTATAATGTGAAGGATGTTATAAGCCTTGTTGTCGACAAGAACAGCTTCTTTGAGACAGCGGAACTCTTTGCACCAAATCTTGTAACAGGCTTTGCCAGGCTTAAAAGTAAGACTATCGGTATCGTTGCAAACCAGCCCAAGGTACTTGCAGGCGTTCTTGATATCGATTCATCAACAAAAGGTGCCAGGTTCATAAGATTCTGCGACGCCTTTAATATTCCGATACTCACTTTTGAAGATGTGCCTGGCTTCCTTCCGGGCGTTGACCAGGAACACGAAGGAATTATCCGCCACGGAGCAAAGCTTCTTTTCGCCTACAGCGAAGCAACCGTGCCAAAAATCACTGTAATTCTCAGGAAGGCTTACGGAGGAGCATATATTGTTATGAACAGTAAAAACCTCGGAGGCGATTTCAGCTTCGCATGGCCATCAGCTGAAATAGCAGTAATGGGACCGGATGGTGCAGTTGCAATCCTCTACAGGAAAGAGCTTGCAGAATCTAAAAATCCGGTCGAACTTAAGAAGGAACTTGTTAAAAAGTACAGGGACAAGATTGCCAATCCGTTTATTGCTGACGAAAGCGGTTATATTGATGAGGTAATCGATCCCGCAGATACCAGGAAAAAGGTAATATCGGCATTTGAAGCACTTAATAATAAATGGGTAAAGGTCCCTGCCCGAAAGCATGGGAACATGCCGCTTTAAACGGTTTGAGGTGCGGGGTTAATTGTTTATAGGTTTTAACCTCAGACCGCAGACCGATAAAATGAGATAAAGAGTACAAACCTGAACTCAGTTGCATTTCGATAAATTTCATAAGAACATGAAAATAAAAAGGATACTTATTGCCAACAGGGGAGAGATTGCGATCAGGATCATGAAAACGGCGAGGAAGATGAGGATCGGAACTGTGGCCATAAAGACCGCTGTCGAGCCCAATGCACTCTACCTGTCTTTTGCTGATATTGTATATGATAATACAGAAGATATTTCAGAAATTCCGGTATTTCTCGACATTGATAAACTTGTAGAGATTGCGTTGAAAACAGGAGCCGATTCGGTCCATCCTGGTTACGGATTCCTTGCTGAAAACGCATATTTTGCGGATAAATGTCTCGATAATAAGATCGAATTCATTGGTCCTTCCCCCGATGCTATTTATAAAATGGGTAATAAAACTATTGCCAGGAAGATCGCGATGGCAGGTAAAATACCTATGGCGTTGGGCCATGAAGGGAATATCCGGAATGAGGAAGAGGCTTTGAAGGTCGCTGAAAAGATCGGTTACCCAGTTATTATAAAGGCTGCTTCAGGGGGCGGTGGCAGAGGAATGAGGATTGTGAGAAAGCAGGAAGATATCGACAAGATGTTCGTAATTGCGAGCAAGGAGGCAGAAAAGGCATTCAACGATCCTTCTGTGTTTATTGAAAAATATATTGAAAATCCAAAACACATTGAATTTCAGATACTTGGAGATAAAGCTGGACATATTATCCATCTCGGGGAGAGGGAGTGTTCCATACAGCGGAAGCATCAGAAACTTCTTGAAGAGGCGCCTTCTTCGGCTCTGGATGAGAGGCTTCGTGCTGAGATGGGTAAGATTGCGGTACAGATCGCTAAAGCTGTGGGTTATTATTCAGCCGGAACTGTTGAGTTCCTTCTCGATTCAGAAGGTAAGTTTTACTTTATGGAGATGAATACAAGGATTCAGGTTGAACATCCTGTCACAGAAATTATTACCGGTATAGATCTTATAGAACAGCAGTTAAGGATCGCAAACGGCGAACCTCTTAAATACACCCAAAAGGATATAAAGCTTGAAGGATGGGCAATAGAATGCAGGATAAACGCCGAGGATGTTCAGGCAGGCTTCGCTCCTGATCCCGGAAAAATAGAAAAGCTGAACCTTCCCGATGATGCCTGGATAAGGGTTGATACGGGTATTCAGGCTGGTTCTACAATTGTTTCGAGCTACGATTCAATGATCGCCAAGCTAATCGTTAAGGGGGACGATAGGAAGGATGCTCTCCAGAAATGTAAAAAAGCCCTTGATAAAGTTTGGATTAAAGGTGTAAAAACTACGCTGCCTTTCTTCAGAATGCTTGTTCGGCATCCAAAATTCCAGTCGGGCAATTTTACAACAGCATTCATTGAAAAAGACCTTGATCAGTATTTTTATAACAGTGAGTATGAAGAGATGCTTGCGGCATGGCTTGCAACAAAGCTCTTTATAGAGGAGAACCTCAGCGACGAAAGCATAAACATTGACTTCAAAAACAGCAGGGAGATGAGCCCCTGGCTTCTTAACAAGAGGATAAACCAGTTTTAAATAATTCTTCAATGGCAAACGATAATCTTCAGATCAAAAAATTATATGCTCTGTCATCAGGGAACAGGAAGTTCAGTTTCTCGCTACCTCTTAAAAATACAATCAGGATCGGCAAGAGAAATTATGAAGTTCAGCTTAAGCATGACGAAAAGTACGGAACGTACATACTCTGGAAAAACAGAAGATATCCGGTGGAGATAATACGCTCAAGACAAAACAGGTACGAGATTCTCTTTAATGATATAAGCTACACATTTACTGTAGAAACACCATTTTCCCTTCAGAGAAAGAAAGTACTTGATAAAAATAAGGGCAAGGCTGACAAGGAGATAGTAAAAGCCCCGATGCCAGGTAAGATAATCGACGTCCTCGTACGGGATGGCAGCCAGGTTTTAAGAGGCGAGCCCATTGTTATCCTTGAAGCTATGAAAATGCAAAACGAAATTCTTTCACCAATTAACGGGACCGTTCTGAAGATTGAAGCCAGGGCAAACACCAATGTAATGAAGGACGATGTACTCGTTGAAATAAAAAGTTCCTAGAGTGACTAATGTGACGAGTGACTAATTTAAAATCGGGACTCTGGCTCACTCATACCTTAAAGCGTCTATCGGATCTAGATTAGAGGCCTTCCTCGCGGGATACCAGCCAAAAAAGATTCCAATAATTGTACAGACAAGGAACGACAGGATTTCCGAACTTGGCAACACAATAATGGGCCAGCCCATTGTTGAGCCGATTATCTTCGAAGCCACAATGCCTGTTATAATGCCTATTATTCCTCCTAGAATGCTTATAAGCATTGATTCTGACAGGAACTGCAGCATTATGTCGATCCCTTTACCTCCGATAGCCATTCGCAGCCCGATCTCCCTGGTTCTCTCGGTTACTGAAACAAGCATGATATTCATGATCCCAATGCCTCCCACAAGAAGAGATATTCCGGCAATGGCGCCAAGAAGGACTGTAAGAACATTGCTTACCGAACTGAATGTCGACAGGAGTTCTGCCTGGTTCCTTATAGTGAAATCATCCTGCTCGTTAGCTCTGAGCTTATGACGGCGGCGGACACAATCCTCAATCTGGGTTTGGGCCAGGCTCGTCGATTTTGAATCAATTGCCGAAGTATAGATGCTCTGAACCCATGTAATTGCAAGAACTCTCTTCTGCACAGTAGTGTAAGGTGCGAGTATAAGGTCATCCTGGTCCTGTCCAAAAGTATTCAGGCCTTTGGAACCAAGAACTCCAATGACCTGAAATGGTATTTTTTTGAATCTTATCACCTGTCCTACGGGGTCGGCACCCGGGCCGAAAAGATTAGTGACAACTGTTTTCCCGAGAATGCAGACTTTAGCCGCTCCTGCCTGCTCCCGTTCCGTGAACATGCGCCCGCTTTCAATAGTTCGCTCCCTTATCTGCAGGTAGCTCTCATTTTCACCAAAGAGTGATGT
>JBBIIS010000136.1:0-8483 GCA_037446375.1 Bacteroidota bacterium | reverse complement strand
TTTGGAGAGGTGGGTGAGTGGCTTAAACCAGCAGTTTGCTAAACTGCCGTATGGGTAACTGTACCGGGGGTTCGAATCCCCCTCTCTCCGCAACACTTAAATTACCAGGCCAACAGACGTGGTTGTTTATTTTACCTGACCATTTTACAATGCAAGCCTGAGGGTCCTGTCTCAGTGATCAATTTTATAGCAATATGGCATATTTCTCCGACCCGGGTATGAAATAAATTAAACTGGAAAGTAACTGATATGAGAATCACATCTGTCCCAATTCATAATCTGAATCTCATTCTCGCGATCACGCTCCTGGTTGGATGTCAGGGCAGATACTCCGATTTACCGAAAGAAGCAAATGTTACCCCGGTTGAAGTAATAATTGACTCTATAAAGGTAAAAAAGATTGCACTGACCTTTGATGATGGTCCTGATGGAAGATACACTCCGGAAATTCTGGATATATTGAAAGAAAAGCATGTTAAGGCAACTTTCTTCCTGGTGGGCAGAAACATGAAAAAGTTTCCGGCTGTAACAAAAAGAATAATAAAAGAAGGCCATTGCATTGGCAATCATACCTATGATCATTCACACATGCTGGGTAAATCATTCAGGAGTATCTATAAGAACATTCTGAAAAATGAGAGTATATCTGACAGCCTTGGCGGCAAATCGGCGAAACTATTCAGACCTCCATGGGGCTTAATATCCGATAATCAGATAGACAGCCTCAATTTTTATGGTTTCAAGATCATTCCCTGGGATATTAATTCCAGGGATTGGTCAAAGGAATCTAACCCTGAAGATATCGTCAGGATCGTAACCTCACAAGCTCAGAACAATGACATTGTACTTTTTCACAGCGCGGATTATGCATTGAAAGAGAGCAGAATAAATACTGTAAAAGCTTTACCCGCAATCATTGATATCCTTAGGGCTAAAAGGTTTATCTTCATAAAGGTTAATGAAATGGATAGTGTCATGATAAAAGTTTATTTGAGCGGATCTTCAGGAACCCCGGTGGAGGAATAGCAACTACCAGGTTGCAATATTCTTGTGGTAACTCAACAGAGCGATGGATTAAAAAACAGGCCAAAGCGCCTATTTAGCTAAAGGAAAGTTATTTCATTTATACTAAGTTACACAACTATTGGCCCCATACATGAATAGTTCTAATTATTGAAACCTAAATTTCATTCAAATTCCAATAATATGTAACTTAGCAACCTTAAAATTTTATTGAGCCATATTATTGCTTCATCGATAAAAGCTCTCTGCAAAAGAAAAATTAAAGTTACTCTGATGAAAAAAGTCCAGGTAGGAAAAATTACTGTAAGTGATGATAAATTCTTTCTGATATCAGGCCCCTGTGTCATTGAGGAAGAATCAATTATGATGAAGGCAGCGGAGACACTCAGGAGGATATCTGAGAAGTATGATATGCCCGTGATCTATAAGTCATCCTTCATGAAGGACAACAGGAGTTCAGTGGATTTCTTTGCCGGTCCGGGGCTAGATGAAGGTCTAAAAATGCTTGAAAAGATCAAAGCAACTTTCGATCTTCCAATCCTTTCAGATATTCATTATCCCGACCAGATAAAGGCAGCAGCCGATGTGCTGGACGTAATTCAGATACCGGCATACCTTTGCATGCAGACAATCCTTGTTGTAGAGGCTGCCCGCTCGGGGAAAGCTGTCAATATTAAGCACGGACAGTTCATTGCCCCGGAGAATATGGGCAAGCCTGTAAAGAAGATTGAATCGCAGGGAAATCAGAATATAATTGTTACTGAAAGAGGCTATACTTTCGGATATAACGATCTCGTAGTTGATCCGAGGAGCTTTTATGAGATGAGAAAATTTGATTATCCTGTTGTCTTCGATATAACTCACAGCATACGCAAATACGGGATCCCAAGTTCGGACCCGAAAGGCGGTAACAGGGAATACCTCCCCGTAATATCACGGGCCGGTGTTGCGGCGGGTGTTGACGGAATATTTATCGAAGTTCATCCCGATCCCCCGTGTGCTAAGTGCGATGCTGCGAGCCAGCTGTATCTGGATACACTTGAGGAGTTCATAAAGCCTTTAATAGAACTGCATAATACAGAGAAAAAATATCGTCTAAAATAGAAAATCACGTTATGGAGCTATATCTCGATTCAATAAAAATTGATGAGGTCCGCGAGGCCAATAAACTTGGATTTCTTGATGGTCTCACAACAACCCCAACATTTATGCACAGGGAAGGCATCAAGGATGTTGATGCTGCAATACTAAATCTCTCTAAACTTGTAAAGGTTCTCATGGTTGAGGCACTTGGCGATAATGCAGAGGAGATCGTAAAAGAAGCTGAGAGGCTTCTGGGGCTTGGACTGAAAAAGGATAGTGTTGTTTTCAAAATTCCGATGTCGCTCGAAGGAGCCAGGGCCTGCCGGATACTTGTTGATAAGGGACTTATGGTTAACCTTCACCTTGTATATAGCCTTCAGCAGGCATATCTTGCCTTCTGTGCCGGAGCAACATATGTCTGCATCCTCGTTGGAAGAATGCAGGATCAGGGACAGGATGCACTCGGACTGATAGAGCAGTGCGTTAAGACAGTTGAGAAGTACAACTATAAAACAAAAATAATGTTCTCCTCTGTAAGGAATGTTGAGCATATAAAAGATGCACTCCGTCTGGGTGCACACAATTGTACTATCCCATGGAGCATTATGAAGCAGCTGCCGCAGAATCATTTTACAGATATAGGCATTCAGCAGTTTGTTCAGCATACAGAGCTTCTTACAATGAAAGCTTCCGACCTTGTGGTAACTGATAATGTCTTCCTGAATTACAATTCAACTGTTCTCGACGGGCTTATGCTTATGACAAACTCCAAGCTGGGTGCGATCATTGTCCTTGACGATAAGAAACATATTCACAGGATCTTCACTGATGGAGACCTGAGACGCCTGATAAAAGCCGACAACAGTGCAGTCCTTCATAAGAAATTCAGGGATCTTGATCCCAATTCACCAAGGTCTGTTGACATTAATTCATCACTCTCCGATGTGATAAGCCTTTTCAAAACTTCGGAAGTTGATAACCTTGTAGTTACCGATGGCGACAAACCGGTTGGTCTCATTGATATTCAGGATGTTCTCAAATGGATATAGAAAAGACCTTTACTGAAAGAGGAGGTACTTTTCTTACCCCCGCCGTTCAGATAGGAAAAAAACTCTCATCCGTCAAAGCGCTTATTTTTGATTGGGACGGAGTGTTTAATAACGGAATGAAGAGCGATGATGGAGGAAGTCCCTTTTCTGAGATCGATTCCATGGGAATCAACCTTCTTAGGTTCAGTATCTGGTTAAGAACCGGAAAGATGCCTTTGTGCTTTATTATTACAGGCATGAACAATCAGACAGCACTTGGCTTCGCAAAAAGAGAGCACTTCGATGGCATAGTCATGGGCATAAAAAGGAAGAAGCTTGCACTTGTACAGATCTGTAATAAATACGGCATTAATCCTGAGGAAGCTGCTTTCATATTCGATGATGCCATTGATATTGAAACGGCAAAAGCGTGCGGTTTATCTTTCTTCATTAACAGGAGATCAAATCCTCTTCTCAGCGACTATATAGAAAGAAATAAAATTTGCAGTTATATTTCAGCCCTCCCGGGTGAGGCCCATGGGCTCAGGGAGATTTGCGAGCTTATGACCGGACTCAATGGGAACTATGAAACAGTGATTGAACTCAGGATCAGTTTCGTGCCTGAATATGAGAACTACCTTAAAGATAGGGAATTGATAATTACCAACGCAAACCTTCACCCGTAGCCCTTTTCATAAGACTCAATTTTTACATCCTGCGGAACCAGTCCACTATTTTCTTCCTGTCGACATGTTCCTGCCATTCGGCTCCGAATGCGTGTTTCCACATATGTTCCAGCTTTATTGATATATCTGCCATATCGCTGATCTGTTTCCCGGTCAGGCTGGATGCAATATTCTTCGGAAGATCAATCGAATGCTTCTTAACCATAAAATGGAACTCCATGACATCCTCTCCGTAAACATCTTCAAGCTGATTGAATGCAATACAGTTTGCAATACCATGATGGTAGCCCAGAATATATGAGAGACCATAAGACAATGCATGGCAAACCCCTACTTCACTGAATCCTATGCTTAAGCCGCCAAAATATGACGCAACCATAAGCTTTTCATCTGCCTCTTCCCTTGTAAGCTTATCATTAAGAAATACCTCACGGCACAAAGTCTGCGACTGTGATGCATATGAGTCGCTTATTGCATTCCTGCTGTACCCGGACATTGATTCAACATTATGGATATATGCATCCATGCCTGTATAGAAACGCTGGTTCTTTGGAGCATCGCTTATAAGTTCCGGATCCAAAACGATAAGATCGAATGGAGTGAATTCTCCTTTTATTCCAAGCTTTTTCTCTGGTCCGGTAAGAACTGCAGTCATTGAAACTTCGGCACCTGTTCCGGCAAGAGTAGGAATGCCGATATGATAAATCGCATCATTCTTTGCAAGGTTAAGTCCCTGGTATTGTGATGAGGAACCATCATTCGTGAGCATAACCGAGACAGCTTTTGCATAATCCATTACGCTTCCCCCGCCGATACCTATCAGGGCACAGGGAAGATTTTTACTTCCAACTTTAATCTGGTTACGGATTTTATCAACAAGAGCTGTTTTCGGTTCATCGTCAACATTTACCCAGATCAGATAATCTGATCCCTTAAGGGGGATCCTTTTTTCAAGCGTCTTACCTTTGAAGAAGTCGTCGACCAGGAAAACTGCGTAAGGTTTGCTGTCGGATCTGAGATTGTCGATCACATCAGCAAGCTGGTTGAAACTTCCCTTACCAAAGAGACTTTTCGGCACTGTCTTAATTATTCTGTACATTGGGCGATCTTCCTTAATGTTTTTAGCGGACCTGTTTATTTGGTTTTTCCAAAAGCATCAATAAATGCCTTTCCCATTTTTCCTGTGAGAGCTTTCATTTCTTCATCAGTCCACGTTATCCTTATCTGGATTGAAATAAGTCTTGACATGATACTATCTGATATCGGGATCCTGAGAGTTGAATAATCCTGTGGAGGAGAAAAAAGTGTAACAGGAAGCCTGGCGGCTGTCTTAAGATGTTTTATATGCTCCCAGTTCCTGAAATAGTGATAATTATTGTCGAACCAGTATGCATAGCTTATTCCCTGTTTGTCAAATTCTTTAAGGACCCTTCTTGTTGTCTCCTCATTCTCAAGGAAGAAATCAAGGAAGGTTGCACTGTCGCCGTTTTTATCGGGCAAATGCCGGAATCTTATCTGCGGGAAACCGGAAAGAAACCTCGTCAGCTGATTTTTATTTGAACGCTGGCGGCTCAGGATATATGGCAGCTTTCTGAACTGGGCAAGCCCTATTGCTGCATGAAGTTCACTGAGGCGGTAGTTTGTTCCTATTATATTATGCGGCTCCATTCCCCTGTTATTTCCAACATGGCTGTGACCATGATCGGAATGCTGTGATGCTACTTCATATATGACAGGATCGTCAGTTATGATTGCACCTCCCTCGGCGGCGCTTACTATCTTGAAAAAGTCGAAAGAATAGACTGCAACTTTCCCGAATGTTCCCAGCATCTTCCCGTTGAAGGATGCTCCAAGAGCCTGGGCGGTATCTTCAATAAGTATCAGCTTGTTCTTTTTGCAGAACTCTGTTATCTTATCTATCTGCGCCATTGCTCCGCACATATGAACAACGATCACTGCCTTTGTTTTAGGTGTCATTGCGGCTTTTATTGTATCAACCGACAGGCAGAGAGTTTCATCTATATCGGCGAAAACAGGGATCGCGCCTGCATGAAGGACAGCTTCAACGGGGGCAATGAATGTGAACGTAGGCACAATTACTTCATCACCGGCTCCTATCCCGCATGATGCTAGTGCGAGATTGTCGGCGGTTGTCCCGCTTGTAGTAAGATGAGCAAAACGAACTCCGTGATATCCGGCGAGCTCCTTCTCAAAAGTTTTCGCTTTCCAGATTCCTTTTCTTTGTTCATCATGATTATAACGGAAAAAGATGCCCGTTTCAAGAACATCCATTATCTCCTTTTTTTCCTCTTCACCAAAAAGTTCAGTACCTGGCATAATTTCTAAGTATTTAAATTGATGGTGCAAATGTAAAAAAAATGAAAGCAGGATTTGAATAAAGGTTCAATATTTTCGCAAGCGCTGATGAGCGGCTGCCGGTGATATAAATAGAGGCATATTTTGATTGAATTTTATAAATTACAGACATGCAGGTAATTAAATTTTGAAAAATAGAATAATAGTTATACCTTGGATTATAAATCAGCTAAATGAGGATTATGATTTAATTTTACTGTTGAAAACCCTGTTATTAAAAAGAATATTAATTTTTTCTGTTGGAGGATTAAAAATATTTGTATATTTGCGCCGGAATTTAACAATGTGAAGCTAAGTAGTTAACTCACAAATTTCTTATAAACAAAACAAAGTATAAAAAGGTTAGAAAAATGAAGAACAGAATTTTATTAGGATTTGCAGCTCTGGCAATGGTTGCTTTCCTTTCAAGTTGCGGCAAAGTTCCGCAGGCTAAAATCGATGCAGTTAATTCAGCTATCGACAGTGCAAAAGTTTTACAGGCTGACGTATATGTACCTGCTGCATTCGCAGCTGTACAGGATTCAATGAAAGCTATCATGACTGACGTTGAAGCTCAGAAATCAAAACTTTTCAAGAAATTTGGTCCTGCAAATCTTAAGCTTGATGCTACTCTTGCTCTTGCAAAAACAGTTCAGGCAAGTGCAGTTGCTAAGAAAGACGAAGTTAAAAAAGCTACAGAAACTTTATTGGCTGATACCAAAAAAGTAGCTGAAGAAAATGCAAAACTTCTGAAAAGAGCTCCCAGGGGAAAAGAGGGCGCACAGGTAATTGAATCATTCAAAACAGACATGGCTACATGCGATGCTTCTTGCATGGATGCACAGGGTATGTATGACAAAGGTTCTTACATGGACGCTTTCAACAAAGTTACTGCAGCTAAAGCTACAGCTGACAAAGTGAACGAAGAACTGAAAGCAGCTATCAAAAAAGCAGGTGGCAAAATCTAACCATCGGCTAAACGAAGCTAAATGATATTATCCCCGGGTAAACCCCGGGGTTTTTTTTAGAGGACAGGGGATGAGATGAGAAATTTTGTGAAGTGGATAATTATGTCTTTGTCTGCTGCTGCCATGATTTTTTTGCTTGGATGGCTGCTTATAAAGATAACACCCCGGCCGCCAGTTTCAGATGTTGCCTATGCAAGGATAACTCTGAGCAAGGCCAATAAAAGCAGAGCAGGAACATATTCAAGGAGGCTTTTCACAGAAGCCAGAGCCGCGTATGATTCTGCCATGTCAAATTGGAGCAGGGAGAACAAGAGATTTATATATTTACGGAACTACAGCAAAGTAGAGAAGTTTGCCCGGCTTTCAGCAAAGAAATCAGAGGAAGCGACCGGTTCTTCTATCTCAAACAGCTCAACATTAAAGGTAAAGCTTAAGGAAAAGATAGATTCTCTTAATGAAACCGAAATATCTATCGACAATCTTTTCGGAAGGTATCCTCTTCCAATAGAAATACGAAGCAGGATATCAAAGGGGAAAATGCTCCTTTCGGAAGCAGAAGTTGCATATAACATAGGCCAGTATCTTCAGGCCGACAGAAAACTGACAGAATCCGAATACCTGCTGACAAATGTATTTGAATCATCAAAGGAGGATCTCAAAAATTATTTCAGATCTTTTCCAACCTGGAAAAAATGGTATCAGGCAGCCATCTCAGATTCAAAAAGGAATAACTCCTACTCAGTTATAGTAGATAAATTTTCAAAGAAGTGCTATATTTATCTTGGAGGAATAAAGAAATATGAGTTCGACGCCGAGTTGGGAAGAAACTGGGTCGGCAACAAACGCAGGATGGGTGACAAAGCCACGCCTGAGGGCCTCTACAGGGTCGCAACAAAGTACCAGGGCAAGGAAACACCATATCATAAGGCGTTGGGAATTGACTATCCCAATAATGATGACCTTGAAAAATTCAAGGCAGATATCGCCAGGGGGATTATTCCTTCATATTCAAGAATTGGAGGAGGAATTGAAATTCACGGAGGTGGCGGAAGAGGCGTTGACTGGACAGAAGGCTGTATAGCCCTTACCGATAAGGAGATTGATATCGTGTTTAATATAATCAAGGTAGGCACTCCCGTTACAATTGTCGGGTCACTTAAAAATATTGATGAGGTACTTACAAATTAGTTTTCAGTATGGAAAATGAAGATAATATTAATGTAAGCCCCCCTGCCCAACCCGAAAACATCGCAACGGGACAACCTGAACCGCTATCGGAAACCATTCCTGACATTCAAACTGAGAACAGGGGCAAAAGCGAGCTTTATTTAATGCTCGAA
>JBBIIS010000135.1:0-8494 GCA_037446375.1 Bacteroidota bacterium | reverse complement strand
TATGAGCCTTTCCCGGAGTTTTTTATCAGGCCATATCCTATAAAGATTCGTATATGCCTCAAGCAGATGGAGGTGAGTGTTCATGGTCTTTTCGATACTGTCATTCTTCTCGCCTATTAGTCTCTCATGACTCCGCTTCCAGTCGCGGGTAAAGACCTCAAAATATCCACCTGATTCAGTATCTGAAGCATATTTTTCAAGACAGCTGTATATTTCTTTCGCCTTTTTAAGTGCAATAGCATCTCCTGTTGCCCGTGAATATTCCGATAGGGCATAAATGAAAAATGAGAGTGTGTATGTCTGTTTTCTTGGATCGGATACCTGTCCGCTTGCCTTAACGCTAAGATATGCCCCGCCGTAAATTGTGTCGAGAAAATATCTGTATATATAATCTATTGATCTCTTTGCCAGCCTCAGGTACGAGGTATCTTTCAAAATCCGGTACGAAGCAGACCATGTCCATAATATTCTTGCATTAAGTATTCCACCTTTATCGGCGTCGGGCCATACTTTATCGTAACAGTCTATCCTGCCGTAAAATCCCCCGTTTACCCTGTCAACCATTTTGACGCTCCACCAGGGGAGTATATTTTTTGTAAGGTCATTTTTAGTATTGTTTCTGAGATAGGCAAGGAGTGGTATCTCCTGTGATAAAGGAGATGGTGTCTTCTGTGGTGCCTGGCCCTTCGAAAATTGTGAAAAGCTAAAGATTAATATAAAGGCGAGCGATGGTGCTGAGTTACATTTCATATTTAAAAAATTTGTAAGGCAAGTTACAAAAAACGTCGTAGTGCCCCGGTGGCGGTCTCAGGTTTTAATCTTTTAATATTTCCAAATACTTCACGGTGATATTTAACTTATTCCTAATTTAGCATCACCAGATTTATTAACAGAACATCCAACTTTAAATCAAATATCATGAACAGATCCATTTTAAAGATCAGGAATGCAATAATCCTGTCATCTGCCTTAATATTCTCCGCATGCACCCAGGCTCCTCAGACGGAGAAGCTGAAAATTGCCTTTGAGAAATATACCATGCCAAACGGCTTGCAGGTGGTCCTGCATCAGGATCACTCCGATCCGATAATATCATATGCAATAATGTACCACGTTGGTTCAAGCAGGGAGGTTCCCGGCAAGACCGGATTTGCACATCTTTTTGAACATCTCCTCTTTGGCGGTTCAGAGAATGTACCTTCGGGCAGCTTCGACAAGATCCTTGAAAATGCCGGTGGCAACAATAACGGATTTACAGAACGTGATGTGACTACCTATTTTGAGGTCTTTCCAAAAAATGCCATTGAAAAGGTCCTGTGGATCGAATCAGACAGGATGGGTTTCTTCATCAACTCAGTAACTAAAAGAGCTATGGCGATCCAGCAGAATGTCGTTCAGAATGAAAAGCGCCAGAGTGTCGACAATGCACCTTACGGTTTCACAGATTATCTCATTTATAAGAACCTCTACCCTGCAAATCATCCATACAACTGGGATGTGATAGGCGATATGAATGATATAAAAAATGCTTCACTTGATGATGTAAAGAATTTTTATTCAAAATATTACGGGCCAAATAATGCTACTCTAGTTCTTTCAGGCGATTTTAATCCCGATTCAATAAAAGTCCTCATAAATAAATATTTCGGTGAGATAAAGGCTCACGGAGAGGCAGCAGCCAGGACGGCTATGATAGGATCGCTCGGCAAGACTATCAGGCTTTATCACGAAGATAATTTTGCCAATGTTCCTGAAATAAATCTCGTATGGCCCGTGCCACAGCAGTACGAGAAAGATTCATACGCACTCGATTTTCTGGCAAGTCTTCTTTCAAGCGGGAAAAAAGCTCCATTGTACAAGGTCCTTGTTAAAGAGAAGAACCTTACATCAAGTACATCAGCCAGAAACAGCTCTTCAGAGCTTGCAGGCGAATTTACAATTACTATAAGGGCAAATGAAGGAAGATCATTGAATGAGATAGAAGCCGGAGTGAGTGAAGCTTTCGACCGCTTCGAGAAAAACGGAATTACTGATAATGATATCGAAAGGATTAAGGCTACTTCGGAGAAAAGCTTCTATAACAGGATAAATAATATCCTTGGAAAATCGCTACAGCTGGCTTTTTATAATACTTTTTTAAAGGATCCTGGATTCATTGAGAAAGATCTTGCTAATATTAAAGCTGTAACAATTGATGATGTAAAAAGGGTGTATAATACTTATATCCGGAACAAGCCTCATATCGTAACAAGCTTTGTACCCAAAGGTCAGAAAAATATGATAGCTGACAGTTCAGAACCGGCAGGCATCCGGGAAGAGGATATTAAAGAAGCCAGTCATGTTGAAATAGCTGCGACTGCCGACGATAAGGTTATAAAGACACCATCTGCTATCGACCGCACAAAAGAACCGGAAGCTGGTCCGCAGCCCGCTGTCAAGACCCCGGAAGTATGGAAAGCTACCCTTTCGAATGGCATCAAGGTGTCAGGAATAGTTAATCCTGAACTTCCGCTCGTTACAATACATGTGTCAATTGAAGGAGGTGTGGGCCAGGACAGGCTGGACCTGCCTGGTGTTGCCACCATGACGGCTGGTATGCTGAATCAGGGAACAAGAACGAAGACCCCGGAGCAGCTTGAAGAGGCAATTGAACTTCTTGGTTCAGGTATTAATTTCGGAGCAGAAAGTGAAGATATTACCGTATACTCCAACACACTCTCAAGAAATTTTGGCAAAACCGTATCACTTATCCGTGAAATGCTTCTGGAGCCACGATGGGACAGCTCTGAGTTTCTGCTTGCAAAGACAAGAACACGTAACCAGATCCTTCAGATGAAAGCGCAGCCACGATATGTTGCATATACCACCTTTGCGAAGCTCATTTATGGGAATAATAATATATATGGAACTCCTCCGATCGGAACAATTGAATCTGTCGACAAGATAACACTAGACGATCTGAAGAATTTCTATAAAACGAACCTCTCCCCATCCGTTACCAGGATAAACATAGTAGGAAATGTCACAAAGGAACAGGCAATTGAAGCTCTTATGCCGCTTGAGACATTGTGGAAAAAGACAGCTATAAAGCTTAACAGCTATCCTGTTCCGGCGGGACCTGAGAAATCGACAATAAGCTTTGTCGATATTCCTGGTTCAAGACAATCCGTTATTTACATCGGGGCCCTCACAATACCCAGAAATCATCCTGATTTTGCCAAGGCGAATTTTGTCAATTACAAGCTTGGCGGATCATTCACTTCCATCTTTAATCAGATACTGAGGGAGGAAAAAGGCTATACCTATGGAGCAGGAAGCTATTTCCGTGAAATGAAAACCCCGGCTCCTTTCATGGCATATTCGATGGTAAGGTCGGATGCTACATTTGAATCAGTGAGGATATTCAGGGATGAGATGGAAAAGTACAGGAATGGAATATCTGAAACCGATCTTCAGTTCATAAAAAATGCAATGATAAAGTCAAATCCGCTGAACTATGAAACAAATGAAGAGCTCGTCCAGGTACTTGTCAATATATCCAGATTCAACCTTCCTGATGACTATATCAAACGAGAGGAGGATATAGTAAGGAACATGACTGTTCAGGAGCATAAGGCTATAACAGACAAATACATTGTTCCGGATAAGATGTATTATGTTATTGTCGGCGATGCAGCCACGCAGCTTAAGCCACTTGACAGAATCGGCTTCGGGAAACCGGTTCTGATAAAGAACGAGTAAATAAAAATGAATTTTAACATGCAGAAGAAATGGCAGCATTCATTAATCCTGGATTTCTCTTCAGCAGCAAAACAGGTGAAAAGCTTTTCCACGATTATGCCAGTGATCAGCCGATAATTGATTTTCACTGTCACCTTTCGCCGGGTTTTATTGCTGCCGACAAAAGATTTGATAATCTTACCCAGGCATGGCTTGAAGACGATCATTACAAATGGAGGGCCATGAGAATAAATGGCACAGATGAGCATTACTGCACGGGACTGGCATCGCCTCAGGAGAAGTTCATTAAATGGGCGGAGTGCGTCCCTTTCACGGCAGGAAACCCGCTCTTTCACTGGACACACCTTGAGCTTGCAAGGTATTTCGGCCTTTTTGATCTTCTTTCAGCAAGAACCGCCGAAAGGATCTATAATGTTGCCTCAGAAATGCTAAGGACAAGTGAATTCAGCACGCGATCACTGATACGCAAAATGAATGTTGAATGCCTATGCACCACTGACGACCCTGTTGATGATCTGGCATTCCACAGGATAATCAGGGGCTCATTTGAAATACCTGTGCTACCTGCATTCCGACCCGACAATGTGCTGAAAACCAGTGAACCTGGGAAGTTCTTCACTTATATAAAGAAATTGGAGCTTGCAAGCGGCCATGAGATTAATAATATTGTCTCCCTTCTGGAAGCCCTGGAGATGCGGCATGAATATTTTCACCAAAACGGATGCCGTCTTTCCGACCATGGCCTCGACAATCTTCACTATCTTCCTGCCAGTCCGGGCGATGTAAACAAATCCTTTCTTAAGCTTATGAAAGGGAAAAGCATTTCGGAGGATGAAAGCAGGGGATTCGTCACACTTGTGCTTTCTGAACTCTGCAGGATGAATTACCGAAGGGGATGGGTTCAGCAGCTTCACATTGGTGCACTGAGAAACAATAATGCGCGGATGTACAAAAAAATGGGACCTGATACAGGCTGGGATTCGATTGGAAGAAGTATAAACCCTGAAGGAGTGTCAATGTTTCTAAGTTCTCTTGATGAAGACGATCACCTTGCCAGAACTATCCTGTATAATCTTAATCCTGCCGATAATGAGATGATCCTGACAATGGCCGGAAATTTTAATGATGGGTCGGTTCCGGGAAAGGTACAATATGGCGCAGCATGGTGGTTCCTGGACCAGAAAAATGGTATAGAAAAGAATCTCAGGGATATTTCATCAATCGGGCTCCTGAGCAGGTTTGTGGGAATGGTAACCGATTCGAGAAGCTTCCTCTCTTACCCCCGCCATGAATACTTCAGGAGAATTGCCTGCAATTTCATTGGCGAAGAGGTCGATAAGGGGCTTATACCAAACGAGGAAGAGCTTCTGAAGTATATAATTGAAGGTATCTCATATAAAAATGCAAAGGAGTATTTCGGATTTAATAAGTAATATTTGAATTGAAAAAATGATTTTTTTTACCGCTGAGAAGGCAGAGATACTCTGCAGAGCCAGTAAAATAATAGCTCTGCAACCTCTGTGCTATCCTTACCAATGGGATCGCTGAACCCTCTGCGGTTAAATTCTTTAAAAAGTATATCAAAAAATAAATATTAATGGAAGATCTCAATTTAAAGGATAAGGTAGCCATCATTACAGGCGGTGCCGGGGTACTCTGTTCAGAGATTGCAAGAAAGCTGGCTTCTAACGGAGTTAAAACGGCTATCATTGACTATAAAGAGGAGAGAGCTGCAGAGCTTGCTGCCGTGATAGAAAGAGGAACAGGCTCAAGGTCGATCGGGATCTGTGCCAGCGTCCTTGATAAGAAATCACTCACGGCAGCAAAGGATGAGATCAACAGGGCCCTGGGAAGCATAGACATCCTTATCAATGGTGCAGGGGGTAATTCTCCCGAAGCAACCACCGGCGTTGAACAGATGAGCAGCAAGGAGGATGAAGACCTGTCGGGTACTTTCTTCGGACTTAAAATTGAAGGTTTTGACAGAGTTTTTGAATTGAATTTCAAGGGAACCCTACTACCCACAATGGTTTTCGCCTCAGATATGACCAGGAGAAAATGCGGAGCGATCGTGAATATTTCATCTATGAACTCCTTCAGGCCCCTCACTAAGATACCGGCATATTCAGCCGCGAAGGCTTCGGTGAATAACTTCACACAGTGGCTGGCAGTTCATTTTGCACCTGCAGGAGTCAGGGTAAATGCAATAGCGCCAGGCTTTATTATTACCGATCAGAACAGGTTCCTCCTGACTGACGAAAAAAATGGAAGTCTTACCGCACGTGGGAAAAAGGTAATTGCAAATACCCCAATGGGAAGGTTCGCTACTCCTGATGAGATGGCAGGAACAGTACTTTTTCTTATTTCAGGCTGGGCAAAGTTCATAACAGGAATCGTTATCCCAGTCGACGGTGGCTTCAGCGCCTATTCAGGGGTATAAAAATTGGCGCAATGGCGAAATGACATAACGGCCCAAAGGGGCAAAGAGCAAAGAATAAAAAAGTAACACCAGAGGTAGATTAGCTCATAACTGATAGCGACTCCGGTTTTCTTCTTACGAGCTATCAGCCATCAGATTTATATCGTGCTATGAGGTCAGAGGATTTAATGCGATTTCAAAAAAACAGAGTATCTTTCTGTCATGATATATTTTGGGACAGGATCGGAAAAAAGTGTGATTGGACCGGAAGATCTCAGGAAGGCCATTTTTTCTGCTCTCGGGAAACTCGGCCCGAGGAAAAGAGTTCTTGTTGTACCACCGGATTTTACACGATTCCATTCCGGAGCCGGAGAAATAACAAGCCTTATCAGTGAATTCTACGGAAGCAGCCTTAAGGACATACTTCCCGCGACAGGCACACATTCTTCAATGACATCCTCAGAGACAGAAAAAATGTTCCCCGGGCTTCCTAAAAACCTTTTCCGTACTCATGATTTCAGGAAAAATGCAGTCACCCTCGGAACTATCCCTTCTCATTACATTTCTACATTGACTGACGGTCTCCTTGATTATCCATGGCCCGCCCAGATCAACAGGCTCATAAGCAAGGGCGGGCACGACCTGATCCTTTCCGTCGGGCAGGTTGTGCCTCATGAGGTGATGGGGATGGCAAATTACAATAAGAACATCCTCATTGGAACAGGAGGTGCAGAGTCGATAAATAAAAGCCATTTTCTGGGTGCTGTTTACGGAATGGAGCGGATAATGGGCAAGGCAGATAATCCGGTAAGACAGCTTCTGAATTATGCTTCATCCCTATATCTGAAGGATCTTCCGATCGTATATATACATACCGTAATAGGCCGGAATGAAACAGGCAGCCTCGTGAAAAGGGGATTATTCATCGGCGATAACGATGATGTTTTCAGGCTTGCAGCTCATCTTTCGCTAAAAGTGAATTTCACAGTTGTAGATAAGCCTCTTAAAAATGTTGTTGTCTGGCTCGACCCCTCTGAATACAGGAGCACCTGGCTTGGCAATAAGAGTATTTACAGGACAAGAATGGCAATAGCCGATAATGGTTCACTTAAAGTACTTGCACCGGGTCTGAAGGAGTTTGGTGAGGATAAAGAGATCGACAGGCTAATCAGAAAATATGGCTACAGGGGAACCCCGGCAACACTGAAATCTGTTGAGACTGAAAGAGAACTAAGGGATAACCTGAGTGCAGCAGCTCATCTGATACACGGAAGTACTGAGGGTAGATTCACTGTCACCTACTGCCCCGGATCCCTTACAAGAGATGAGATTGAATCAGTGAATTACAGATATGCCTCGCTTAATGAAGCCATAAAACGATACGATCCTGAGAAGCTAAAAGAGGGCTACAACAAAATGGCTGACGGAGAGGAGATATTCTTCATCTCAAACCCGGCTACAGGATTATGGGCATCGGATGAAAGGATACACAACTGACAAAACATTATGATAAACTGGGGGATAATCGGCTGCGGCAACGTAACTGAGGTAAAGAGCGGTCCTGCCTTTAACATGGTTCCCGACTCAAGGCTCCTTGCCGTAATGAGGAGAAACAGGGCGCTTGCTGAAGATTATGCAAAACGACATAATGTTCCCAGAGTCTACACCAATGCTTCAGACCTTATAAACGATCCCGAGGTCAATGCCATTTATGTGGCAACCCCTCCCGGAAGTCACAGGGAATATGCGCTTCAGTCAATTGATGCCGGAAAGCCTGTTTATATAGAGAAACCTATGGCTCTCAACTTTGAGGAGTGCAAAATTATAAATGAAGCCGCCTGTCTTTGTCGCTTACTACAGAAGAACCCTTCCGGGCTTCCTAAAGGTTCAGGAACTGATAGAAAGTGGAACTATAGGAAAGGTATGCCATGTCAATCTGAAGCTTTTTAAAGCGCCATCGGATGATGAGATCTGCGGAAAGCTTCCGTGGAGGGTGGATCCGGAAATTTCCGGCGGAGGGCATTTCTTTGATCTTGCATCACATCAGCTCGATTATATGGATTTTCTTTTCGGACCAGTTGAAAAGATAAAGTCTATAGTCCTGAACCATGGAAGGCACTATAAAGCCGAGGATTTTGTCTCCGCAGAGCTTCTCTTCCGTAATAATGTCGCGCTCACCGGCTCGTGGTGTTTCAGCATGTCACAGGTCAACAATACAGATGTTATTGAGATATTCGGAGAAAAGGGCAACATCAAATTTACCTGCTTCACCTTTGAACCGATCGTGCTTACAAACAGTTATGGTACAAGGGACTATTTTAATGAGAGGCCTGC
>JBBIIS010000134.1:0-8501 GCA_037446375.1 Bacteroidota bacterium | reverse complement strand
TCCTGCCAGCATGAATGCGGGTTGCAGGAAGCTTGTGAGCCCGATCCAGAACACCTGGATTGTTATCCAGAGGCAAAGAATAATTCCCAGCAGAAGGCCGGTTTCCCCGGCGTTTTTCTTCCCTGTAAAGGAGAGAAAAGCTCCGGTGGCATTCCCGATACCATTTACTAACAGCAGGAAGAGGCCCGGTATCAGAAAGGAATGAAAGGGTGAGTTTGCTATCATTGCGGTTGTTGTACCCATGCGGGCCCCGGAGGGATCAAGAGCAAAAAGCAGACCCGCAGGTATTGCACCTATTGCGGTTATCAGCTGAACAGCTCCCAGAGGGATAAAATACTTCTTCATTCCGATATCTTTAATTCAATAGTATATCAGGGCAATTTAATAAAAATTCCGCAGGAGATTCTAAATTGAATTTGATCAGAGGCCGGTTTCAGTGAGATCCTGCCGGCAGTCTGAATGCAGCCATCTCATCACTGTTTCGTACCAGAAGTATATTACCTGCCAGTGCTGGATGATTCCATGTTTTGCCTTTTATAGTCTGGATCCGTGCAAACTCTTTGAATTTTTCAGGCTTTGCGCTTACAAGAGCCAGCTAACCCTTTTCGGAAAGCACCAGAAACAGATCCTGATCGGCAAGGAGGATGAGTTCTCCAAGCGTTCTTCTTTCCATTTCCGGGTGCCTTTTTCGATGTCTATGCATGTCAGATACGGCCCATCAAATCCGAAGGCATCTTCATTGTGTATAATGAAGTCGTTAAAGTAGGGTCTCAGCTGACCCGGGTCCGAGGAGTCAGAGATTGCAGCAGTTTTAATTACCCCGGAATGTGCAAGGAGCCTTTCCTCAGTTGTAGTGGCCCATCTCCAGGTGAAGTCCGGATGGGCTTCGCTATCCATCCCGTTGGTACGCAGAAGTGCCCAGAATCCGGAGGCAGCCAGGATCGTTGCTATCATGCTTATCCGACTCAGCTTAGCTGTCAGATGTGAACTGACGACTGCCCAGGCAACAAAAGCAAGGCTCATTACAGGGATTGAGAAGACAGGGAACATCTTACCCATCATCGCTGTCGCAAGCGATTTATCTATGATCTGCGAAGTCAGAAAAAGTCCAGCAATCGTCAGGGGAACGGCACTCAAGCATTCAAAACGCGGAGCCCTGCTGAAAAAGAGCCACCAGATGACAATGGTAATTCCTCCAATAATTCCGCTAAAAGCTCCGGCAACTAATGCCCCGGGAAAAAGGTCCGGAACGATAAATCTTAAAAGCCACTGAATTATAACAATGGCAATGCCAGGCCATAGCCGGACTGGCTTCTGTTGACCTGGCTGAGAATTATTCTCCATGGATTTCATAAAAAATCATTTTCCGATTGCCTGACTTTTACTATCGCTCTCAATATCTATATTCCTGTTAAGTTTCTTTACATTTCTCCCCTTGTTGAATTTGTAGGAATAGGAGAATTGAATATAATTGGCAACATTAAAGCCTACTTTATTTGTCGAGGTATAAAAAGGTGTCTCTGTTACAGTTCTCGATAGAATGACATTTGTTGATAATGGCAGCAACCAGAATATTCCGAAGCTGTGGTTTTTGAGCTGCTGCTGGCCGCCGAAGCCATAGAATGGCATTGAATAGGTTTTACTCTGGGCGTTCTGATTTACTCCGTTATATTGAATGAATGCAAACGCGGTGGTCTTCTTGCTCTTTGTAAAGTTATAGAAGGCGTAGCTTGTTATACTGTACGAGAAATAATCTACAGAGGGAATGACGAAGGTCTGACCGTTATACTCATTGTAATGCCCCTTGAAAATGCGGGCGCTTATATTCACATACCAGAGCATAGCATTTACACCGCCTCCCGTTTCATACCCGCTGAGAAGGTTATAAGGCTTCGTCAGGGTGGCCAGAGCATTTGTAACAGGATTCTTGATTATCTGAAACTCTGTCCCGATCTTATCTGTAAATAATTCATGATAGACAAAAGGTGAGAAGTAATTGCTGCCGAAATTCCATGTGTAAGTCAGCTGCAGCCTGTCGCGGTAATCGGGTTTAAGATTGGGGTTGCCCTGGCTCACATTATAGTTCTGGTCAATCTTGTAATAAGGGTTCATAACATAGATGTCCGGCCTGTTTATTCTGCGGTTATAAGTAAATTTCAGGTTATGAGAAGCTGAAAACTTATACTGGAGATTGACAGAAGGTAAAATGCAGGTATAATTGGGATTTGTAACGGAATCAGCCTTTATCTCACTGTTTTCAACCCTTACCATGGCCTGCATACCAACCTTCTTCAGGTTAAATGTGAGTCCGCCGTAAACAGAATTCCTGAATTCCTGGTACTTGAAAAGATTTGAATTCGCATCGTTATCGATGTTGAAATCGTATTTCATCTCCTGGTAATAAAGCTGATAGCCTGCCTCAAGCTTTGCATTCATCCCTATAGGCTGAACATAATTGAGCTTTGTAGAGAGATAGTTTCTCTGGTTCAGGTTAACTTCAAGCCTTGAATAAGTACTCAGAACGGAATCGCTTTCGTAAGGGTAACGGGTGTTTTTAAAATCATTTGTTGAATTTGAGTTGAACCAGTAATAGTTAACCTCTGCGTTGAACTCCTGTATGGCCTTGTCAAATGATTTTTTATAATAAAGCGAGAGATTGGTTTCATCACTATGAAGATTTTCAACTGTTACTGAGGAAATATTCCCAAGCGGCAGGCTGGCTTTTGAAAGAAGAGTTTCACTCAGTATATTAATATCCTGGCCAATCGGCTTGTAGCTTACGTTGAAACTGAGATTATTCTTATCGTTCATGTAATAATCGAAGCCGGCATTAAGTGCAGAGTTGGAAATTTTTATCTTTCCTGAACCCATAAGGCTTGTGGCTGAGTCGTTGCTTAAGAAACGGCCTTCATTCCATGAATTGATTTTAAGGTTTTGAATAAAAGTAAACCCTGTTACATAGAATGTTATTTTTCCTGCTGAATAGTCAAGACTTCCTGAAGCGGCCGTTGTTGGCCTGTTGAAGGGCTTGATCTGCAGGGCTGCATTTCCGCTCATGCCATATCTGGCCTCTTTCTTAAGAATAATATTTATGACGCCATCGATATTTCCCTCATATTTACCGGAGGGATTACTGATGATTTCAATGCTCTGAATATCACCCGGAAGGAGCTTTGCAAGATATTCCCTGTCGCGCTGCCGGCCATCAACCTGGATAATAAAATTGCTGCTGCCGTTAAGGGTGATATTATTCTGAAAATCGACATTAACCTGTGGAATTTTCTTTAAAAGATCATAGCCTGTAACGGAGGTTTTTGCTATTACAGGAGGAATGGCATAAACTGTGCGATCGACCATCTCCTTCCCTTTAATGCGTTCACCGACAACAGTTACCTCACCCAGGCTTGTTGTTGTCTCCGCTAATAAGATTGTATCAACCGCAATTTCGCTTTTGCCTGCCTCGACATTAACAGGTTTCCCGTTTGTCTGGAATCCTACGAAGCGGACCTGCAGGTAGTAATTGCCTGGTTTCACTTTTTCAAAAGTGTAAACACCGTCGGTCAGTGTAATAACACCGGTAACTACAGCCGAATCAGGCATATGAAGAAGTCCGACCGTAGCAAATGGCACAGGTGATTTATCCTTTTCAAGGCAAACCTTGCCCTTAATATTTTGTGCCTGGCAAGTTATGGAAATTACAAGAAGTAATCCGAAAATTTTCTTTTTCATGGCTTTATAAAATCATATTACTTTATTGCAACGACCTTTGAATCACTGTTTATGTCCATTGGAATCTGCATTGTCATGCCTGGCATAGAAAGTCCCAGATTACCAGCTATATGTGTCTTTGAATTCTCTTCAACAATTAATCCGGTGCTGATTTCTATTGCAAGAGTACTCTTGCTCAGCCCTTTTATATCATCGTAGGTTATCGTGGCGCCACCCTGAAGCATTGGGGCTGCATTGGCTGATGTTTTGATATTCGATTCGGCAGTAATGCTTGCAATGTTTCCGCTTATACCGTCGAGATGGTAATTTGTGATGATATCAAGAGACAATCCTCCTGAGTTGGAGGTAACCGTTGACGTCCAGCTTTCCCCTTTTGATATCTCTTTGCCAGGCAGGAAATATGTGAACATTTCAATCATAGTCTTCATATTATCGCTGCTTACAAGATTTTGCATCTGGGCTTTTATTCCGGCGCCTATTGCTCCGGTAACGGTCATGGAACTGGTATCTTTCATGATCATGTCCGAGATCATTTTCGAATTCACAATGTCGATGATCTTGCCTGTAAAATCCATTTTTGCATAAAGCGGGTTCTTACATAGTCTGTTCCTGGCATAAGACATGATATCGGCTACCTCTTTTGACTGGATATTACCCTCGGATTTTGAGGACATATTTATTGTTTTCCCCATTGTATTTGTTTTTACGGAGAGAGTATCGAAATGAATCTCAGCTATCAGGAAGGCCGGGGTCAAGTCAACCATTTTAACAGAAATTGCACTGTTGGCATTTGACTCGATTGTCTGCTGATTCCCGTTTATTGTCTGCAGAATAATCTGGTCCGAAGTAGCGCTGAACCGGTAAACCTTGTTTTTCTCGGGATTCATTTTAAGGCTGACGGTGTTCTGTGCAATGGCCGAAACGCATAGAATTAATGCTGGAAGCAATAAAAAATTCTTTTTCATCATAATTGATTTTTGAGGGTTATTTATATTACCGACAAATTTACTATCAACATAAAGTATAATAAAAACTTTATCGGTAAACGGTTGAATTTGGTTGGTGAATCACAGTTCTGAACAGTTGTACGGGTAGAACGGAGGAGTGAAACAACCGTACAAAGTTACGATCGCTCACTCACAGTGACTTCGCAGAGGCAGTTCGGAAAAAGATTAAAACGGGAAAAACTCCGGAGTGGTTTTTTTGTAATTTATATACTCCTCTCCAAAGAACTTCTCAAGTTCGGCATATTCACTTTTAATATTTAACCTGAAAAGAATATAGACGACAGCGCTCGCTGTAAGGATAAGCCACGAATTAAGGAGTAATGAGAGGGCCGGGATGATCAGCAGACAAATTGTAGCATAGAGAGGATTCTGGCAGATCCTGTATGGCCCCGAAGTCATAAGTTTTGTCTCTCTGAGCCCTTTCAGCAATATCCTGACAGTTAAGACATAGGAGACCAGCCCTACTGCCAGAAGGACTGCCCCAATGTAAAATAGAAGTTCCGGCCTTTCGGCGGAGTACCTGAAAAGGGTCGGTTTCCAAAATCTGTGGGCTATCGATATTGCCAGCCATGGCATCAGGCTGGCTGCTATCTTTGGCCCGATCCCCAGAGTGTTTAGTCTGTTCATATTTTAATTTTTTATATTTCCCGGATCCGCAGGACCGAAAGACCGAAAGACCGCAGGACCGCAGGACTGCAGGACCTATTTCATAACAGCTTTCCTTTTATCCTTATTAACAGCTCCGCCCTTGCCATTGATGATGCTCTTCACAATGCTCTCCCTGTTCCCGTTCAGCCAATAGATAATCTTGTTATGGATACTATCCTCAAGAGAGGCTGGTGTTTCGATCGCATTATCAACGATTACCGGGGCGTCATAAAAAACATTGTATATTCCAAGTCCCCATGCCTCATGCGACCTGACTTTATCCGCGACTTTATAAGATGCATACCCGTTTACTCCGTTGTGCTGCCATGCTGAGACCGCCGGCGGATCATAGGGCATCTCGCTCTGGTAGAAATATACTTTGCCGTTATTACCGTTCCAGAGTGTCTGGTACTCCTGGAAATGCTCATTGAACAGGCCATAAACAATTACATTATCCCCGTTTACAATAAGTCCGTTCGCGCATCTGTTCTTTTCCCAGCCAACTCCGTTGCCATGGTCAGCCCTCCAGAGCCATGTATGATCAATGACGGCGTCAAAGCTGTTTATCTCAAGGCATGCCGATGCTGATCCCTGTGCCGGTCCGCCTACCCTGAAGAAGAGGTCAAAAAGAAAAAGTGGATCCTGTGCATGTGATTTTTTAGAACCCGGCTCCCCGGCCCTGAAAAGTACCGGAGAGAATTTACTGCCTGCATCAATTGTAAGTCCGCATACAGTTACTCCGTCAACATCCGAGATCTCAACCGCTGCATTCCCGCTTTCAGGGATAAGTGTAGCCATTCCTATGCCCATCACAACAGTTCCGGGTCTGTTTATCAGGATACTCTTAGCGAGCAGATACCTCCCTGGCGTAAAGAGAATGTTTTTCCCTTTTGCAAGCGCTGAATTGATAGTTTCAGAGTTATCTTTTACAGGATCAGTAATATAAAATATCTCCATCCCGATTGTTTTGTCGCTGCTGCTTCCATTCAGCCAGCCGGGTCCGGAGCTGTTAGACTTAAGCTGGGGGATTTTTACGCTGAACCCCTTTTCGTCAGATATAAGATACGGCTTTTCCCGTACCAGCGGGGTAACAGGTATTGTAGTATAGGCTCCATCAGGCCAGTTCTGGGCAGGCGCTCCGTTGACCCCTACAAACATCATGTTCCAGTTTGAGCCGATCCATTTCCCCATATTACTGTTTCTTGTGAACCACTGCTGCTGCGGACCCGAGTTTACTGTACCGTCAATTTTTGAATCGGACAGGAAGCCGCCGCTCGCGTATCCTTTATCAAATAGCTGGAGATTACCTTTTACATGAACTCTCCTCATGGGCGATGCCTGGGATACGCCCCAGATCATTGTGTCCCTTACCGGTTCAATTGTCAGGTTCTCGACCGCCCTCCAGAAATTGCAGAGTACGCTGTTCCACATGGTCGTATTTGACCTGACCGCTCCATGAATTACAACATCATCAGGCGATGTTCCCAGTCCAAGTATCTGCATATAGTAATCAACCCTTACATCGAGATCGTATCTGCCCGGCATGAAAAGCAGCGCGTAGCGATTGCCTGTAAACTCACCCTTTCTCCCGGTCTGTCTCAGAAAGATCGTATCAATAACGGCCTGGATCTCTTTCATGTTCATCCCGGGGTCAAATACAAATACATTCTGTCCGAGAACTGAGGTATTAAATTTATTGAGAATTGAGGGTTCCTGTGCATTCCCGTTCAGAAAAGAAAGAGAGGCGATAAGCAAAGGAATAAAAAACCTGACTGATCTGTTTTTCATATATACTTTTATGTTATCCACGAAGATAGAAAAAGATATAACTCCTCAGAAAAAAAATCCATTAAAGGCAGAGAATGCGAAGAATTTTCAGCAAAGGGTGCAGAGTAAATATTTTCCATGAAATCCCTATGCGAACTCTGCGGTTAAATGTTTACTTTTAAATTGAAAAATCGAATTTGTATGAAAAGAATATATTATTATGTTATTGGGTTCATTATCTGTCTTCTGATATGCCTTTCATTTGAGTGTGTCTCAATAAGCGGCCGCAAGCCCGCTTTCAATGTTATTGCCTTTTGCGGAAGCGGCGAATCTGACGATCTGGGCCACAGGAGCTTTATCCATGAGGCTAACAGGTGGTTCCCCGAGATGGGGAAAAAGTACAATTTCATCTATGACTCCACATATAATTGGGATGATCTTAATTCAAAATTCCTCTCAAAATACCAGGTGGTGATATTCCTCGATTCAAGGCCTGATTCATCCTACCAGCGAAACGCTTTTATGGATTATATGGAAAAAGGAGGTGGCTGGATGGGCTTTCATTTTTCAGCATTTGCACTTACCCCGTCCGCGTTTCCTCAGAACTGGGACTGGTACCACAATGTTTTTCTTGGTTCCGGACAGTATAAGAGCAACACATGGAGACCGACATCAGCAATACTGAGGGTTGAAAAGCACGACCTCGCACCGGTGAAACATCTTCCGGATACATTTAAAGCTTCACCAAATGAATGGTACAGATGGCAGAATGATCTGAGGATGAACAAAGATATAACTATCCTTCTTTCAATAGATTCCTCAAGTTACCCCCTGGGGACAGGCCCAAAGCTTTATGAGATCTGGCACAGCGGATACTATCCGGTTGTCTGGACAAACAAGAATTACAGGATGATATATCTTAATATGGGTCATAACGATATCGACTATGAGGGAAAGACAAACAGGGAGCTCTCCAGTACGTTTGGGAATGAATTTCAGGATAAGCTTGTAATAAACAGCCTTTTATGGCTTGGCAGAAAATAAAGTCGGCTTGATCACTCCCTGTTTTTAGTGTCAATCATTATTGTTACGGGACCGTCGTTTACTAATTCAACCGACATCATTGCACCAAACTCTCCTGTACCAATTTTTTTACCCAGCAATTCAGACAGCCGTGAGACAAATATTTCATAGACCGGGATTGCTTTTTCAGGGGGGGCTGCCTTTATGTACGACGGCCTGTTTCCCTTTTTTGTAAGGGCATGCAGGGTGAACTGGCTTACAACCATCACCTCTCCCTTAATATCCCTGACCGAGAGGTTCATTACGCCGTTACTGTCGTCGAAGATC
>JBBIIS010000133.1:3518-8534 GCA_037446375.1 Bacteroidota bacterium | reverse complement strand
AGAGGGTAAGAACATGGACACCGATGCTGATTATGTCTACATATATTTTACACTTCCTTCAAAAAACAAGGTCGAAGGGGGTGAAATGTATGTCTCAGGCGAACTGGCAAACTGGGCCTTTACATCAGTCAACAAAATGATCTACAGCCAGGATAAGGGTGAATATGAGTGTTCGATGCTTCTGAAGCAGGGCTGGTACAACTATGAATATATTTTCGTAAAAAATGGCGAAACATCAGGCGAGCCCTCATTCTTCGAGGGGAGCCATTATGAGACTGAAAATGATTACCTGATACTTGTATATTACAGGAGCCCGAAGGACCGCTACGACAGGATCATTGCGACTGCTGTTGCAAAATCATCCAGGCAGGACAGCAATTAGCCTTTGTGCTTATCTATTCCATAGAGCATCAGGAAAGTATGCTGCATGGTTTTAACAATTTCTGCCATGTATTCATCCACAGCCTTTACTGACCCGGGAAGAGTATAGATTAGACAGTTGCCGGTCAGTCCTGCAACACCGCAGCTTAGAAGTGCGTTTGGCTTTTCGGCGCCATATTTAACCCTTATGAATTCCATAATTCCGGGTATCTCTTTTGTAAGCAGCGGCCTGACCGTCTCAACTGTAATATCCCTTGGTCCGATACCTGTACCGCCTGTGGTGAAAATGACATCGGAAACTTTTGAGGCTTTAAGTATCTCTTGTTTCAAAAGAGCGGCATCATCAGGTATGAGAATGTTTTCTACGGAACAACCAGCATTCAGAGCATTAAAGAATTCCGAAGCAATCTCCTTTATTCTTGGTCCGCTCAGGTCGGGATATTCTCCTTTGAATGCCCTGTCGCTGAGCGTAATTACAACCACTTTATATTTTTCAGGCAGTTTCATTGCTTTATTTTTTCGATAAGTGTTATATCGCTTAAAACCATCTTTTTGTCAACAGCCTTGCACATATCATAAACCGTCAGGAGAGCAACACTGACGCCGGTTAATGCCTCCATCTCGACACCGGTTTTCCCGGTACATGTTACTTCACTTTCCGCTGTCACCCCCACGTCAGTAAGGGTGAGTTTTACAGATACTTTTTCAAGGGATATGTTATGACAAAGCGGAATAAGCGATGCTGTAAGCTTTGCAGCCTGTATTCCGGCTATCTGGGCCGTTGAGAGGACATCTCCCTTTTTGATAAGGTTCTCTTTTATCAAAGTGCACGTTTCATCGTTAAGTGAAATTGATCCGCTGGCCCTTGCTATCCTGTGCTGGATCTCCTTGCCACCGATATCTACCATTGCTGCCTTGCCCTTTTCGTCTGTATGTGTAAGCTTGCCCATTCTTTTCTATTTAGATATTTTATTAAATTATTATCTTAACCGCAGAGAGCACAGTCCCGTCGGGATTACGCGAAGGACGCAGAGATACTTCCTGTTCAACCTCCGATATTGTAGAATCTGCCTGTTTTATTCTGCGTGCCGCACCCGGGCTTCTGCTCCGATGCGAGCCTTATTGCCTCTTCGTAGCCTATTTTTCTGATATCGAACTCAAGGTCGTTGAAAAGACAGGGCTTAAGCCTGCCATCAGAAGTAAGTCTCAGCCTGTTGCATGCCGCACAATCCCCTCCCGTTCCGCCGTCTACTATGTAAAAATGTCCGTTTACAAGATCCATCTGGCGGATATATCTGATCTCCAGGTTCATTTTTCTGCAGAACTCAGCAACTCCAAGTGCATCTGTCTCTCTTGCAGATTCCTTCACAACGCAGTTTATCTTCACCGGAGCAAGTCCGGCTTCCAGAGCTGCTGAAATCCCTTCCAGCACATCATCGAGGGAGCCGTGCCTGGTAATTATTTCAAACCGCTCCTTATCGACCGTATCAAGGCTGATATTCACCCTGTGGAGGCCTGCAGCTTTCAGACCAGTTGCATACTCCTTTAATAATATGCCGTTGGTTGTCATTGAAAGATCTTCGATCCCGCTGATAGCTGAAAGCATTGAAACCAGATCTACGATACCCTTTCTTACGAGCGGCTCACCGCCGGTAAGCCTCACCTTTGTAATGCCATGTGCGACAGCCATGCGGGTAAACTCTGCTATCTCAACATAAGAGAGTATATCAGTATGGTTTAGCAGTGTGATTCCGCTTTCGGGCATGCAGTACCTGCACCTCAGATTGCATCTGTCGGTTACCGATATTCTCAGGTAGTTAATCCTTCTGTTAAATTTGTCGTACAACTACAACTTCCCTTTTCTTTAATATATTTTTACCCGCATCCATCCTGACAATCCCGTCGGCATATGGGAATGCTGCAATGTGGGCCGACCCGTGATACTCAACCGGGACAACTTCATTTTTCTCATTTATCATAACTGGCAGCCACGCGACCCTTACAGATTGCTTTCTTTCATAGTTGACCGCCATTGGAAGATGTTTTTCATACGGCTTCCAGTTATGCCCCATCATTTTATAAATAAGGGGCCTTACAAGTGTCTCGAACTGAGTGAAGGCAGAAACCGGATTTCCTGGTAACCCGAAAACTACGCATCCGGGATGAATGCCGAAAGTTGTCGGTTTTCCGGGCTGAACATTCACCTGATCGAAGAGTATTTCCACTCCTGCCTTTTTCAATACAACCGGAACAAAATCATAATCACCCATCGATACACCGCCTGTAAGGATGGTAATATCGCTTTCGTTAATAGCCCTGACAATAAGATCGTAGGTCTTTCCCTCATCATCGGGAGCAATTCCATAATATTTTGCTGAAGCGCCGCTCCTCTCAGCCTGTGCAATAAGCTGAAATGAGTTTGAGTTCCTGATCTTTGATATCCCTGGTTTCTCTCCCGGCTCAACAAGCTCGTCGCCGGTGCTGAGTACCGCTATCCTGACCTTCTCTGAAACTTTTACACTCACACATCCTACGGCTGCAAGAACGGCAATATCCTGCGGCTTAAGCAACTTTCCCTTTCTCAGGACTATATCACCGGTCTTAACATCCTCTCCTTTATGTGACATGTTTGGCTTCAGGGGCTTACCGTTATAGATTACTTTCCCTGAGGGAAGTATTTTTGAATCCTCAACCATAAAGACAAAATCAGCGCCTTCAGGTATAATAGCTCCCGTCATTATTTTGGAGCATAGATCTTTTTCAATTTTCTTAAGTGGCTCTCTGCCTGCCCTTATCACTTCGGTTATTGCAAGTTCGGAATCAAGATCTGACCTCCTGCATGCATAACCGTCAACGGCGGCCCTGTTGAAAGGAGGCATATCCATATCGCTCCTGACATCGGCAGCAAGTATCCTTCCGGAAGCATCCCTGAAAGAAATAGTCTCAATGCCGGTTCGTGAACTGACACCCATCACAATTTCAAATGCTTTCTCCAGTGTTATCATAAAAAATCGCCTTAAAAAAAAAAATATTCTAATCTGCCTGTCCTGTTCCAAGTAAGACCATTACCGCGGGAGAAAAGCTCATCCAGACCTCACCATTTTCCTTAAGACATAGCGCCTCAAATTCCCCTGAAGAAATTTCGGTATGGAAAAGATCTCCGGCCTCTACCAAAACCTCCATGCCATACTCCGACCGTATTATTTCATCAACCTTTCCTTTAATTATATTATGCCCGTTCTCAGAGGGTTTATCCAGGCTTAATTTAATATCCCTGCTTTTCATAACGGCAAGACAATCTCCCATGATCCCGCTCTCAGGGATCCTTAGCTCAAGGTTATTTGATGTAAAGGCCCTGACAACACCATCTTCTTTCATAACCCTTAATCTGAAGAAATTCTTCATCCCCGCATACCTTGCAACGAACCTGTTCACCGGCTTGTTGAATACATCATCAACCCTGCCTTCCTGGATAATTCTTCCATTGTGTATCACCCCAACTCTCTGTGCAAGGCTGACAGCGTCGCTGTAATCGTGGGTAACATGAATAATGGTCTGACCTTCCCGATTCAGATGCCTGAGCACCCTTTTCATTTCATCACGGAGTGAAGCATCAAGTGAGGATAGGGGCTCATCAAGAAGCAATAGTCTGGGAGAGGTTATCAGAGTTCGGGCAAGGGCGATACGCTGATTTTCGCCGCCTGAAAGATTTTCAGTTGTCCTTGAAAGAAGATGGGAAATATTCATCTGTCTTGCAACTGCGGATACTTTCGTATTTATTATTTCCTTGTCGATCTTCCTGGATCTCAGGGGGTATGCAATATTTTCGAAAACAGTCAGATGCGGAAAAATGGCGTAATCCTGAAAGACTATACCAATCTTCCTTTCCTGTATCTTTCTGTGTGTTATATCCTCGTTGTCGAGTAAAATAGTTCCGGAATCAGGTTTCTCAAGTCCGGCTATGAGTTCGAGAAGCTGGGTCTTCCCTGCTCCTGACCGGCCCAGCAAAACATAGTACTGACCCTCGGGTATCGAAAGGCTGATCGCGGAAAGTGCGAAATCGCCCAGTTTCTTATTTATATCAGTAAGTTTCAGCATCAGGTACAAAAGGTTTCTCCCTGCGCCTGATCGAAAGCAGGCGTAAAGAGATGAATACAATTAGTGCCACCAGTATGAAGAGAACAGCTGTAGGACGGGCGTAGTTCAGGCCGAATGAGCTGAACCTTTCATAGATCAGAACCGGCGCAACCATTGGATGATATGCTATAATCACAACAGCTCCGAATTCGCTCATTCCCCTGGCAAACATCATTACAAAGCCGGATATTATGCTTCTCCAGGCAAGAGGCAATGAAATAGTAAAAAAGACCCTTGTCTGACTTGCACCAAGATTAAGAGCAGCCTTTTCGAGGCGCTCCGGTACAGATGCAAATCCGTCGCGTGCCGAGTTTATAAGAAATGGCAGACTTACAAATGCCATTGCTATTGCTATGCCTCCGGGATGATTTACAAGGTTCAGTCCGAATACTGAGGCTGCTTTCCCCAGTAATCCATCACGTGAAATAAATCCAAGCAATGCTATGCCGGCTGCTGTATGCGGAAGAACAACAGGAAGGTCAGATATTGTGCAGGTGG
>JBBIIS010000133.1:0-3508 GCA_037446375.1 Bacteroidota bacterium | reverse complement strand
AAGGTCAATTATTCCCTGGACAATGCTTTTGCCTTGAAATTTTTTTCTCGCAAGAAGCCATGCGAGGGGTACTCCTCCTATAGCAAAAACAAATGTACCGGCAAAGGCAACCCAGAGTGTAAGCCAGATGCTGCTATGGACCTCCTTATCGGCTGCTGTCTCAAAAAACTCCTTTGCTCCTGTATGAATGAACATTCCGGCTAACGGTGCGATAATAAAAAGAAGCACCATCGCAGAAAGAAAAAGGAATATCCAATTAAACAAGCTCTTTTCTACCATCTCATCAGGTTATTTTTTTAGATATTTCTGCAGCTGATCAGGTATTTTATCTGACTGTTCTGATGAAACGGGGACAAGCGGATTCTGACCGTTTTTTCTGAATATACTCCTGCCATCCTGACTAAGGAGGAATTCAACAAATTTCAACGCCTCCGCTTTATCCGGTGCATCATTTAAAACTGTAAGGCTGTAATTTATATAGTCACCTGTTACCTTCATTTTACTCCCCGGAGTATTCCCGGTGACCTCAGTGGAAACCAAATGATAGTAATCATTTAAGTAGGGGCTTGACAGGTTCAGGTGAGAAGGAAGTTCAATGTATTTAAGATCATGCTGGAGAGCAACTGATTTATACTGAAACATATAATCTATTGCATTTGATTCGATAAGGGCAACAAGGTCAACCTCTTTGGGACGCATATATTCAGTGTCTTTTGAAAGTAACTTATCTGCCAGTCCAGGGATCTTAAAATATTTCTCTGCAAGAAGAAAAGTAAAGACCGTTCTATAGCCGCAAGGATCTGCGTTTGGATCGGATCTTCCGAAGATCACATCCTTCTTAAGAAGTATCTCTTTCCAGTTTGATGAATCGATAGTTGAAGAATATTTTGCTTTATTGGTAAAAGCAATGACGATCTCATTTGCAGCAAATTTGATCCCCCAGGATGCGTAATTTGGTATAAGCAGTTCATTTATGACAAAATAATCGGAGGAAGCAACAATATCGCATGGTTTTTTAAGCTCTGTGACCTTCCTGGCGCAGACAAGGCTCCCTGCAGGCTCCATGAGTATTTTCACATCAGGGTTACGCTTCTCATACTCAGCCGCCAGCTGCTTAAACGGAACTGAAAGGCTCCCTGCATGAAAAATTATAACCTCTTTCTGCTTCGATGATTGTGCCATTACCAATCCCGAAATTTGCAGAGATCCTGCGATCAATAAACAGATTAGTCTTCTCATCACCTTACTTTTATCTTTTTACTTTTGTCTTTTATCTTTCAGCTTCCAGCTGATTTAATCGTCTGAAGAACGTCCTCACAATCTCTTTATCTGAAGATTCCAGTTCGCAAATAAGGTTTCTGTAAGCATCCATAAGCGCTTTCCCCTCAGGGGTGAATGTAGTCCTTCCTCCGGCTTTGCCTCCCCTTCTTCTTCCCACGAGAGAAAAGCCGAAGTTAGATTCAATCGAGCGGATCATTCCCCAGGCCTTCCTGTAGCTTATCCCGATCTCCTTTGCAGCGGCAACTATTGATAGATCCTTTACCAGGGCTAAAAGCAGCCTGAATCCCTCCTCGCTGATAAGGATCTCTTCGCCTGTTACCAACTCAACCTGGTGACGGAGGAAGATATCGTAGTATTTTGAACCTTTAGGACCAGCCATAATTTAAGGTATTTATGAAGAGGGCGAAAGGAAAAAGTACTGATAATATGGGTTAATAAATTATAGCAAATGTAAAGAATTTGCATATCGGTTTTGCTGATCTTAGGTGAAAACTTTTCTCCGTATCAGTATGTGTGTACTTTGTTATCCCTGTGTCAGTTTTTAAGAAAGTTACAAAGAGAGAAACAGAGATCAATACATGAGTTCAGTATAACACGGACTAACACTGAGGTCTATTGGAGCATGCCCTTTTAAAGAAAGGAATAAAAAATGAGCTACTATCTTCATTTCATCATCTCCGAAACAGCGATCATTGTTTTCCAGTTTCGTGTTGTTGCGATTGATGAAAGTTTCTTTTCAAAGAAATTATTGTTCAGTTTAGCCCTACTGTAGCCATCGGGACAAAATATATAAACCTCCCTGCCTCTGATTTCAAATTTCTCGGGTGAAAAATCTGTAAGTCTTGGGCCATCTAACCTACTTTGATCCGGATTCCTGTCAAGCATAATCACATAAAGTTTGTCTGTATCTTCCATACCTGACATAAGAAAAATATTATTGATCAAAATGCTTTCAATTTCCTCTCTGGTCCTTATTACAACGTGGACATCAAGTCCCAGTTTCTTCTTTATCCTTGTTTTTATCAGTTCACTCAGCCCGGATTCCTTTAATCCCTTGCTATTTGAAAAAACCACATTGCCGCTCTGCAAATAAGTTGATACACCGGCAATGCCAAATCCCTTGAAAAGGGGAGCCAGATCGGTCATTTTTATCATGTTCCTGCCGCTTACATTTATTCCCCGAAGGAAGCAGACTGTTGGTTTCTCATTCATAACTAATAGCGCAAAATTCTTTTTTCCTTTGTAAAACTTTGTGTTATCCCTTGAGACCTATTGGGTGATAAAAACTAATTACGGAGGATACGAAATACCACACAAAGGCACACTAAGGGAACCCGTTTAAACCAAAATTGTTCGATTAAACAGACAGAAACAGAGTTTATTGATGGTCCTTTACAACCTCAATAAGTTCGGGAAGATCCATTCCGATCTTTTTAAGAAATTCGATCCCGGGAACACCGTTCTGATTCCATCCCCTGCGCAGATAAACGGCATCGAGCAGCTTTTCATACTGATCCTCACGGTGCATGCGAAGGACCTTCATCTTCTCTTCGGTGCTCTTTCCTGCCGGATCAAAGCCCCATTTCTCCTTAAGCTGCTTATCGTATCTTTCTGCCCTCGATTCATACTCCTCCTTTGAAACGGGTCCGGCTGCCCTGTATGGCTGCCTGTCGTGGATGCGTGTGCCAAAACCCCTTCTCAGGTTGAATATCCTCTGGAAATTATAAACTCGTTCAGAATCCTGCACAAGCCTTACCTTATCGAATTCGCGTCCTGTAACAGCTTTATATATTGTTACATAATTATCTACATGCTCAGGTACCTTTGCAGGCTCAGATGTTTGTGAATTTGTTTCCGGTTCAACATCGTTCCATGGAAGCTTACAAAGTCCGACAAGGCCAAACCATGTCCTGAACATCGGGAAATAATGCAGGGCCTCTGCCTTGTTCTCGAATGTTGGGATCTGGTTGTTCACCATATCCATGAAGATCAGCCAGGCCTCATCGTGCTGCGGACCCTTGTTTGTCATGGCGTACCCGCCCTGCTGTGCAAGCGATTCTTTCGACATATACTGGGAATATTCAAGACCTTTGTTCTCCATTCCTATGTCGTTTATAAGGCCCGGATCGCCCCAGCCATTTTTGATAAAATGCTGTTTCATCTTGCGTATCCCGTTTCCCGCGATTCCGACGTACATCTGCTGACGGATGGCAATCATCTTTATCTG
>JBBIIS010000132.1:4923-8576 GCA_037446375.1 Bacteroidota bacterium | reverse complement strand
GACGGGCAATTCTATTTCATGTTGCACGAACAGTAGATTTGTTTGATTTTTTTACATCCGATATTAAGGCAGAAAAGAAATAAATATTATGTATAATATTAATAATATGGCTGTTAGACAGATATTTGTACATCAATAAGTTTGTGCAGCATTTTATTTTTTATTGTGTCTTTAGAGAGAATCACAAACCCAATAAACTTATAATTCTGCCATGAGAAATTTCCTTACAAGTGCTTTCCGAAATATGAGAAGGCAAAGCGGTTATGTAATACTGAATGTATTTGGTTTGGCAATTGGCCTCACAAGTTTTCTTTTCATTTCCCATTATGTTATAAATGAACTCAGCTACGACAGGTTCCATAAGAACTATGAGAATATCTACAGGCTTAAGGTTTCCGGAAGGCTCGCCGGAGGAGTGCTTGACCAGGCGGTCACTGCCGCTCCCATGGCGCAGGCAATGCTGAATGACTATCCCGAGGTACTGCATGCAACAAGGGTCAACCAGCTTGGTGCATGGCTTATAATATTCGGGGAGAACCGCTTTAATGAGGATGGAGTGCTGTTTGCCGACTCCACGTTCTTCGACGTTTTCGATTTCAGGATGCTCAAGGGTGATCCCAGGACCGCTCTTGTGAGGCCAAGGTCGATGGTCCTAACTGAAAAATACGCAAAGAAATACTTTGGCAGCCAGGCTCCTATGGGGCAGAGAATGATAGTTGAAGCCGATACAATCCTCTATACGGTCACAGGAGTGGTTCAGGACGTCCCGGATAATTCACACATTAAATTTGATATGCTTGCATCGATGAGCACTTACCCACAGCAGGCTACAAATCAGAACTGGCTCAACCATAACTTCTTTACATACATTGTCGTAAGGGAAGGTACTGATGCGAAGGCCCTTCAGCAGAAATTACAGGGGATGGTAACAAAATATGTAGGACCTCAGATCCAGCAGGTTCTCGGCTATGCGATTGGTGATTTCAGAAAGGCGGGAAATGAATTCCGCTACGTTATGGAGCCATTAAAGGATCTTCATCTAAAAGGTGCTACACAATATGGACCTGAACCTTTAGGCTCTCTTTCAACAGTTTACATATTTGCCATCGTTGCCCTGCTTGTTCTTGTTATAGCAATCATAAATTATGTAAACCTGGCCACGGCCAAATCTGCCGGAAGAGCAAAAGAGGTGGGGGTAAAAAAGGTCTCAGGTGCGGGCAGGTACGGTCTTATAGTCCAGTTCCTGGGTGAATCCCTCATAATTGTGGCTTTAGCAGCAGTTATTGCCGTCTTCCTTGTTTATGCCCTTATTCCTTCCTTTAACATGCTTATTGGTAAGGTTCTTTCAACCGGTATCCTTGATAAGTTTACAACAGTTCTGTTGCTTATGGGACTTATTGTTGTGGTTGGAATATCAGCGGGAGCATATCCTGCCTTCATTCTTGCATCATTCAATCCGGTGGAAGTGTTAAAGGGAACCCTGAATCCCGGTTCAATGTCAAAAAGGCTGAGAGCAGTTCTTGTCGTTTTTCAGTTTACAATCTCAATAGTAATAATCATAGGCTCAATAACAGTATACAACCAGCTTAGTTTCATGACGACTAAAGATCTCGGCTTTAAAAAGGAAGATCTTATAGTCATCCGCCGTCCAGATGCTTTCTTCGGGCAGCTTGAGTCGTTCAGGACCCGGCTTCTTGAAATACCGGGAGTTGACAAAGTTGGATTCTCAAGGCAGGTGCCTGGGACAAATTTCAACAATAATGCATTTCTTAACGATGAAGATCCTGAGAAGAAAACATATCTTATTCAGCAGGCCCAGGTAAGCCTCGATTTTCCGGAGGCCCTCGGGGTGCATCTTGTCAAAGGCAGATTCTTCTCGCGTGAATTTACGACAGATTCAACTGCAATTCTAATCAACGAAGCAGCAGTAAAATCCCTTGGACTCATGGATCCTCTTGGGAAATACATCCTTCAGCCGCGAGGACCAAATCAGTTTCAGAAGTTGAAGATCATTGGCATTATGAAGGATTTTAACATTACTTCAATGCATAAGGCTATCGACCCGGTCTGCTTTACCGTAATGGGAGGCGGGGGAGGTGATCAGTACGCTACATTAAGGCTTACAGGGAGAGATGTCAATGCAACAATAAAGGCTGTTGAACAAACCTGGAAGAGTTTTACAACAAAGCAGCCATTTCAGTATGATTTTTTCACTGATACCTGGAACCATCTCTATTCTTCAGAGATGAAAACCGGAAAAATATTCATTATATTCTCCCTGCTGGCTATCTCAATTGCATGCCTTGGGCTGCTGGGCCTTGTAACCTATATTACAAATAAAAGGACAAGGGAGATAGGGATCAGGAAGACATATGGTGCTTCATTTCGAACAGTCCTTGTGCTTTTGTCGCGTGAGGTTGTTTATCTTATAATCATTGCATCACTTCTGGCATATCCTGTTGCCTGGTTCGGCACAAAATACTGGCTGTCGGGGTTTGCAGACAGGGTAAATGTTAGTCCGATGATTTATCTGGCAGCAACCATTGGCGCCTTAGCTGTGGGCTGGCTGTCGATTCTATATCAGACCATAAGGGCTGCAAACTATAGTCCTGCAACTGCACTGAGATTAGAAAAATAATATCTTCGGGAACATATCCAAATCTGTTTTTCCAAGTGTCCCTTTGTGCCCTTAGTGGTAAAACTTTTAATGACTAATGGTCGCAATGTAATTCATGAAGTATCAAAAAGGGCAAAAACAGGATTGTCAGAATCAGTTAAATCAATTTATCTGGTCGAAAGAAAAGTAGTTGGATTTCCGGTGAGTTTGATTAATTTTATTTTCAATTATGGCAGAAAATAAAGCGTTAACCGGAGCAACAGTTTATACCGGGGATGAAATTATCGCAGGTAAGACTGTTTTGATAAAAGATGATACAATAACAGACATCGCAGCGATCGATAAGGTCCCTGATGGCTTTGAAGCAGTTGATTGCAGCGGATCAATTATCTCAGCTGGATTTATCGACCTGCAGATAGCCGGTGCAGCGGGTTATCTTTTTTCATCAGATCCTGCTCCCGGCGCCCTTCAGGAAATTTCTTCGGCTATTTTAAGCAGCGGAACCACTGGTTTCCTTATTGTACTCCCCACAAATTCCATGGAGGTGTATATGAAAGCAATGGATACTATTAAATACAATCCACATCCTGCGCTGCTCGGACTCCACCTTGAGGGACCATTTATTAGTTCTGACAGGAGGGGCGCTCATATAAGAGAGTACATCAGGAAGCCAAACATAAAAGACCTACACGGTCTTCTTATGCAAGGCAAGGGCATCATCAAAATGGTTACCCTGGCGCCGGAGGCCTGCTTCCCTGAATTCATACAGGTATTGAACGATCAGGGGATAGTTGTCTGTGCGGGCCACAGCAATGCTACATTTTCAGAGGCACTCTCCGGCTTTGCCTGGGGTATCAGGGCAACAACTCATCTTTTCAACGCCATGTCACCGTTCCATCACCGCGATCCGGGATTACCAGGAGCGACATTTCAGACCGAGGGTATAATGTCAAGCATTGTTGCCGACGGTATACATGTTGACTTTAATACGATCTCTGTCTCGAAAAAAGTGATGGAACGGTGACATGGCGTTGAA
>JBBIIS010000132.1:0-4913 GCA_037446375.1 Bacteroidota bacterium | reverse complement strand
AAGGAAAGACTCTATCTGATAAGCGATGCAGTTGTGGAGAACAGGACAGGAGCCTACCAGCATGTAAGGCAAAAAGACAGATTTACATTACCCGATGGTACACTCTCCGGATCGGACCTTACCATGATGAAAGCCGTAAAAAATTGTGTCGATCATGCCGGAATTCCTCTTGAGGAAGCCCTGAGGATGGCTAACATGTACCCTGCAAAACTTATGGGACTTACTGATCGGGGTTCAGTAACGCCCGGGTCAAAGGCTGATCTCGTTGTATTTGACAGAGATTTCAAAATTTCACTTGTTATAAAAAACGGTAAAACTGTCTAACTACCTGAAATTGTTACTATTGTAAACTTATTATTACTGAATTATAGTAACTTTGTCTCCTTCCGATCCGGATTTGAAGTGAAAGAAACATTTTAGCTTATTGAAGCTGTGCACAGTAAGAGAATAATATTCATGTCAGCATGCATGGGAATGCTTTTATTTGGCATTGCCATGATAACACTAGGATCTGTTATTCCTGATTTAAGGACAAAACTGGGTCTGGACGATATCTCTGAAGGAACACTGTTTTCAATCCTGCCTTTGGGAATAATGGCCGGTTCGCTTATGTTTGGTCCTCTGGCCGACCGTAACGGGTACAGGATGCTCCTTACGGTTTCATGCGTCATTCTCTTTGCGGGATTTGAGGGTCTTGCTTTTTCCGGAACAGTCTGGTCACTCAGGCTCTTCGTGCTTCTCATTGGTATTGGCGGGGGGGCCATGAACGGGGCAACAAATGCACTTGTTTCAGATATAAGTGATGTCAGCAAAGGGGCAAATCTGAGCCTGCTTGGAGTCTTTTTTGGGTTGGGAGCCCTCGGATTGCCACTGATAACAGGCCTCCTGAGAGACATCGTGAACTATAAATTTATAATTTCAGCTGTTGGCCTTCTTTCCCTCATCACTGGTTTCTTTTTCCTTTCAATCAGGTTCCCTCCTCCAAAACAGGAAAGGAAAGCGCCTCTTTCTCAGGACCTGTTGATTATAAAAGACCGGACATTCTTACTTATTTCATTTTTCCTGTTTTTCCAGGGCAGTTTTGAAGGGATCATAAATAACTGGACAACCTCCTACATTATGGATCAGTTCAATGTGCAGCCTGACAAGGCCCTTTTCGCCCTTTCAGCATTTGTTGCAGGTATCGCGGCAATGCGTATTATAACTGGTGGATTAATGAGGTCCCTGCCTGAAGAGAAGATGTTCTCAGGCTGCTTTGTACTGATCGTGATAGGGCTGACGGTACTTAAGACGGTTTACTCCTATTCATTTGCGGTTGCAAGCTTGTTTATAATTGGTGCGGGGCTATCTTACGGGTTTCCAGTTATGCTCGGGTTCATAGGCAACAGATTTAATAAGGTCTCTGGGACTGCATTCAGCATCGCACTTGTAATTGCACTTGTCGGTAATATGTCTGTCAATTATGCAATGGGGTTCGTGGCAGAGTTTTTTGGAATCAGATACCTGACAACAGTCGCATTTGGAGAGCTCGTACTTATGGCCTTAATGTCTGTTGCAATATTAAGGCAACAAAAGTCAGGTAAAGACCCTGCAAAATAATTTCAGGATAAAAAAGACTTTAACAGGAGTCCGGGGACCCACAAGTGAAGAAATAAATGACTTCACGCGGTCTTCAGGTTAATTCAATTTTCATAAATTTGATATGCCTCAAATTCCAAAACCAATCAACCTTATTTACCTATTATGGAGAACAAAGACAATAAAAAAGGAAAATTTACAAGAAGAAAATTTGTAGGAGGAACGGCTGCTCTTGCTGCAATATCTCTTGTACCATTCGGTCTCTCGTCGTGTAAAGAGGGACCAAAAGCAGGAACAGTTCCTGCAGTACCCGAAAAACCTTCATCAAATTTCGGAGGTGTTCAGATAGGGGCAATTACCTACAGCTGGCGAAGTATGCCCGGAGGTGTTGAGAATATCATAAAATATTGTAAAGAGTCGGGTCTTACATCCATCGAACTTATGAGCGGTGACCTGGAGGAGTATCTTGGGGCTCCAAAGAATCCGATGATGGCATTCTTTGCCTCTCCCCCACCGCAGCAAAAACAGCAGGCTCCACCTCCTCAGCCAAAAAAGGGTGGCCCTAAGCCAGGTGGTGCGCCCAGATTCAAGTTAACTCCTGAGCAGGAAGCCGCCATGAAGAGATATAACGAAGATGTAAAGGCCTGGAGACTGGCACTTCCAATCACAAAATTTAATGACGTGAAGAAGCTATTCGATGAAGCCGGGATTGGCATACACATTGTAAAGTTTTCTCCTGCCAGATGGTCGGATGAAGAAATTGATTATGCGTTCAGTGCCGCAAAAGCTCTTGGAGCGAAAGGGGTGACTGATGAACTGACCGAAGAGGCTGTCAGGAAGCTGGGACCGATAGCTGAAAAGCATGGAATATATGCGATCTTCCATAATCATATGCAGTTTGCTGACATACCAGGCTTCAGCTACGACCCGTTCATGGCAGTATCACCAGCTGTTATGTTCAATTTCGACGCCGGGCATTTCTTCGGATCAACAGGTCTCCATCCAAATACAATTATTGAAAAGTATCACGACAGGATAGTAAGCGTGCATCTGAAGGATAAGACCGGCCCGAAAACAGATCCTCCCAATACAAACCAGGTTTGGGGACAAGGCGAAATGCCTGTCGCGGATGTTCTGCAGCTTATCCAGAAAAACAAATGGCCGATCTTCTGTGATGTCGAGCTCGAGTATGAAATAAAACCATGGTCGAATGCAGTTAAGGAGACCAAGATCTGCACACAGTATGCTAAAAATATATTGATTTAAAGAAATTTACCACAAAGTGACACTGAGTTTTACACGGTGGAACACTGAGTCAATGCATAAAAACAGTGGAACCACATGTCAGCCCTGTGCAACTCCGTGGTCAAGAAGAAAAGGCACAGAGAGTTTCTGATACTTGCTTTTCGTAAGAGGATTATAGTCCAGGTATTCTATCGGGATACCTGGATTTATTTTTCGAACGAAATCTTCTATATATTTCCTGTTATCATCTGAATCTGTAATACCTTTTATAAGAGGGACACGTACGATGATATTTTTGCCAAGCACTGAAAGGAGAATGAGATTTGCCTTTATCAGTTCATTCCGTTTACCGGTAAGCTCCAGATGCCTTGTTCCATCAAATATCTTCATATCTACAAGGAACAGATCAACAAGATCCGCAACCTTCCCGACCAGCTCTTCCTCACAGAAAAGACATGTCTCAAGCGTTGTACTAAAATTCTCTCTCCTGCACGACTTAAGCAATTCAATACAGAACTCCGGCTGAAAAAGAGGCTCGCCTCCGGTAAGAGTGACGCCTCCGCCGGATGATTCGAAAAAGAGCTCATCCTTCCTTATCTCCGCCATTATCTCATCAACAGAAGATCTTCTCCCTGTGAAATCAATTGCGCCCGTTGGACATACTGCTACACAATCTCCGCTTACATCGCAAAGTGCCCTGTCTATTTCAATATATCTCTCAGCTTTTGTATTTAGCGTAAGAGCCGACCGGTGACAAGCTTCAGTGCATTTACCACATGCGATACAGAAATTTCTGTTGTACCATATTGTGATATCAGGGCTTATCCCTTCAGGATTATGACACCATATGCAGCTGAGCGGGCAGCCCTTTAAGAAAATGCTTGTACGGATCCCCGGACCATCATGAACTGAGAACCTTTTAATATTGAATATTATTCCGTCAGTCTCCGCCATGCGATGTCCTTTCGATTATCTCATTCTGAAGATCATCAGCAAGCTCGGTAAAATAGGCAGTATAACCTGCGACCCTGATTGTAAGCCCTCTGTATGCATCGGGATCCGATCTTGCCTTTAACAGATCCTCCCTGTTGACAACATTAAACTGGACATGATGTATCTTCAGCCTGATAAATGTCCTGAGCATTGACGAAAAATTCCTCCGGTCAACTTCTGTCCTGAAAAATGAAGGTAGGAATTTCATGTTAAGCAATGCACCATTTCCTGCGATCTCAAAAGGAAGCCTCGACACTGATTTCAGTACTGCTGTCGGCCCCAGCTTATCTCTCCCGGTCATCGGAGAAACACCACCATCGGCAAGGACTGTTCCTGCGAGCCTCCCGTCAGGCGTGGCCCCTACATTCTGTCCCATAGGAACATGTGCGGAAACTGTATATAACCCTGTGTGATAGATACCTCCCCTGCAGTTTCTCTTCTTTTTCAGCTTCCCGGCAAATATCCTTAGCCATTTCGCTCCGGCCTCATCAACCCATTCAATATCATTCCCATACTTCGGAACTCCATTCAGGCATCTTTGCCTCAGCACTTCATTTCCTTCAAAGTTATTCTGAAGGGCCTTAAGCATATCCTCTCTTTTTACCGATCTGTTTTCAAAAACAAGCTGCTTCAGCACAGAAAGGCTGTCAGCTATATTTGCAACCTGAATAGCCTGAATGCCCGACATATTATATTTTGCTCCGCCGGCAGTAACATCAATTCCTTTCCCAAGACAATCCCTTACGACTGCTGAGAGGAACGGAGCCGGGAGGTGATCCCGGTGTATCTTCTCCACATTCTCGCAGAGGTTCAACATCCTGCCGACAAAGAAATCTATCTGCTTTTCAAACGCAGCTTCAAGCAACGAATAGTCAGAATAATCAGTCAGATAACCTGTTTTCAGTCCGATATCCTCACCTGTCAGAGCGCACCTGCCGTTATTGATTGTCAGTTCAAGCACCTTTACAAGGTTGAACATTGCGGCATCGCTCCATCCCAGGTAGTTACCCTGTGTGCTGAGCTCAACGCATCCAACAAGCGCATAATCATATGAATCATCTTTCGATACTCCCGAATGTTCTAGGGCAGGGATTATG
>JBBIIS010000131.1:0-8594 GCA_037446375.1 Bacteroidota bacterium | reverse complement strand
AAGTTTGTCCTCCTGTCGCTGACGCGACGGGTGCTGTTATATGCTGCCTCACCATCCCTGCGGGTCTCAGGGTGAGAGTAAGTCCCGTTATAGTATCCTGAATGAATACGGTCACTCACATATCCCGAATAATGGCGTTCGTGACGGTAGTACATATCATTCCAGTACCGGTACCTGTGGAAGCTGCAGAGTCGGTAGCATGAATAATAATTATTGTACCAGCTATAGTGAAAGCCATAATAGTAATCCCAGTAGAAAGGTGTCCATGAATACCACCAGTCGGGGTAGAAACCCCAGTACCATCTCGAATGCCATCCGATATATCCGGGGCTGAAGATGAACCTTATCAGAGGCCACTCAGAAACAAACACCGGGGTAGTAGCCACAATGGTAACGTCCCTTCCGTTTACTACAGTGTTGTCGCCACTGTAGCCCGGGTTTGGAGTTCCACCGGACTGATCAGCATAATTCGGCTCAATGATGTAGTTCTTGCCATATAGGTTCTCATCACCGGTAAGCTGTATCTGAACACCTCCGTTATCGAGGCGCTGAACGGTAAAAACAGCAACGTCCTGAACCTCATCCTTGCTTATTGCATCCTGGAGGACAATGTTATGAACATCGCCATTGACATTATCCGTGACGGTAATATAATCGACCTTTTTATCACCGTTAAGGTCGAGGTTGTTTATGTGATTTTTCTGATCATTAAGATTCCTTTCAAAATCTTCAAGTGTTTTTGAATCCTGGAATAACTTCATTACCGCATAAAGGTTAAGGTTATCTCCCGGTAGTCCAAGGTATTCGGGAGGACGATCCTGTGCCTTAATCACACTGCCCGCAGCAACCATTGCCGCAAGGATCAATATTGTTACAAACTTTTTCATGACACTTTTTATTAATAATTAAGGAAGTTCAGAATGTTTAATGCAAAGGGTGTGCCAAACTGAAAGTTGGAGCAACGGCGGGAACAAGACAAAAGATACCCGCCTGATCGATGGCATCTCCTGCCGGAACGGAAAGGCAAAAGGAAAAAGGAAAAAGGAAAAAGGAAAAAGTGAGTCCATTAACCAGATGAAAATGCTGATGCCTCTTAGTAAGAATTATTTTCCTGCGAGCTAAGGGCTATGAACTACTAGCTACTTGTTGGTATTAAGTTGATAGTTTTCTTGTTCCTGATAGATTGGAGTTTGATATTAAACCTATTTTTGGTAAAGGAATAATCATTAACAAGATAGGAAATGGCACAGCAATATCTCGATCATGCAAAGGCAATTTTAACTTCCGGCCGTTCAAATTTTAAGGGGGGAAGCAAGGAATCAGGGATCATCTCCCTGTTCGGATATCAGAATGTATATGATCTCAGGGAGGGGTATCCGCTGCTGACTACAAAGAAAATGGCCACACGATCGATGTTCCATGAGACAATATGGTTCCTGAGAGGGGATACGAATATCAAATATCTTGAAGATAATAACGCCCCCATATGGAGGCCTGATGCTTTCCAGGGAAACCTCCCCGGGATGCAGAAAGAGGGGATATTTCCCGCAAGCCTTGCAAAGTACTCCCCGGACTGGGACAAGGCAATGGAAGAATATGGACAGAGAATAAGAGAAGATGCTGAGTTTGCACAAAGATGGGGCGATGCCGGGCCAATTTATGGGAAGCAATGGAGAAGATGGGAATATTATGATCATGAGAAAAAACAGTTTGTCGAAATAGACCAGCTTAAGGATCTTATAAATGGACTGAGAAAAAAACCTACAGGGAAAAAGCATATTGTTGATTCATGGAATCCCGGCGATACTCCAAGAATGTCTTTGCCTCCCTGCCATGTTTTATACCAGGCAACGGCCAATGAAGAGGGCGAAATGGAGTTGCAGCTTTACCAGAGAAGCTGTGATCAGTTTCTTGGTGTGCCCTTTAATATTGCTAGCTATGCTGCACTTACCCAGGTAATAGCCCAGGAGGCAGGGATGATCCCGAAAACATTTATCCACACTTTCGGTGATTCACATTTCTATGCCAGCATCGGGAGGAGAACTCAATGGCACAAAGAGAATTTCAGAGAGGTGCAGAAGAGAATAAAAAATGTTTCTGCAAAGGCGGAATATCTGGAAGTTGTTGAGTGGATCAACAAAAATGCACCGGCAGACGGCAATGAGGAAAAATATGATCATGTAACAGCAATTCTCGAACAGCTTTCGAGGGAGCCAAAGGCTTTGCCAAAATTGAATATTGCAAAGAAGCCTTTCGATCAGCTGACCATTGATGATTTTGTAGTGGAAGGCTATGATCCGCATCCTGCAATCAGAAGGAGCATGGCTGTTTAAGCTGGAATAAAATTGGAAGAACTAGTATTCGCCATACCGACTGATGAGCTATGGAACTTATTAAACTACAAAGAATCAGGTTTAATAAGGGGAAATAGCGAAGTATTAAAACAGATCTTTCACAAAGGTCTGTTCCGGAAAAGGAGTGAGCTGGAGGACGATCCCTGCTTCAAGCAGATTATTTCCTATGCAACAATCTCAAATATGGAGCCGGAGGGTGGCCAGTCATTTTACCTGATCAAAAGGTCATCGGGGCAGAGTGAAAAGAGGCTGCACAATCAACATTCTTTAGGTGTGGGCGGTCATATGAATCCACGTCAATCAAAAGAGACCGGTGAACAGTATTTCATTAATGAATTAAAAAGAGAGTTCTTTGAGGAGATCAGACTATTAAACGGCTGTTCCATAGAGGAGATTGAATTTGCTGGCTTTATAAATGATGATACAATACCTGTTGGCATGGTACATCTAGGGCTCCTTTATAATATCTACGTATCAAATATACATCTTGCCGTTAATGAAACAAACAGGATGACCGGAGACTGGATTGCCAAATCTGATCTGGTTTCATTTTACGAAGGTATGGAGACGTGGAGCAGGATCGTATTAGATCAATATCTTAAATAAAGAAATCCAGGCTAAAATCCCCTCATCTGGGATTTTCTTACTTTCGGCCCGGAGCCGTTTCCGGTTAGCCGGCGCACAGTTGCGCTCCCCGGTTCTTTGTTTCAAGACTAAGAAAGTGAGATCTCTTCTTTTTGAGGATGCAGAAGAAAGTAACAGATTTAGCCCGGCAAAGCCAATTCAGGAACAAAATCTTTACTGTATGCATCGCTAACAAGCTAAAACTGAATGGTGACAGTTTGTCAAGTAAACATACTCTTGTATTGTTTGTTATAGGTTCATATCTGAATGTATGAGGATTCAGACAGGGATAAAAACATAATGTAATGAAATCAAAAGACGAACTTAAGGTATCAATTCTGGACACCGTTTACAGCAAGTATGCAATATTTATACGGCTGACTGTGGGTTTAATTTTTCTTACTGAAGGAATACAGAAATTCATTTTCCCTGGTCAACTAGGGACAGGCAGATTCATACAGATAGGATTCAGCGATGCCGCTTTCTGGGCATATCTCACTGCAACATTTGAGATCGTATGCGGTACCCTTGTTCTTATTGGCCTGCTGACAAGACTTGCAGCTATTCCCTTACTGATCATCATGGTCACCGCCTTCGTGGCAACAAAATGGCCTTTGCTGATCCATAAGGGCTTCTGGCCGTTCGCGCACGAATACCGGACAGACTTTGCTATGACCTTGCTCCTGGTTGCCCTGCTTGTTTATGGGGGCGGGGCATGGTCGGCAGACTATGACTCTTCCGCGAGTAAGATATAAGATAAAATTAAAAAGCTAAAAGAAGAGGGCAGAAGACAGAAGGGCGAAAGCAGAAAAGGACCGTCATTCGATGGTCGTTGGGAAACCAGCGGGAGGATGTCATTCTCTTCACATCAATTATTAATAGTGACTTACAAAAATTTTTCTGCAATTTTCGTCAGTATGACCTATCTTTAGCATTTAAGTTATAGATATGTCACTATTCTTTTACAACACTATCAAAAGTCTGCACGAACAATGAATGATGCAGTGATTGATATTACTGAACTTTCAAAATTCTACGGAAAGGATAGAGGGATCGAACATCTGAACCTCCGTATCGGCGAAGGGGAGATCTTCGGCTTTATCGGGCCCAACGGAGCAGGGAAATCCACCACTATCAGAATACTTATGAACATGATCTTCCCGACCTTGGGAAGTGCAAGAATTTTCGGGCTGGATGTTACAGGAGATACGAAAAGGATCAAGGGCCGGGTCGGATATATCCCATCTGATGCGAATGCCTATTCTTCAATGGACGTGAAGGAATTTCTCAGTTATTGCGGGCGTTTTTACAAAATTAATGGCACGGAAAAAAGGATCCGCGAACTCTCGGGATTGTTTGAACTTGACCTGAAACGAAAAATTGCGGATCTATCGATGGGCAACCGGAAGAAAGTATCTATAGTTCAGAGTTTGCTTCACAGTCCGGGTTTATTAATCTGTGATGAACCAACAACAGGACTGGATCCCCTTATGCAATCGATATTTTTTGAACTGCTGCGTTCGGAGAATCAAAAAGGCATGACCATTTTCTTCTCTTCCCATATACTCAGCGAGGTTCAGATGCTTTGCAAAAGAGTTGCAATCATAAAAGAGGGAAAGATCGTAAGGGTTGAGGATATAGAGAGCCTGAGAAGAAAGCAATTGAAACGGGTGCAGGTCGAGTTTCTCGAAAAAATTGAGCTTGTTGCTTTCAGCCTGAGTGGCATCGTAAGTTTAAATCAGGGTGCAGGCAATACTGTCTCCTTTATGTATTCGGGAAGCGTGAATGAGATTATCAGCCGGCTCAACGGGAGTAATTTAATTAACCTCACGATCGAGGAACCTTCTCTTGAGGAGATCTTTATGCATTATTACAAAATCTAGACGGCAGAGATGAACAGGAACCTGTTTTTAATGGAAATCAGAAAAAACTTACTAAGCCTCATAGTTTGGGCAATAGTGATAACAATTCTGATTACTGTTACCATGGGCGTCTTCCCGGTATTCATGAAAAACCAGTCGAAGATAGTCGGGATGATGAATATAATCCCAAAGGAGCTCCTTCAGTTCAAGGGTGTTTCAAGCATGAATGATTTTCTTTCGCCGCTAGGATTTTATGCGGTAAATAATATTATTTACATGATGGTGCTTGGAAGCATCTATGCCATTGTACTGTCTTCAGGAATTGTGCTAAAGGAAGAATATAACAAAACGGCTGAGTATCTGCTTACCCGTCCGCTTATGCGCCGCGAGATATTTATCAGCAAGCTGATGGTTATTATCCTTTATGTGTTAATACTGAACCTTGTAACATCACTGGCCGGACTGATCAGCCTTGAGCTTGTAAAGACCGGCCCTGTAAGCATCAGGCCATTCTTCGTTCTTTCACTCTATACACTGCTTCTGAATGTTTTGTTTGGCAGCATCGGACTTTTCCTCTCAACAATTGTAAAAAGATCAAAACCTATCACAACCATGTGCATCGGACTGGTCTTGATTTTCTATTTTATTTTTACTCTTTCAAAAATCACGGATGGTATCTCAAAAATAGGGTATCTGAGTCCGTTCAGGTTTGTCAATACCGAGGCATTAAACCCGGCATATTCAATCGATCTCCTGCATCTTGGATATTTTATCGGGATATCCCTACTGCTGACAGGGATGGCATACAGGATTTACCTGAAGAAGGATATTTATACCTGAGACAAAAGACAGCCACCTTCTCAAAAGATGCGTTAGTCAGAGAAAGGAAAAGGATAAAAGACAAAAGAGGGTCGTCATTTGGTTGTCAATGGTCCGCCAGCCGGCGGATGTTATTCATTGTAAACGGGAGACCTGTTTTAATCAGATCTGTAGGCCCGTACGCAGTGAGGTGGAAGAGAGATTCTTAGGTTGTTAGTCTCCGGGGCAAACACATCGCCAGTCACTGAAGGTCCCAAGCCAGACCTTATCGATATGAATATTTGTTGATATTTTCTCTCAGGATGATTCGAGCGAACCGGCATCTTTCATCTTTATGAGCTCCATACCGCGGATATATACCGGTAGTTTGAAGTTTTTGATTGCCGGTCGGGAATATGCGTAAGTAATGAGGTAAAAAAATCCGGTAATAATTCTTAAGGCACTTTTCCCATTTTATTTCTTCTTAAAATTAACTGTGATTCCTTTTTTTGCCGATTCTCCTGCAGCATCAAGTATTTTAACAACGGTCAGATTATTCTCTAAAGAGTAGGGATTATAGCTTTCCATTTTGATCCTGCCCCTGATAACATCGATGAAATAGCTGAAAGGATCTTCATAAACAGCGATGTCTTTTGCTGTAATATCTCTCTTTAGAACGCCATCTGATGAATGGTTCCGCTGTCTCATTTCATTCCTGTTATCTGCCATTATATAACCTTTATCGCCGTAGATCTCCATATCCTTCCTTCCAAAAGGCCAGTTCCATGATGCCTCGATAATACACTCGCAGCTTTTGTACGTCACAATTATAGTTGCATCATCATCAACATTTGGATAAATATCAGGCTTATAATGTCTTGTCACTGCAGTTACTGAAAGGGGCATCTCTCCTTTTGTAAGATAGGTCATAAGGTTTGCGCCGTAGCAGCCGAAATCAATTATCGCGCCACCTCCGTTCTGAACGGGATCAGTAAGCCAGGCAAGGAATTCCCGGCTGCATCCTATCTCCTTTGGCCCCTCATGACCGTCATGAACAATAACTTTTCTCACAATGCCAACATAGCTACTGTCATTTACGAGTTGCCACGACTTCGCGGTTGTGGGATACCACGATGTCTCGAAATCAGTCAGAAGCTGTATGTGTGATTTTTCAGCCAGCTCCTTCATCATTAAGGCATCCTTCATACTGACTGCCAGCGGCTTTTCGACCATTACGTTTATACCCCTGGGGGCGCAGGCCTGAACGACCTCCAGATGTTCCAGAATTGATCCGAACGCAAGAACGGCTTCCGGCTTCACCTTATCAAGCATACCGCTCAGGCTCTCATAGAAAAGCGACTTGTCAAGAGAATATTTTCCGGAGTACTTTACAACAAGGTCTTTGTCGGGCTCGTAGATACCGACAAGATCCATGTCAGTACTGTTTCTCTTAAGCCTGCCGAGGATAAAGCCGATATGGTCGTGGCTCATCCTTGCAATGGCAATTTTTAACGGATGGCTAGCCTGCGGCGCGGCATTTAAGCATAAGCTGGTCAGGATAACAAATGATAAGAAGAGGATGAATGATTTTATAGATTGCATCTGGCTGATATTATTATTTAGAAGTAAAACTAGCAAAAATCATCGAGTTTATCCGTAAATAGGCTGAGGGTGTATTAATCCTGTAGGGATGACATTTTGGTAGAAAGATATAAATATAATAATGGCGCCGGAACGCTAAGTCTGTGACTTATTGGAAGAATATTCCGGCGCAATTCTGACCGGGTTATGTTGAGGAGTCGGCTTGTATGATGCAACTTTATCATATGTTTTGGTTATTTGATTTAGACTGATTCAGTATATCATATGGACCCTTCGAATGACAATTGAATGAATAAATTAATTCAGCCAAAATAAAAAAGTCTGAAGTGACTCGCTGATTTAGCTTGCCATATTGCCATGCAGAAGCATATCCATGGCTTCATCGAAAGTACCTGCGTGCAGAACCTTGCCATCGTTTACGAAGAAGATCGAGTTGGCATTCTCTATTGTGTTCAGACGGTGAGCAATTATTACCTTTGTTGTCGATTCCGGCAGCTTTTTTAAAATGTTCTCGAGCTGCTGTTCAGTCACAGTATCGATGTTTGCAGTTGCCTCGTCGAGGATCAGGAGTTCGGGCTTCCGTATCACGGCCCTTATAAAGGCTATGAGCTGTTTCTGTCCGAGACTGATCCCATCACCCGTCGTCTGTACAGTTGTCTCAAGCCCCTGGTCAAACCTTTCAAGAAGAGTTTCAAGCCCCGATTCCTTTATTGCCACAATAAGCTGTTCGTTTGGGAGATCCTTAAACTGAGGATTCCCGTAAAGTATGTTATCACGGACGGTCCCGGTAAAAAGGAATGGATCCTGAAGTATAAAACCGATCTTACCGCTTCGCTCCTCCGGAGTATAAGACCGGATATCCTTCCCGTTAAGGAGAACCGCTCCCCTGGTGGAATCGTACAATCTTGACATCAGCGAAGCTGTTGTTGTCTTCCCGCCGCCTGTAGGTCCCACAAAGGCATATGTTTTCCCTCTTTCAAGGTCAAAGCTTACCCTGTGTAATACCTCCCTTCCTCCCGGGTAGGTGAATGATACCTTCCGGAAGCTAAGAAAAGAAGAAGCTCCATCACAGTCCGGATCTTTTACGTGACCCAGGTTGCTTTCTAGCGAGAGGAGAAGGGAAATGCGGTCCCAGGCTGCCATTGCAGCCTGAAAGCTTGCCCAAAGGCCGGCAAGCTGACGCAGAGGGTTGTAGAAGTTTGATACATAAGCGATAAAGCTTATGAGAAGCCCCACTGAGAAGTGTCCCTTTCCAATCAGCCATATGCCAAAGGTGAGGACAATAAGCTGTCCAATGTTGGCGGCAATTGTATAAACCGGTGAAAGTATGTTGTTTGCAATCCCGGCCTGGACC
>JBBIIS010000130.1:0-8619 GCA_037446375.1 Bacteroidota bacterium | reverse complement strand
GAATTTCATTAAGCTTGAGTATCCGGATATATCTGTTGATGACACAAGGGTGCAGATAACCGGTAAGATCAATGAACTGGCTGACAGATCTGAACTGTGCATGCTGACTATTTATGCATTCAGGCAGATGGACGTGGCCGATTGGCTCCCCTATATAAAAGCATCAATCGAAAGAAATCCGGTTTGTTTTTCAGAGCTTGGGAAAAAGGGTACTGAAGAGGTGTATGAAATATTGCATAGTTTTCCTGATGAATCGATCTATAGCGGGGCAAGGCTTAGTCTGCCGGATGAAGTATGGAACTTCAGAAGAGGTGATGGAATTGAAAAAGCGATCCTTCTGGCAGATTTTATTTTGCTAAAGTATCCCGATAAGAGCCTGACCATTGATATCAGGCAGAATGAGGCAGTAGTCCGGCTTGATGATAAAGAGTTCAGATTCAGCTCTGAAAAGGGTTTTACAAAGAAGATTTTTTTAAGCCGGGGAAAATACGTTATCGGGTAGATTTATTTAAATACAATATCTTTTACAACCTCTGCCCCTGCCCTTTCATTCAGTTTTTCCCTCAGGGCCTCCCTTATCATCAGCAGTTCATTCCTCACAATAGAGGATTTAAGATGAACATAAAGAATTCCATCCTTTATATAAACCCTGGTTGTTCTTGAGGATATTGCCTTACCAACTGTATTCTCCCATGAGTCGATAATCCCGACCTCCCTTAGTTTGTCGCCCAGCTTCATCTCTTTGATATAATCCTGCATGGCTTCGGCGAGCGAAATAGTTTTGCTTCTTCTCATCTGGTCAAAATCAGCTATCCGTTTCAACTATCTTACCATCATTTTCAATCCTGAAAAGCTTATGTTCAGCATCAAGCGAGGAAAGGATTCTCTGCAGCCTGTCCTGATGCGTGTCTGTAATGAAGATCTGTCCAAATCTGTGGTTCCCGACCAGTCTTATTATCTTCTCGACCCTGTTGGCGTCGAATTTATCGAATATGTCGTCGAGAAGAAGTATCGGGGGAAAACCGGCCTTCCTTTTTATATAATCAAACTTTGCAAGCTTCAGGGCCACGAGGTATGATTTCTGCTGGCCCTGTGATCCTATCGATTTAACCGGATAGCTGCTCATTTCCAGACCGAGGTCATCTTTATGAATCCCGATAGTTGTATATTCAAGTATTCTGTCCTTCGCCAGAGAATTCTTCAGAGCTTCGCCAAATTCGCCATCACCAAGATGCGACCTGTATCCGAGCCTAACACTCTCCCTGTCGTCGGAGATGAATGTGTAATATTCATTGAATACCGGAATCAGCTCACTTACCAGCTTCTCTCTCTCATTATAAATATAATTGCCGTATCTGACAAGCTGTGAATCCCACACCAGCAGCATATCCTCCTCAAAGCTGCCTGATTCCCTGAAGTTCTTAAGGAGCTTATTTCTCTGCTGAAGTGCCTTGTTATATTTCAGGACTGAATCAAGATACTCAGGATCGTATTGGCTGATTATTTTGTTGAGGAATTTTCTTCTCTCCTCACTACCTTCAGTAATAAGCCCGCTATCGGCCGGAGAAATCATTACGACAGGGTACCTTCCAATATGGTCTGATAGCTTCTGGTAATCCTTACTGTTCCTTTTAAGAACTTTCTGTTTCTGACGCTGAAACGAGCAGAAAATGCTGTCATCTTCACCATCTTTATTGAACAAGCCCTGGATAATAAAGAAATCTTCAGGATGCCTGATATTTGAACTGTCGATATTATTGAAGAAACTTTTTGTCAGTGACAGATAATGGATTGCATCGAGAATATTTGTCTTGCCAACGCCGTTATTACCCACAAAACAATTTATCTTCGGAGAGAATTCGATCTCTGCCTGTTCATAGTTCTTGAAATTTGTAAGGGATAGTTTACTGAGATACATTTTATTAACTGGCGGTATTATCAAAATGAATATTGCACGAAATTATAAAATTAAGGCAGTATCAGGAAATATTTCGGAAAACTCTGCCATTTCAGGCTCAAAGGAATGAAACACAGTTATTTCATTTTTTTCACTAATTGTTTCATAATCTATTGAAAAAAATTACTTTTGCGGAGTTAAATTTTGAAGCTTAAAAAGTTATGACAAAAAATACTAAGGAAGACAATTCACAGGGACTTAAGAATGTTGAAGAAACTCTTACAAGAACAGAACAATATCTTGAAGAAAATTACAAATCGCTTTTAATAGTTCTTGGAGTTGTAATTGTTGTTGTTGGATTATTCTTTTTGGGCAGGATGTACCTGTCAAAAAAGAACAGTGAAGCGCAGTCGCAGATGTATCAGGCCGAAAGATGGCTTGAGATGGATTCTCTTAAGCTGGCTCTTAATGGCGACGGCAACTACCTTGGCTTTCTGGATATTGCAAAAAACTATAAGCTTACAAAAGCAGGTAACCTTGCTAAATACAGCGCAGGGATGTGTTACCTTCATCTCGGGCAATTTCAGGATGCAATAGATTATTTGTCAAAATACAGTAAGCAGGACAGGGTTCTCGGTTCACTAGCAACCGGAGCTGTTGGCGATGCATATATAGAAATGGGGAATCTCGATAAGGGTGTTGCCAAATATATTGAGGCAGCTGATTATGGAAAGAACTCCTTTAATACTCCGATTTTCCTGATGAAAGCCGGCCAGATATACGAGTTGCAGCAGAAATTTGCAGATGCCCTGAAGATGTATGAGAGGATAAAGAGTGAATATCCTGAAAGCACTGAGGGCACCTCAATTGACAAATATATTGCACGTGTGAAGCTTCTTATAAAGTAGGAAGCATTTCCTGAACTGATTGCCTCTGATTGTTGAAATGCCGGTCAATTCCGGACTTATCTGAAAAACAAGCGCTTGATATGGCAACGGCAAATCTATCGGAATATGATCCTGAAAAGGTCCCTGATGCCTCCCGGTTCAGATTTGGAATTGTCGTTTCTGACTGGAACAGCAGCATCACTTTCGCGCTTCTTGACGGAGCGGTAAATACTCTTGTAAAGCATGGAGCCGATGCCGGGAACATTATTGTGAGGCATGTTCCCGGAAGCTTTGAACTGACACTTGGCGCGCAGCTTGTTGCGGAGCAGGAGGATATTGATGCGGTAATATGTCTTGGCTGTGTTATTCAGGGTGAAACACCACACTTTACTTTTATATGTCAGGGTATATCCATGGGTATAACACAGTTAAATATCGATTATAACCTTCCTTTTATTTTTGGAGTCCTGACAACAGATAACATTCAGCAGGCACAAGACCGTTCCGGCGGGAGGCTTGGTAATAAAGGAGATGAAGCAGCCGTTACAGCAATCAAAATGGCAGCATTGCGTCTTGAACCCGGCAATTGAATTATCTCAGTACCTTTCTTACGAAGGCAACTGTAAAATATGACATCATAAACACCCCCATAAATCCTTCAAGACCTGAAACAACCCTGCTAAGTCCCTGAGGGAATACATCGCCATACCCAATTGTAAAGAATGTAACAGCGGAATGATAGAATGACTGAAGGAGAACCGAAAGATGGTCTGGATTTCCTACAGATGACATTGTTTTTCCAAGTCCCGATGCTTCAATAAGAAAATAAGCTGATCCGAATACCATCCAGAAAATTACTACGCTGAAAAGCACCCTGCCGGGAGAAGTTGCGTAAAGGCCGATCTTATCAAAAACGAGCCACTTGAAGCCGTAAACAGGATATTCCCAGATGCGGGCCCATTTATTCCTGTCAATTCCGTCATCAAGATCAGCTGCTGCCTCATAGCGCTTGAACATTACATATGCCTTATCCTCGTCATCGTACTTTCCGGTACTGCTGAAATTTGTCTTCAGGATCCTGAACTGCTCAGCTTTCTGCCTGATTGAGGTATCGCGTTGGGACAATATTACAGCCTTACAGTTATTCTGTACCCAGTCGATGTAAAGTTTTCCGATGATTCTCATTCCAGACATATCGAGTACCTGTATATCTATTTTGAAATCATACGGTTCCAGATCGACTATATCCCTTATTATAGTGTCTGAAATATCAAGCAGTTCAGCACCTGCAAGCCTCAGGTCAAAATAGTGATCGAGATGACACGATTTAAGTGATAAAACTTTGAACCTCGAGTTATTAAAGACTACATCTCCATCTCCGAATTCGGTTTTCTCAAAGTTTATCTCAGCATTAACCATCTCCATAAGGCTGAAATTCTTTGGTCCGGCTCCCATCTCAGCTTTTTTGAATTGTATCTTTCCCGACTGGCAGGAAGCGCCTTCAAAATTAACCTCCCCGTTTCCGAAGATCGCACGGTTAAAGTTAAGCCTTCCCGATCCGAAATCGACAGTCCTGAAATCAACCCTGCTGTTCCCGAATTCAGCCCGTTCAAAAGTGACATCACAATCCCCGAAGGCTGAATAATGAAAATCGACCTTTCCTCCTGATATCCGGGTCACCTTGAAATTGAACCTTCCGTTTCCAAACTGGGTATTGATGAAAAGTAACTCTCCGGAATTGAATTCAGTGTTCGCAAAGCTTACCTCTCCGTCACCGAATTTTATATCCTGAAAATCCTTTATGCCGTCCCTTACAATAGAATTCTTGAAAAGAAAGTCACCATCGCCGAAGACGGTACCATTGAATTCGACATTCCCATCCCTGAAAAGTGTATTTGAAAAAACAGTATTCCCTTTTCCGAAATTTGAACCTGTGAAAATCACCTTACCTTTTGCAAAATGAGCGCCATCGAAGTCTGTATCATCATCAGAAAATGCTGCAAAGCTGAAATCGGTTGAAGACTTAGCCTCAAAGAATGCATTCCTTGCTGAAAATTTTTTGATCTCCACAAAGTCTTTCTTTTCAAGACCCCTGAATCTTCTGTATGTGGCCAGTGAGAATTCACTTATAAAAAAATTATCAAGATTGATATCATTGCCATCAGTCATCATTCTAAAAACCTCAGATGTTTCAATGGCTCCGAACAGCTCCGTACCCATCTGCTCCCCTTCGTGATCGAATAAAGTTATTATCGCTGTTCGGGGACATGTTCTTCCATCATCTGCAATGAACTTGACATTTTTGATCTCTACCTTGTAGTTTGTATATCCTGTAACCATTTCAAATGAACTTAAAAGATTAACCAAATTTAAGAAAAAAGGTCAGAGTAACATCCACTTCAGCGGTTGCAAAGTTGTCTGAAAGAGCAATATTCACATTTTCTGAGATGCTCTGTCATTGTAAAATTTTCATCAGGGTCAAATATGGATTCAATTGCCCGGTGCAATCCCGAAGAATATTCATCCCTTATCTGACTGTAATCATCGATCCTGATTTTCAAATCCTTGTCCTTGGAAATAATCAAATGGTCAGAAAAGCCCCTGCCTGCAAGACTTCTGAGGGCATAAAGCGATGGCCGGACTGCATAATCGCTTTTTCCTGCGGAAAAGAGCTCACAATACATCAATATCTGAAACCAGGCCTCACTTCGCTTTTCGTCACCTGCATCAAAAAGAGATTCCACTGACCGTATCTCCATTGGAACATTTCCTGTCTTATAGTCAATTATCCTGTACTTTCCTTCTGATTGATCAATCCTGTCAATATAACCCCCAGCGCTGACCTTTGCCTTTCCGCCCTTGTAGTTGATCTCGATCCCTGAATAGACCCCCTGTTCAAGTCCCGCTATCCTGAGCGGAGAGACAGAACTGTCAAACCTCAGGATCATTTTAGAGTATGACTTTAGTATATTGCTTATAATCATAATATTCCCATCAGCAGCAGCCTCTTTACCATTAAAACAGATTCCATTGATCACACTTTTGATATTTGAGTCCAACTCTGCATCATTCCTAAGAATCTCATTTATTTCTGATGAACTTATTGTTTTTCCGACGGAAGGAGTATAGATCTTCTGCATAATGCCGTGCAGAAGTGCACCAAACATTGCAGGATCTATCTCAGTAATTATCTTTTCCTGTTCCTTAAGGTTGCAGATATACTTGTAAAAGAACTTCATTCTGCACGAAAGCCATGTATTGACCGCGCTTGGCGAAAGTGATTTCCCCCCGGAAACCATAAAAAGACTCTCAAGTTTAACTGTATGTTTCAGTGTGCGCGCAAGCGTCTTCTGTTGCCGCGACGGAGAGACTATCTCACAGCCCAGGCCTGCCATTTCCGGTTTTGAGGGGCTCAGGTACTTAAGCTGCAGGAGGAACCTGCTCATTTCGCCCGTCCTTATCCCTTCAGAATTTGCATTATATACAAAAGTGACATTATCCACCCTGTGCAGCAGCCTGTAGAAGTAGTACGCATAGATCGAGTCCTGATGCTTTATCCCGGGAAGTCCGAAAGCTTCCCGAAGACTATAAGGTATGTATGAGGAGCCCGCCTGGCTTCTCGGCAATGTGCCTTCATTTACCGACAGTATGATAAGGTTTCTGAAATCCAGAGCCCTTGTTTCAAGGATGCCCATTATCTGTATTCCGTTAAGAGGCTCGCCTGAAAAGGGAATCGATATTCCCCGGATAATTCTGTCAAATAATTTTGTCCAGGTGGCAGTTGAAATTAATGTACCGGATTCTGAAATTATATTATCAAGCCTGTTAATTGAGAGCAGGGTTCTGTATATAAACTCATTACGGATATTCAATTCTGATCCCGCATAGCTACTACCCTTTGGCGCTCCGCCATCTGTAATATAGAATGTCTCGAGAACCGACCTTATATATTCTGAAAGCAGCTGAGGGGTTGAAGCTCTTTTAAAGATAATATCAAATGGAGAGATCCCGGCGAACCGTGAATATGATATCCATTGCCGCTTTTCACTCACAAGCCCTGCTACAAGCTTGCTGGAGCCTTGACTATCTTCCCCGGTGAAAAAATTATGCCTTAAGAGGTTAAGAACATCAATATGGTTAAAAAGAAGATCATTTTTATCCTCCCTGCAGTTTTTCTGGAGTGAGATCAGATGGTGCACCAGGCTGTAAACAGGACTGAATCTTAAAGGATAGCCCATTGTGACGTTGACATCATTTACAGATTCGGGAATTGTAGATAAAAGAGGGACCAGAAGAGACTCCTCTGCAAGTACTATGGCCGTATGATGTGAATCGGGCCCGTTAATATTTTTCAGGGTACCCAGCAGTTCAGGAATAAGCTTAACCTGAGCAATATCAGAAGAAGTCTCAATTATCCGGCTCCTGAAGCAGTCCTTTTCAGATGATAGTCTCGACGAATATTTCCAGTCACCCGGCATATCATTTCCAAACTCTTTAAGGTTGTCTCTGATGAAAAATCCTGCTGAATGACTTTTATCCTTTTCTGTATATGAGATATCATAGTCCCAGTAGAATTTTGCAAGACCGGCATCCTTCAGTGTATGAAGGAGTATTTTTTCACAGCTGTTAAGTGCATTGAATCCGGCGAAATGAAGATTCTTCCAGTTATATTCAGGCAGATGGCCTTCGCGGCATTTACCAGCCAGTTCCCTGAAAATCATCCCTTCATAGGCAATTCCCTTATCACTGAGTGATTTCCTGAAACCTGAATATAAAAGGGGCAATATTGACCATATCCTGAGGAAATCCTCTTTTTCAGCAGTGCGGGATCCCTGGCTGAAGTTTACCCAGAATTGCTTTACTACCTCAATCTGCTCAGGAGTCAGTCCTCCGAATTTTTCATCAATTTTCCTGATATCTGCAAGATTGTCAAACAACCTGCCGGAATCAGCCATGTATTTATCGATATCATCAAAATCGTTAAGAAGAAGCTCTCCCCAGAAATAAAAATCATCAAAATTTTCTGCTGCCGGATTGTACTCTTTATAAGTTTTGTAAAGTTCAAAAATAAGAGTCTCACTTTCTGCCAGCTTCAGTGAAGATGAGAGTCCGAAAAGCTCGTTTATTGTTTTTACGGCGGGTGACCATACAGGCTTGCCGGCCCTTGCGGAAAGGTACTTCAGAAAATAGAGACCCGCCCTCCTGTTTGGAAAAACCATGCACTGAGTTTCCAGACTATCGCCGTAGGTCTCGAATATGTGGGATGCTATTTTCTCAAGGAAGTAGGTCATGGAAGAATTCCGGATTTCGATAATTTGTAACTTTTACTTCTGACTTTTGTTTTCTGGCTTCGTAATATAAAGCCGGCCCTGCCATGTATTCAGTTCTTCGAGACGCTTTTCAATTATGTCAGTGACCTGGTCAGTCCGCTTTTTGCCCCAGGCATGAACAGCCAGAACTGAAGGTGGTGCTTCACCCGTAAATCTCTCCACAACGATTGCAGGATTGAGTCTTTCAAGGAATTTTACGAAGAAGCCGACATATTCCTCAAATGTAAAAAGGCTAAAATCACCGGGATCCAGCTTATACTCCTTCTCCATCCTTGTCCCTTTAACTATCTGAAGCTGATGAAACTTTACCGTATGTAAAGGAAGTGATGAGATTATTTCCGCTTCTTTCAGCATTGAATCATATGATTCACCCGGCAGCCCGAATATGAAGTGGGCTCCGGTCCGGATATTTCTTGAAGATGTCCGGGCAATAGCATCTGCAGCTTCCGCAAAAGTATGTCCCCGGTTAATACGTTTAAGCGTATCGTCATAGCACGATTCGACC
>JBBIIS010000129.1:0-8664 GCA_037446375.1 Bacteroidota bacterium | reverse complement strand
CGGGCAGGGAAACACTCATTTCAAGTCTGCCACTCATCAGACACCACGCTTTGCCCAGCCGGGTGAGGAAGGGATTGAATCAACATTTATTCTCGAACTTAAGATCCTTGCTGATGTAGGACTTGTCGGTTTTCCAAATGCAGGGAAATCCACACTTCTTTCGGTTGTATCGGCCGCAAAGCCAAAGATAGCTGATTATCCCTTCACCACCCTGGTTCCGAACCTTGGTATCGTCGCATACAGGGATGGCAAATCATTTGTGATGGCAGACATCCCCGGAATCATACAAGGGGCAAGCGAAGGCAAGGGCCTTGGAGTAAGATTCCTCAGACATATTGAAAGGAACTCTATTCTGCTTTTCATGATCCCGGCCGACTCCAGGGATATAAAGAATGAGTATGATATTCTTCTTAATGAACTTAAGAGCTACAATCCAGAGCTGCTAGACAAGAAACGTGTGCTGGCTGTTTCAAAATCGGACCTTCTCGACGAGGAGCTGACAAATGAGATAAGGAATGATCTGCCCGATCTTCCGCGGGTTTTCATCTCATCCATTACAGGGCTGGGGCTTAATAACCTGAAAGATATGATCTGGAAAGTACTTAACGTATAGAAGATGCTTGAAAGTCTTGACAAACAGCTGTTTCTGTTCATAAACTCCTTGCATTCACCATTCTGGGACAAGGTGATGTGGATCATAAGCTATCCGCCCACCTGGATACCCCTCTATCTTGCCATTCTCGTTGTGCTGATCCTTAAATACAGAAGGAAAATGATAATGCTGGTCATTGTAATTGCACTACTTATTACTGCTGCCGATCAGTTATCAGTAGCAGTTAAAAATGCTGTCAGAAGACCACGCCCGTGCTGGGAAAAAACACTGGAAGGGGAAGTCCATACTGTCAATGGCCAATGCGGCGGAAGGTATGGGTTTGTCTCTTCACACGCATCAAACTCCTTTGCAGTTGCGCTTCTGAGCCTTTGCCTGCTCAGAAAAAGATGGTTTGGCATTTCTATTGTTGTATGGGCACTTATTGTCGGTTACAGCAGGATATATCTGGGGGTTCATTACCCGGGCGACGTTTTGTGCGGATCGATGCTTGGCGCTGCAACAGGTTTGAGCGCGTATCTGCTTTTTGATCTTATAGACCGAAAATATCTTGAGAAGTCATTGTTTTTTAACCGGTTGCTAAAAGAGCCTGATAAAAATGCTGACATTAGTACTGGAATCAAATGATCCTTATTTCAACCTGGCCGCTGAGGATCTTCTTCTTCACGAGAACTCTTACGATTTTCTCATCCTTTCAGTAAATAATCCTTCAGTTATAATAGGCAAGCACCAGGTAGCTCACAGGGAAGTAAATGAAAGGCTTGCAGGTGAGGATGGCATTCCAGTGATCAGAAGAATATCAGGGGGTGGAACTGTTTACCATGACAGGGGAAACCTCAATTTTGCCTTTATAAAGCAGAGTGAGGCAGGCAAACAGGTCGATTTCAGGTATTATACAGCGCCGGTTATTGAGTTTCTTGCCAGCCTGGGAATCACTGCTGTCTTTGAAGGGAAAAACGACCTTACTGCAGGTGGCCTGAAAATTTCAGGAAACGCCGAACATGTATTCAGGGAGAGAGTGCTTCATCACGGAACACTACTTTTTGATGCCTCGCTTCAGAATATGAAGAGGTATCTGAAGCCAGAGTCTGAAAATTATTCTACAAGAGGCGTGGCATCAAACAGAACTTCAGTGACAAACATTAAGGACAGAGTGAAAGGCATTGAAACAATGGATCAGTTCATGAAAAAAATGGAGACCTATTTTTATACTTCTGTTCCGGGACTGAAACCCTATGTACTTACTTCAGATGAGCTTAAAAAAATTGAAGATCTGGTCGAAACAAAGTACAGGAGTTGGGACTGGAACTGGGGCTATGGTCCGCCATATACATTTACTTCCGCGTTTAATATTTCAGGCAAAATGCACACCTGCCGCCTCCTTGTAAAAGACGGAATAATCCGGGAATGCAATATATCCGGCAGCAAGGAACTCGAACTGGCCGGAAAAAGCCTGATAGGCTGCCGTCATATGTATATGGATATCCTTCAGGTGATTCGTGACACCGGTGTTCCTGTCGCGGATGAACAAGTTTATGGATTTTTTTAATGTATCTTTCCAATATGGATATTCTAATGTCAATCCTTGTCTGGATTATCTGCCTGCCCCTTGCAGCGGTATTATTCCCCGTTTCATTTTTAATCTGGTTTTTAACATTCCCTTTCGATAATGAAAGAATTATAATGCACTGGTGGCTTGTTTGTCAGAGCAATCTTTTTTCACGGGGAATACCACTCTGGAGGGTAAAGGTAGAGGGAAGAAAGAAGGCAAAGAAGAAGACCTCTTATATTATTATCTCAAACCACCAGTCAATGATTGATGTTCTTATTCTGAACTGCCTGTGGTACAGATTCAAATGGATATCTAAGATTGAAAATTTCAGGGTTCCGGTTATCGGATGGTACCTGAGGATGGCAAAATATATTACTGTTGACCGCGGAAACAAGGAGAGTAAAGCGGAGATGATGGGACGATCAGCTGAGTGTCTTAAAATGGGGATCTCCATTATGATTTTCCCTGAAGGCACCCGGTCAGTCAACGGTGAGACAGGCCCGTTCAAGCTAGGCGCCTTCCAGCTTGCAATGATGACCGACAAGCCGATCCTGCCCGTCGTGATTGACGGTACCGGAGGAGTTCTTCCAAAGCACGGAATGATCTTCTCACGAGGACATACTATCAGGATAAGGGTTCTTGATCCTGTCAGCCCCGGATCTTTCGGAACTTCAGATCCGGAGGAACTTGCGCTTCGCTTCAGGTCTCAGATTACTGAAGAATTGAGAAAGATGAGGAATGGCATATAGTGAAAAATATATAAGGATCCTTCACAGGCTGGGCTATTCTAACTATCAGAATGGCCTTATTTACAGGCATCTCGGGCAGGATAATGGATGGAACGGACATCTCGGCAATTGCAGAAACTTCATTCTGAAGGCTATAGATCAGACATGTCACGACAGGATAACTGTTCTCGGCAGCGGCTGGCTTCTCGACCTTCCCCTGAATGAGATACTCGAAAAAGTAAAAAATGTCACACTTATCGATATAATCCATCCGCCTGAAGCGATAAGGCAGATATCTGAATTTAAGAATGTAGTCGCTGTTGAAGATGATGTAACAGGAGGGCTGATCGAAATGGTCTGGAAAAAGGCAGGGGAGGTGCCCTTTTACAGAAAGCTTAAAACACTCGATGGGATAATTGTCCCAGATTATGATACCAGTGACGATCCCGGACTAGTGATCTCACTGAATATCCTGAGCCAGCTTGAGGTTCTTCCGCTGAAACATCTGCGGAAAAGGTCTTCAGCAGGAGCAGAGGAGTACACGAGACTAAGAACTGAGATCCAGAAGAAACATCTTGACTTTCTTACGAAGCATGACTCGGTCCTTATTTCGGACTACAGCGAGATCTTTACCGACAGCAGGGGAGTGACGGAAGAAGTAAAAACCATTCTTACGGAACTTCCGGAAGGAAAGTATTCTGAAAGATGGAGATGGGATTTTGACCTAAAAGGTTCTGATTATTTTGAGAAAAGATCTGTAATGAATGTTATAGCAATAAGGCTTTAGAATACCTTTCGCGGGATGGTATTTTAACCGAATTTATTAACAAACCCACAAACCGGCCTTTAACGGCCGGCCAGCCTAACATTATATTTTACTGAGTTTTAAACAGCATCCTGGTTGCTTTTCATGAACGATTGTTGAAAAATCGGCAAATTTCACCGCTTCAGATTCATTATATTTGCGCAAAATCTGCAGAAAAATGTCAGTTGGATATACCGAGGAACATATAAAGACGCTTGAATGGCGGGAGCACATCAGGCTAAGGCCCGGTATGTATATTGGCAAGCTTGGCGACGGCGCATCGCAGGATGACGGTATATATGTCCTTCTTAAGGAGGTAATGGATAACTCCGTAGATGAATATATGATGGGCTACGGTAAGAAGATCGATGTCTCAATTACCGATAAGGAGGTGCGTGTTCGCGATTACGGAAGAGGTATTCCCCTTGGAAAGCTTGTTGATGCTGTTTCAAAAATGAATACCGGCGCCAAGTACGATTCAAAGGCCTTCAAAAAATCGGTCGGTCTTAACGGAGTAGGTGTAAAGGCTGTCAATGCCCTCTCAAGCACTTTCGTGATAAGATCGGTAAGAGACGGAGAGATAAAGGCCGTTGAGTTCGATCATGGAGTAATTACAAAGGAGGAGCCTCTTAAAAAGACGGAAGAGGAGAATGGAACAGAGGTGATCTTTCATCCCGATCCGACAATGTTCGGCAACTTCCATTTTATCTCCGAATATGTTGATAACCTCCTTAAAAATTATGTTTATCTCAATTCCGGGCTGGTCATAAATTTCAACGGTAACAGGTTCTATTCAAAGAACGGCCTCCTCGACCTGCTGAGCGAAAATATGAACAGGGAGGGACTCTATCCTATTATTCATCTAAGAGGTGAAGATATCGAAGTTGCATTTACCCATGGAGAGCAATACAGCGAGGAGTACTACAGTTTCGTGAACGGACAGAACACAAATCAGGGCGGAACGCATCTCATCGCATTCAAGGAGGCACTCATAAAGACTATACGCGATTTCTACAAAAAGGATTATGATCCGGCAGATATAAGATCTTCAATAATTGCCGCCGTAAGCATCAAGGTCGAAGAGCCTATATTTGAATCACAGACAAAGACCAAGCTCGGTTCCAAGGACATGGGCCCTGAAGGTCCTTCAGTCAGGAATTTTATAATGGAGTTCATAAAGAAACATCTCGACGACTACCTGCATAAAAATCCGGAGACCTCCAGGATAATCCTCAAGAAAATCCAGGATTCAGAAAAGGAGAGGAAGGCAATATCGTCGATCCAGAAGCTTGCACGCGACAGGGCTAAGAAGGTGAGCCTTCATAATAAAAAGCTTCGGGACTGCCGCATACATTATAATTCAAATGATCCCGATAAACTCGATTCTTCAATATTTATTACTGAGGGAGATTCGGCAAGCGGATCAATAACAAAATCAAGGAGAGTTGAGACCCAGGCAGTTTTCAGCCTGAGAGGCAAACCCCTGAATTCATACGGACTTACAAAAAAGATCGTTTATGAGAATGAGGAGTTCAATCTCCTTCAGGCCGCACTGAATATCGAGGATGGAATTGAAAATCTCAGGTATAATCAGATAATTATTGCTACGGATGCCGATGTGGATGGCATGCATATCAGGCTTCTGCTTCTGACCTTTTTTATTCAGTTCTTTACCGACCTTGTAAGGAAAGGCCATATATATATCCTTCAGACTCCCCTCTTCAGAGTAAGGAATAAGAAGGAGACAAGATATTGCTATTCTGATGATGAAAAACAGAAAGCCATTAAACAGCTTGGTCCGAATCCGGAGATAACTCGGTTCAAGGGACTTGGAGAAATCTCACCGGATGAGTTCAAGCATTTTATAGGGAAGGATATCCGCCTTGAGCCTGTAAGGATGAAAAAGAACGACTCAGTAAGCGGATTACTTGAATTCTATATGGGAAAAAATACTCCCGATCGTCAGGATTTTATAATAGAGAACCTGCGTATCGAAGAGGATATTATTGATGAGGAAAAAGCCTTGTAAAACAAGAGATGGAAGAGGAAGATCTTGATATTATGGATCCTGAAGAGGGTGGTGAGCAGCTTGCAGATTCGGAAGGATCTTCCTCTGCACTTCATTCCGTTACTGCTTTGTCGGGGATGTACCGCGACTGGTTCCTCGATTATGCCTCCTACGTTATCCTCGAAAGAGCCGTGCCTCACCTGCTTGACGGGCTGAAGCCTGTTCAGAGGAGGATTCTCCATTCAATGAAGAGAATGGATGATGGAAGGTTCAACAAGGTCGCAAACATTATAGGTCATACGATGCAGTTCCATCCCCATGGCGATGCATCGATCGGAGATGCCCTCGTTCAGCTTGGACAGAAAGACCTTCTTGTGGACACACAGGGTAACTGGGGTAATATACTCACAGGCGACGGATCAGCAGCGCCAAGATATATCGAATCGCGCCTCTCGAAATTTGCACTTGAGGTGATCTTCAATAATAAGACCACCGAATGGAAGCTCTCTTACGACGGAAGGAATAAGGAGCCTGTCACACTGCCGGTGAAATTCCCGCTTCTGCTCGCACTCGGAGCCGAAGGCATAGCAGTCGGGCTCGCTTCAAAGATACTGCCCCATAATTTTAATGAGCTTATAGATGCCGCTATTGACTACCTGATGGGTAAGGAATTTTTCCTCTATCCCGATTTCCCGACCGGCGGCTATATTGATGTTTCAAAATATAATGATGGTCAGCGGGGCGGGGTTGTCAAGGTGAGGGCGAAGATCGAAAAGATCGACAAGAAAGAGCTTGTCATTACCGAGATACCTCATGGCAAGACGACATCCTCCCTTATAGAATCAATTATCAAGGCAAATGAGAAGGGAAAGATAAAGATCAGGAAGATCGACGATAATACCGCGGAGAATGTTGAGATCGTTATTCAGCTTATGCCCGGCGTTTCTCCCGATATGACAATCGACGCCCTGTATGCACTGACCGATTGTGAGTTCTCAATATCTCCGAACTCATGCGTTATTACTGACAATAAGCCCTCATTCATGGGCGTAAGCGATATGCTGAAAAAATCGGCCGACCAGACTGTCCTTTTACTAAAGGCAGAGCTGGAGATCCGAAAGGCTGAACTGCTGGAAGAGTGGCACATGTCATCGCTAGAAAAGATCTTCATTGAGGAGAAGATCTACCGCGATATTGAAGATAGTGAAACCTGGGAATCTGTCATAAAGAATATTGATGACGGACTCAAACCCTTCAAAAAGAAACTTCTAAGGGAGGTCACCAGGGATGATATAGTTGCACTTACTGAGATAAAGATCAAGAGGATCTCAAAATTTGACGTCAAAAAGGCAGATGAACATATTAAGGGCTTAGAGGCTGAACTTGAAGAGGTTAAGAATCATCTTAAAAATATTATTCCATATACTGTCAACTATTTCAAACAGATAAAGAAAAAATACGGTAAGGGAAGGGAGAGAAAAACTGAGATAAGGAGCTTCGATACTATTGAAGCAACTAAGGTGGTCGCAAACAACGCAAAGCTCTATGTTAACTACAAAGAGGGGTTTGTCGGGACAGGACTTAAAAAGGATGAGTTTGTATGCGACTGCTCCGATATTGATGATATAATTGCCATCAGGAAAGATGGAGTATATATGATAACAAAGGTGGCCGATAAGGTCTTCGTTGGGAATGATATACTCTATGTAAATGTCTTCCTGAAAAATGATGAAAGAACCATCTACAATATTGTTTACCAGGATGGCAAGGATGGTCCCCTGCTGGCAAAGAGATGTTCGATCACAGGACTTACCCGCGACAAGGAGTATAATCTTACAAGGGGAAAGCCCGGATCAAAAATATCATATCTAAGCGCCAATCCCAATGGGGAAGCCGAGGTTATAAAGATCCATCATAAGCCAAGACCAAGGCTCAAAAAGCTTGAGATTGAGTTCGACTTTGGCCAGATGAATATAAAGGGAAAATCGTCGATGGGTAACATCGTGACAAAGAATCCGGTTCATAGGATCGCCCTGAAAGAGAAAGGGCTCTCTACCCTGGGAGGAAGAAAGATATGGTTCGATGATGCCGTATTCAGGCTTAATGTGGACGGAAGAGGCAACTTCCTTGGTGAATTCGGAGGGGATGACAAGATACTTGTTGTCACAAAAAGCGGTTACTTCAGAACCACAGGTTTTGATCTTTCAAACCATTACGAAGACAATATTCTCATAATAGAGAAGTTCCATCCCGAAAAGGTATACTCAGCTGTATACTGGGATAATGAACAGAAATTCTATTATGTGAAGAGGTTCATTCTTGAGGATTCCGAAAAGGCACAATGTTTTATTAATGAGGATCCTGAATCACGCCTTATCAGCCTGACAGAAGTTGAGTATCCAAGGTTTGAAATAAAATTCGGAGGAAAGCATAAAGCCCGGAAGAATGAGATCATTGAAGTAGCTGAATTCATCGGAGTCAAGAGCTATAAAGCGAAAGGGAAAAGGCTTACAAGCTTCATGGTTGAAAACATTCAGGAGATTGAACCTGTCCTTAAAAAGGAGACCCCGGTCCCTGTTAAGGAAGAGCCTGAAGATGAGGAGACTTCAAAGGACCCAAGGACAGATCCGGCCCAGATGACTCTTGAACTATGATAACCAGGCCAAGAATAGCATATTTAATCGGTTACATGGGGTGTGGTAAGTCCACAGCCGGGAGAAAGCTTGCTTCGTCCCTTGGATGGGAATTTTTGGATCTCGATGAATTTATTGAGCGGGAAAAATCACAATCAATAGATGAGATTTTCATGCTCTCAGGTGAAAAGACCTTCAGGCAATACGAATCTGATATTCTGCGCAATCTTGATATAAAAGCTGATACGGTTATTTCAGTTGGCGGCGGGACACCCTGTTTTTCCGAAAACATGGAGTATATGAAGGCCACCGGGAAGATTATCTAACT
>JBBIIS010000128.1:0-8754 GCA_037446375.1 Bacteroidota bacterium | reverse complement strand
TGAAGGGTTGAAGGGTTGAAGGGTTGAAAGGTTGAAGGGTTGAAGGGTTGAAGGGTTGAAGGGTTGAAGGGTTGAAGAACTAACCGCAGAGGACGCAGAGCTTTTATGCGGAGATCGCAGAGCCGGTCCAATTAAAACCGGTGGAAATGATTTTTAATAAATAACACAGAGTGAACACGGAGAGACAATGAGGTAGGAACGGTGTTACTCCGTTGTTATAGAAAAGTCTGATCAGAGGCTGTAGGTGAAGCCGACAAGGAACATAAACCTCTGGGTCGGGAAGTAGGCCCATTCGTAGTATTTTGAGAAAGAGATATTGCTCATTTTTGCCCAGAAGGATAATATCTTTGTGTATCTGTATTCTGCTGAGATATTCAAGCTCACAGCCGCCGGTAATTCGGTTGTATAGGACTCATTAAAAAATGGATTCCAGAGCACTTTTGTAATGAGGAGGTTACGCTTGCCAAGAGTATTTATTCCCAGGCCGGCGATGATCTTGTCCCGCAGATTGTACTTTAACATAAGGCTGGCATCCCAGTCGGGCTTATTCCAGGCATACTGGTTATTTGTAAGTGTATATTTATAATAATTTGCAGCAGTTTCAAATGAGACATTGCCAGCTACTTTTCCGCTCATCTCTCCATGAATATTCAACAGATCAATGTCATCGGGCTTTGCAATAAAATAATTACCCCGTTGCTTTACATCAGTGCCGTCAACAAAGACGTAATTGGAGAAGAAGAGCATGTTGTTCACAATTGAATATGACGCTGACAGCCTGTAGCTTCCGCCAATGCCTGTCTCCCCTTGTAACCCTGCCCTCACTACAAGGGCATAGTCTGTATTTTTAACCTGGTAAAGTGCCGTATCGGGGAGTAGATATGGATTCTGATCAATTACATGAAGAGGGTTGTTCTCCTCCATCCTTCCCGTCAGATCAGCGAAGAAGGCAAGGTAGGCGGGTATTATATTAAATCCGAAGCTGACATCGGGATAAAAATGCAATACCGCCGGATCATTGTAGTACTTATCTGCTAGGATGGTCAGGCCGAGCTTCAGATTCCACTCATTCGTACTCTTCTTTAAATAGGGAGATACCGAAGCCACGTATCTCGAATCGAGAGATATTGAATCTGATGGCCTGTAATAATTAAGATAGAGCTTACCTCCTGCATAGAAGCCGTTCCAGTTTTTAGCCATCTCGCCCCTGATGCCGAAGTTATTCTGGTAATATTTTGATCCGCTTGAAAAGAAATTATAACTGAGCCTGAAATCATAGGAAAATACCGAAGAATCTATCCTAGAAGATGCGAGACCCAGGTTAGCACCTGCATTAATGTAATTCAGCCTAATATCTTTCTTTGCAGGGCTGAAATCCGTAAAGCTGGTATCATAACCGTACGCGTACCTTGTTTTCTGGATGAAGTCTGCCGAACCGCTCATTATTGAACCTTTAAGGAATTTTTTTCCATACAGGCTGGCATTGTTGTCCATGTATCCGGCAAAGGTCTTTTTGTCATTGGGCAGTTCAACATTGCCATTGGAGGAAAAGTGACGTGCATAAAATCCTACAGCTCCTTTTTTTGATCTCTGGTTTGTAATGCTTACTTCTGCCAGAGGAGAAATATAGGTACCGAAGCCAAGATTAATGTAGCTGTTGTATAGCTTGGGCAATGGATCGGGAAGAAGCGCGGCCGGTTTTACAGGGGTCACATTATAAACAGGAAGGAAAGGATATGTTTTAACATGATATACAAACTCCGGCTTTGACCCGGCCGTATCAGTCATATCGGGAAGGTAGCTTTTCTTTATTACTTCCGGCAGTGAAGGCTTATAGGGATTATAGAGGGTAACTTCCCTCTTGAGCCCGGACTCCTGGTTTTTTTGTGCCATCACAGGAATAGCCAGGATAAGGAATAAAATTGCGGGTATCTCTTTTTTCATCTTCATCTCTTTTCCTGTTATTTTTTCACCAGATCCTGGCTTGAATTCTTAATTATCTGTGCACTGTCGGACGGAACAGCCTGAACCGAATTAAGTGAATCGAGCTTCGCCTTTACCTCATCGAGTATTCCATCCGAATCAACCGGATAATTCTCCTTTAGCCCGCTCAGTGTCGCCTTGGCCTGGATATTGTCTCCCTTCCTGATGCTGATGTCGGACAGCAGGATAAAGATCCTTGCCATCCAGTACTGGTGAGGGGTGTTCTTATCAATAAACTCATTTATAACCTTCTCAGCTTCGGCTGTTGATCCTTTTTTATCGAGAAGCTCAGCAACCCTGTATTTGGCTTCGGCACCCTGGACACTCGATATCTCATTCGAGATCTTTGTAAATTCCTTCAGGGCCTCATCATACTGGTTAAGGCTGTAGTGGGCTTTTGCACTCATGAAAACGGTTTCTCTCGACAGTTCTGCAGGAATGTTCGCCGAAGATGTTATACGAGAAGCAACTGCTAAAGTCTTTTCTGCATCGCCGGCCTGATAAGCCGATCTAAGCTGCCCGGTCAGTGCTGTTAAAATGACATCAGGCTTTTCAGTTATCTTCTCAAGCTGTTCGTAGCAATCGTACGCCTTCAGATAATCCTCTTTGCCGAAATAAATATCTGCTGCAGCTGCCATTGAGGGCTCTGCAAATTCATTACCGGTGGATTTTCCAACCTCGAGGTAATTTTTCAGAGCCTCGTCCTTGTCACCTTTCGCGCTTGCACATTCTGCCAGGTAGTAGAGGGCATTCACCCTGAAGCTCCCATTAATGAACTGGCTCAGATAATCGGTAAATATCTCCGTTGCTTTCGCACAATTGCCCTTCATATAAAGTTTCTCTCCGGAGCTGTAAAGGAGTGAATCCTTTTCTGAAAGGTTTACATCGGTATTTCCGTTGAGCGTTTTAAAATATGCGAAATATGATTCCACATCATTCATCTCAATGTAGGTGTTTTTAAGTCCTGTGAGTGCATATCTTGCCTCAGGAGATGACGGATATTTCTCAATTACCCTCCTGAACTGATCGATTGCTTTCTGGTTCTCCCCCATATCGAAATAGAGAAGTCCAAGCTGCACAATAGCCTTCTGAACATACGGACTGTTTGTGTATGCAGATATCACCGCATTGAAGTCAGCTTCACCTCTGCTGTTATCCTTCAGTACAACGAAAGTCCTTCCTCTCTCATAGATAGCACCGGGAACATACTTTGACTTCGGATACTTACTTATAAGGGAGGTAAGAATATCCGCCTTGGCTTTCTGGTTATTTGCGAGCCCCAGCGAGAAGCCCTTCTGGAACATGGCATAATCGGGATCAACCTTGCCGTTATCAATTACCTTATCATAGTATGATATAGCCAGAGGATAATTTGTAGTTATGAAGTAGCAATCGGCTATCCTGTTCCATGAATCTGCAAGCAGTTCAGGTCTGGCGGATGATCCATCTGATTCAAATGACTTGAAATTGTTGAGTGCACCGGCATAATCTTTCTGGTTAAAAAGTGCATATCCGAGATTATACCTTACAAGGCTATATTCAGGCAGACTTATTGAACCTGGAATACCCATGAACGTCAGGTAATCTGAAACGGCTTTATCGAAAAGCCCCAGCCTGTAGCTGGCCTCTCCCCTCCAGTATATGGCGCGGGCCCTTAACGGCCTGCTGTATTTATCGTATTTAAGTGATTTGTCGAACATACTTACGGCGGCTTCAAGCTCCATATTGTTCACAAGCTCCAGTCCCCTGAAGAATGCAACCCTCTGGTAAGCAGCCTCCAGGCGCTGGTCTTTATTTACAATCTTATCAAGCGATTCGAGGGCGGCCCTGTAGTTCTTTAGCTGTGTATATGCAGTCACAAGATATTCGTAAACTTCGCTTATCCTCTCTGAGCCGGGGTAGAGGTCGATATACTTCTGAAAGGCCTTAATAACTTCACCGAAAGGAGAGTACGATGTCTCATAGATGAGCTTGGCATAGTTAAAGAGCGATTCCTCTTTCAGGCTCTTGTCAAAATTCATTTCTGAAGCCTGACCGAATGCAAACTGTGCCTTTGTCTTGTCTCCTTTATGAAGATAGCTATCGCCAAGCAGGCACCAGATATTCTGACTCATCAGATCATCCCCGGCTGTCAGATCAAGAAATATCTTAATTGCCTTATCATAGCTGCCTGTTTTATAGTAACAGTATGCCAGCGGGTATCTGTCTTCCCTGCTGCCTGATTTTGATCCCGCAGTGTATTTCTCAAGATATACAATTGCTTCAGTGTAGTTACCCTTGAAGTACCACGCATCGCCAATGAACTTGTTGAGTTCAGTCGTTCTCTGAGCCCCTGCGGTTTTCAGCAGGTCGGGAGCCATCGCAAGAATTGCGTCGTAATCCTTTTTTATGTAAAGGATCTGAACAAGATAAAAAGGAACTACACTTCCGAAGGTCTCATCTTTTCTGAGCCGCATGAAGCCTTCATATGCTGTCTCATAATTCTTGTCCTCATAGGCAATATATGAGAAATAATAAAGAGCAGGAGGAGTATAATCAGTGTCTATATCCTTTATCTCTGAGAACATCAGTAAAGCGGTAGGCTTGTCTCCCTTCATATAGGCAGAGTAGCCAAACCTGAAACAGTAGGCAGGAAGCTTTTCCTTTGGAAGAAGAAGCCTGTTAACCCCCTGGTAATATGATGCCGCCTTTTTATAGTTCCGGTTCTGGTAGAAGAAATCGCCAAGTGAAAGATATGATTCATTCAGTCTTTCACTCCTGGGATGAGTGGAGATAAATCTGTTCATCCTCGATTCTGCATCGCTGTGATACAGCTTCAGGGCTGCCAGGGCTCCGTAAAACTCAGCATCCTCGCTGTTTGAGAGGGACTCTGCATTTCCTGATCTTAGATAGAGATCAAAAAAGTTGAGAGCTGCAGTATACTTTTCCTTGCTGTACAGTTCCATGCCTTGCCTGAACTGCGAATTCAGCTCGGTACCAAGAAAGGATACCTGGCTCCTTGCAGCCTGGGAAAGCATAATAAATGAAAGGAACAGAACAATGTCTCTGTGTTTGTTCATAATTATTTCTTTGAAGCCTGACAACCGGTCAATTATTCATTATTACTTTTAAAAAAACCGTTGTAATAAGCTGTTTTTAAATCACATAAAACTCAAAAATGCCTTTTTTATATCAAGTTGTAAAATTACAACTATAAAACGCCCTGATCAGGCCTTTATTACTGATTTTATCAACATACAAATGTTAATTATCAATTCTTTCTTTATTTTGCAGACAATTAAATAGTTTATGGAGGAAAATCCGGCCCTTGACACAATAATTGAATTTGCCCGATGCTATATCTGGCAACAGGATCATCTTGCCCTTTCGGATGTAAGCTTCAGGGTTGACAAGGGTGAGTTTGTCTACCTTGTCGGAAGAGTCGGCAGCGGAAAGACAAGTCTCATCAAAACAATAAACGCACAGATACCGCTTAAGGAAGGAGCTGCAATTGTAGCAGGCTTCAATCTTTTCAGGCTGAAGCAGAAAGATGTGCCTCTTTTAAGGAGGAAGCTTGGTATTGTATTCCAGGATTTCCAGCTTCTTACCGACAGGCCGGTAAATGAAAACCTTGAGTTTGTGCTCAGGGCAACCGGATGGAAAGACAGGAAGCTTATCTATCTCCGGATCGGCGAGGTCCTGGATAAGGTAGGCCTTGGCGCGAAGGGCTTCAAGATGCCTCATCAGCTATCAGGAGGTGAACAGCAGAGGGTCGTTATTGGAAGGGCTCTGCTTAATGACCCGGAGATTATACTTGCCGATGAACCCACGGGCAATCTCGATCCTGAAACATCAGAGGGGATCATCAGGCTGCTGCAGGATATCAGCAAGAACGGCAGGGCGGTGATCGTTGCCACACACAACTACACTCTTCTCAAAAAATTCACGGCGCGCACCCTGAAATGTGCCGATGGTGTCCTTACGGAAGTGAAGGATGAAGTGGATATGGAACTCCTGAAATAAGATAAAAGATAACCGCCTGACCAATAGTATCGTCCTTTTCGGGTCAGAAAAGGGAAAGGACCTCAGATTTATTTAAGCATTCTTACCGGCCAGGGAAGCTTGTTCCTGAATATCCTGTAGTACGGTTGGTTTTTACTGCCGAACGATTCCATGAAGGATGCGATTGAGGGAATTGAAGAGCCGGCAAAATCAAGTGTTATACCCGAGCCGGAATTCTCGCGGATGATCTCATTTACGACAAAATATCCAATTCTTCTTTCGCGGCTTTTTTCGGAGTTGGCCGTAAACAGAAGTGTAACCGAACCCTCGATTTTTAAGTAGAAGAGTCCGTAGATCAGGGATCCCGATGAATCCCTGACGCCTAGGATCTTTCCCTTCCCCGAAGCTATGCAATATTTCATCAGCTTCGTCAGCCTCTCGTAGTCCCTTGGCTTAACTGCTTTAACTTTCGATCCAGTATTAGTTACAAAAAGGTTTACAAGTTCATCGGCTCCAGTTTCTCCGGAGAGGCTGATCTTTTTCTTCGAGGCAAGATTTATATTTCGCCGGCAATCAGAAGTGAAGCTTTCATAAAGCTTATCATAGGGCTTGTCGAGGAGAAGTTCATAGTTTGATCTCTCAGTCATATTAAACCCCGGGTAATCTGTTTTATGACTGACTGCCAGATCAATAAGCCTGTAGAATTCAGGCATATAATCAAGAAACTCCGCTGTAGCCGATTCGGCAGATTTATCCGGTGAAAATGTGCCTAGCTGCTGGAGGAATATTGGGGTTGCGATATACTTAATTCCAAACCGCTCACGTGCCGGGACAGGGAATACAGAATCATATTCATCGTCAACAAGCGCTTCCCAATCCGGAGCCATAATATCAAGATACCATGAATATGCATAGGGCTTTGTTGTGGGCGATGCTTTTATGCAGGCATCCCACAATTCCCTTTCGATCTCATGGTTCTTAAGATATACGATCATTGTTTCTGAAGCTTTAACATTGACTCGAATACTCCTCTCCATCCGTGCCACTCGCCTGTATCGAGAAGTGATGTATTGTGCCAGATAGTCATAAACAGTCCTCCGACACTCCTGGTCTCATCAATAAGACCCGACACAACTTCAGCCGCCCCTTCAGGAGAAAGATTCTTGTACCTGTATAATGTAGCGTCCATTATCTGAAACGGGAAAATACGCAGTTTTGTTGTCTTTTCGCTCTCCAAATTGAAATATTGAAAGGGCCTTGCTATTCCGGCCCTGAAGCCTGGTTCATCAGCAAATCCCATTGAATAATCTTCAGTCACTCCTGAGGAGGAGAGGTTTGCATATGAGACGGGAAACAGCAGACGGAGAAAATGGAACCTTGATAATGTTATTTTTGTATTCAGTATTTTTTCGAGTCTTTCCTTTTCAGTTTTCAGTCTGTCAATATCCTCAGAAGCGTAAAATGAAGGATGGAGACCTGTCTGGTACCGCACTGCGATCTTTTTGACAAGCTTCCTGTACTCTTCATTGCTCCAGGCTGGCTGCACGTCATATTTCGTTCTCTCACCTGTCGGTATGAAAAACCGGGCCTCATTTCCCGATTCATCGATTGCCCTGAATATAAAATCAAAAACGTCCCAGGGATCCTTCTCCCCTTTTGCAACTATTCTGTATCGTTCTCCGGCCTTCCCCGATTTTTTTCCGATTTCCTTAATGAAACCGCCAAGATTCCTGAAGACATCCTTTCCAAGGTACTCGAATGGCTGATCAACATCAATTGTAACAAGCGACCTGAAGCTGTTTTTCCGGAAGACCAGATTCTGAAATTTAACAACAAGAAGGCGCGTCCACTCTTTCACCCAGAGGTCAACGACCGGTTTATTAAGAAATCCATTTTCCCAGGCGAGGGAGCTGTGTGCGCTGAACCTTCCGAACTCATCTGCTTTAAAGGGAAGATATTCCTCATATCGCGATATCATATAGAATGAAGCAGCAAATATATCGAAGGGAAGATCTGTTCCGGAAGGACACTGAAAAAATACAGGCAAGCCTTTCCACTCCGTAACAGATATTTCCTGGGGCCCTGTTCCTGTTTCAAAAAGAAGGGGATGCGGATGGATACTGAATGCGCCCTTTATGGTCTCGCCGGAATAATTAATAACGGGGTTTTTACCGAGCTTTCTTTTGTCGGTTATAACCTCCCATTCGATTCCCAGGATATCGCCAAGCAGAATGGCTGCGATATATCTCAGTCGTGGTACATCACTGGAAGTAAATATTTTAACCGGACCCGGATCCATATTTACAAATTTATGAAAAATTAGACTCAAATACCACTATAGGCAGACTCCGGCCTTTTTTTATATAGGGGCAGATCAGTTAATGTAAAACACAAAAAGCCGCACCGGATCATGTTTATCCGGACGGTACATTGTGGAAAGCTACAACAGGTTGAGAATGTTTTGAAAAAAAGAGGGTGCCTGGTTTGGACACCCTCTATGTATTTAAAAGCAAATTAGTCTACCTTTTTTACTTTAACCGCTACAGGTCCTTTATCCCTTTGTTCTACTTCGAACTCAACGGCCTGACCTGTCTCAAGGGCGGTATGGGCAACTTCAAGACCTGAACGATGAAGGAAAATATCCTTGCTGTCTTCGGTCTGAATAAAGCCATAACCCTTTACTCTGTCATACCATTTTATTGTACCTCTCATTGTAGTTGTGTTTTAAAATTCTACCTGTAATCGTCTCTTCTTCTGCGGTCACCGTTATTGTTATCACCGCCTCTGAAA
>JBBIIS010000127.1:0-8965 GCA_037446375.1 Bacteroidota bacterium | reverse complement strand
TATTGCCACTTTCAATTATTCTTGCAGTTATTCTAGCAGGACAGGGAGTAGTCCAGACTTTCTCTCATTATGCTTCTGTACAAACACTACAGGGTGCACAACAGATAATCCCTCTTGGCCCTGCAGCTTCGCAGATAGCAATTAAACAGTTAGGCACTAACGGTGGGGGCTTTTTTGGAGCAAACAGTGCTCATCCATTTGAAAACCCTACGCCTGTTTCTAATTTTATTGAGCTTTTTGCTATCATAATTATATCATCAGGCCTTGTATTTACATTCGGTCATTACATGAAATCAAAAAAACAGGCCTGGGTGATCTTCTCCACAATGTTTATTCTGTTAGTCGTGGGGCTTGCAATTTCATTATGGTCAGAGTATGGACCAAACAACTTTCTGAATATATCAGGGGCTATGGAAGGCAAGGAGACCAGGTTTGGTATAATGAACAGTGTATTATGGTCGGTTACAACCTCTGCGACATCAAATGGATCGGTGAATGTCATGATTGACAGCCTTTCACCGCTTTCAGGACTAATAGCAATGTTTAACATAATGCTTGGTGAGATCATATTCGGCGGAGTGGGATCAGGATTATATGGCATGATAATATTTATCCTGTTAACAGTATTTATTGCAGGATTAATGGTAGGAAGAACACCAGAATACCTCGGGAAAAAAGTTGAAGCTTTCGAGATGAAAATGACAATTCTTGTTGTGCTGGCACCGGCGTTGGTTATCAAGATCTTCTCTGCAATAGCCTGCTCAATCCCTGCCGGTTTATCAGGCCTCGCTAATCAGGGACCACATGGACTATCTGAGATACTTTATGCCTTCAGTTCTGCGGCGGGCAACAACGGAAGTGCTTTTGCAGGACTCAATACAAACACACCATTTTATAATCTGATGATTGGTTTTGGTATGTTAATTGGCCGATTCGGAATAATTGTACCCGTAATGGCCATAGCAGGAAACATGTCGGGTAAAAAAATTACTCCTGTTTCATCCGGTACATTCAGAACTGACAACATACTGTTCATGGTGCTTTTAATAAGTGTTATACTTATAGTCGGAGGGCTTACTTTTTTCCCTCCCCTTGCACTTGGACCTGTTGTTGAACATTTCCTGATGAATCATGGGGTAGGTTTTTAATTATAAGTATCAGAATAATGGAAAATCCGAAAACAGGTGAACTTTTTACAAAGGAAATCGCTTTCCAGGCACTGGCAGATTCATTTTTAAAGCTGAATCCGGCTGTTCTTGTAAAAAATCCCGTGATATTTATAGTAGGGATTGGAGCGTTGATGTCAACATTGGTCGTATTGCTTGAAATATCCAATCACAATTTCTCAGGGTTTAATTTTCAGATCACTCTCTGGCTCTGGTTTACAGTACTCTTCGCAAACTTTGCAGAGGCGATCGCTGAAGGGCGTGGTAAGGCCCAGGCAGATAGCTTAAGGAAAAGCCGTACTCAAACTAAAGCCCGCAAGATGATCCACGACAAGGAGGTGTCAATATTTGCCAATGATCTTAAAAGAGGGGACGTCGTACTATGTGAAGCCGGAGATGTGATTCCCGCAGACGGTGATGTAATTGACGGAATAGCAAGTGTTGATGAATCAGCCATCACCGGCGAATCTGCCCCGGTAATACGTGAGAGTGGCGGTGACAGATGTGCAGTAACGGGAGGTACAAAGGTTATAAGCGACAGGATAACAATAAAGGTGACCTCAGAGCCGGGATTTACTTTTCTCGACCGGATGATAGCTCTTGTGGAGGGTGCCAAACGTCAGAAAACTCCTAATGAGATCGCATTGATAATTCTCCTGTCAGGGCTGACGATTATCTTTCTTCTTGTTGTAGTTACTCTGCCTGCAAATTTCGGGTACAGCCTTAAAGCATCCGGGCTCAGCCCGGACCGTAACCTGAGCCTGCCAGTTCTGATTTCACTACTGGTATGCCTTATACCGACTACTATCGGCGGCCTGCTTAGTGCAATAGGGATCAGCGGCATGGACAGGCTTCTCCGAAAAAACGTCATTGCTACAAGCGGAAGAGCAATCGAAGCTGCCGGCGACACGGATGTACTGCTTCTCGACAAAACAGGGACAATTACATTGGGAAACCGTATGGCTACTGCGTTTATCCCGGCCGAAGGAGTTACGGTTGAGCAGCTTGCCGATGCCGCCCAGCTTGCTTCACTTGCAGATGAGACACCTGAAGGCCGCTCTATTGTTGTACTGGCCAAAGAAAAATTTAATATCCGTGGTCGCGAAATGCAACCCCTCGATTCCACTTTCATTCCCTTTTCTGCTCAGACAAGTATGAGTGGCATCGACCTGAAGGATTCGACGGGAAGAATGAGGAATATACGTAAGGGTTCATCACTTGCCATCAGGAAATTCATTCTCAGTAATAATGGATTCTTTCCCGAGAATGTGGAAGAGACAGTTCGCGATCTGTCAAGCCGGGGAGCAACACCGCTTGTAGTGGCAGAAAATAGCCAGGTTCTTGGTGTGATCCATCTTAAAGATATTGTAAAGGGAGGCATAAAGCAACGCTTTGCGCAACTCCGCAAAATGGGCATCAGGACAATTATGATAACCGGCGATAATCCGCAGACCGCTGCTGCTATTGCTGCCGAAGCCGGGGTAGATGATTTTCTTGCTGAGGCAAAACCGGAAGATAAGCTGTACAGGATACGGGAAGAACAGGCAAATGGCCATCTCGTCGGAATGATAGGCGACGGTACAAATGATGCCCCTGCCCTTGCTCAGGCCGATGTCGGACTTGCAATGAATACAGGTACACAGGCAGCACGGGAAGCAGGTAATATGGTAGATCTTGACAGTAACCCGACCAAACTTATTGAAGTTGTTGAAACGGGCAAACAACTTCTCATGACAAGAGGTGCACTTACTACATTCAGCATTGCAAACGATGTTGCCAAGTATTTTGCAATCATTCCTGCAATTTCTACATTCCTTTATGTTACATCAGCAGGAATTGCGCCACTGGCGGTTCTGAATATAATGAAGCTTTCATCGCCCGAGAGTGCAATTTTAAGTGCTGTTATATTCAATGCACTAATAATTGTGGCTCTTATTCCACTGGCACTGAAAGGGGTAAAATATCGTCCGGTTTCAGCAAATCGCCTTCTGGCTTTAAACATTCTGATTTATGGTCTGGGGGGCATAATTGTTCCATTTATCGGCATTAAACTTATTGATATACTGCTTGTCTCAGTTCACCTTGTTTAAAAACCGGGGAGATAAATAAAACATAAGAACCTGTTATGAAGACACAAATAATTCCGGCTCTCAAGTTTCTGATAATAATGACTTTTCTTACAGGTATTGTCTATCCTTTGCTGATGACAGGCGTAGCCCATATACTCTATCCGTCAAAGTCAAATGGCAGTCTGGTATTCAGAAATGGAAAGGCAATAGGGTCTGAACTCATTGGCCAGAAATTCGACAGCAGCATATACTTCTGGTCAAGGCCTTCATCAATCGGGTACAATCCGGTTCCATCAGGCGCTTCCAACCTTGGACCGATAAGTGATACACTGAAAAAACAGATCATGAAAAGGCGTGAGATCTTTGCTAAAATGAATTCTGTCGGAGATCCCCTCCAGGTTCCTGAAGAGATGATATCTGCTTCAGGCAGCGGTCTCGATCCCCATATCTCACCCGAAGCAGCATTTATGCAAATAGACAGAGTCTCTGCAGCAAGACATTATACTAAGGAACAGAAAGTAAAAGTTCTTGAACTGGTCAGGAAACTGGAAGAACCTTCTCAACTTTATATACTGGGCGAGAAGAGGATAAATGTACTCTCTCTAAACATCGAACTTGATAAAATTCAATAGAATAAACAAAAAAAAATAATTATGAAACGATCGATCGGAACAAGGTTTACAATGGGGATGATCTTTTTATTCCTTATTATTCTTATACTGGCTGTCTTCTCAGGATATTATATGAACAAGCTGTCACAGAAGACAAGTGCCATACTCAAGGAAAATTATCTTTCGGTTGTCTATTCGCGTGAGATGTCTGAAGGAATAGTAAGCATAAACCAGGAGTTAACAGCAGGATTCTTAAGAAACAGGAATGCTGACAGTTCTGAAATCGGAATGGAGCTGAGCCAAATAAATAAATCCTTGCTTGCTGAGAAGAATAATATTACTGAACCCGGCGAAGACAAGCTGGTGTCTGATATAGAAAATGAGTTCAAGGAATTCAGGCTTTCAGTTTTTAAGCTGTTTAATTCTTCAATTTCGCCGGAAGAGTTGCTTTCGCTCCAGAATATAACAGGGATATTATATGAAAAACTGCTGCTTCTGTCGCAGATGAACGGAAATGCAATTCAATCCAAGACTGATGATGCAAAATCATACTCGAACAGAGCTACAACACAAATGACTATTCTTGCATCATTTTGCTTTCTTATAGGAATGAGCTTCACATTCAGTTTTGCCTCATATTTCAGGCAGAGATTTTTTCAATTGTACAATGGCATAAAGGAGATTGATTCAAACAATTTTGACCAGCATCTGTACTTTGACGGGAATGATGAATTTTTTGAAATTTCACTTGTTTTCAATGAAATGGCTGACAAACTTAAAGAAAACAAGCGAAAAATGTCAGTAACTTTGGAAAAGGAAATACCTGCAGATATAAGGTCTGAAAACTCCGATGAACTAAAAAGGATGCTAAGCAGGCTAAAAATTCTTGAAGAGGAAGCTGCCGCACTTATATCTAAGATAGGAAAAAACAGAGTCTGATGGTTTCTGAAAATGAGCGTCCCGATCCGGATGAACTTTTAGCTTCCCTCAAGCTTGAGGAAGAAAAGAGCAGACGTGGTAAACTGAAGATCTTCTTCGGAATGTGTGCCGGTGTAGGGAAGACCTATACAATGCTCCAGACTGCACAGGCTGAGAAGCATAAAAAGTGTGACGTTATAATAGGATATGTTGAGACACATAACCGCAGGGAGACCGCAGATCTTCAGGAAGGGCTGGAAATCGTACCTCGGAAGGAATACAGATACAAATCAACAACTGTCCAGGAGATGGACCTTGACGCTATTATCGCGCGAAAACCCAATATTGTACTGGTTGATGAACTTGCTCATACAAACGCTCCCGGAAGCCGCCATACAAAAAGATACCAGGATGTTCTTGAGATCATCGATAACGGAATAAATGTATATACAACTGTAAATGTTCAGCATCTCGAGAGCCGGTCTGATACGGTAGCCCAGATCACAGGAATAATTGTAAGGGAAACGATCCCGGATGAGATATTTGAGAACGCCGATGAAATTGAAGTAATTGATCTCACGCCTGAGGAGCTTCTTCAGAGACTTTCGGAGGGTAAAGTATATACACCCGAGAGATCAAAAGAGGCTGTTGAGAGTTTCTTCCGCAAGGGGAACATAACCGCCTTAAGGGAAATGGCACTGCGAATTGTTGCCGACAGAGTTGATAAGCAGCTTCATGAATATATGCAGCTTAAGCGGATAAAGGGGCCATGGAAATCGGGTCTGCATCTCCTTGTTGCTGTCAGCCACACCCAGCAGTCTGCAAGGCTGCTTAGATGGGCCAAAAATCTCTCCTATACAATGGGTGCTGATCTTCAGGCGATCTACGTTGAGACATCATACAAGCTTGACAAGAAGGATAGTGAGCAGCTTAACAAAAATGTTGCCCTTGCCCGGCAGCTGGGTATAAAATTCCGCTTTATCACAAGCAAGGATATGGTAAAGGCAATTGTTGATTTTGCCCAGAAAGAAAACATCACACATATAATAATAGGGAAACCCAGGGTGCGCAACCTGCTTACATTACTGAGACTGGGAAACTTTGTAAACAAGCTTATCCGCTACAGCGGCAATATTGATGTGTACATACTGGGCTCAGATATCCAGTCGAGAGATCCTTTCAGGGAAAAAGTTTCACTGCCATCCTTCACCTCAAATATCAGACAGTACCTGATAACAACGATGATTGTATTCATTTCAGCTGCAATATGTTATTCAATTAAAGATGTAATCGGTTATCAGGTTGTTTCATTTGCTTTGCTATTTGTGGTATCAACACTTGCATTTTTCTACGGAACAGGCCCGGTACTGGTATCGGCAACGTTCAGTGCACTGATATGGGACTTCTTTTTTATACCTCCTCCCTATACCCTGCATGTTGACAAACCGGAAGATATGCTCATGCTTATCATGTTCTTTATAATAGCACTCTTAAGCGGAGTCCTCACTTCCAGGATCAAGCGGCAGGAGATGAAGATAAGGGTCCGTGAAGAACGTACAAATGCACTATACCAGCTTACAAGGGAGCTTTCCACCGCTAATGGAATAGAAGAGGTTATTAGCATTGCCATTAACGATATAAGTAAATACTTCAAGCTTAAGAGCAGAATATTGCTCAGGACTGATTCGAATCAGCTTGATACGGTCAATCCCGGTGATAAACACATTGTGCTGTCAAAAAATGATCTTAGTGTCGCGTCCTGGACTTTTCAGCATTCTGTCAAAGCCGGAAAGAATACAGATACCTTACCATCATCTAATTTTACTTTTTATCCGTTGAGAGGAAATCAGATGAATCTGGGAGTTATCGCAATTCAGCAGGATATTATATTTACACAGGGAGAAGAGCAGTTCTGGGAGGCATTTCTCGGACAGATCTCCGGAAAATTTGAGAGGGAGTATCTCCGCAATATGGCAAAACAGGCCTTTTTATTGAATGAATCCGACAAGCTCTATAAAACACTATTTAACTCTATCTCCCATGAGCTCCGTATTCCTGTAGCGACAATTATGGGAGCCTCTGATTCTTTACTTTCAACCCAGCATCCTGAAGAGATCAGAAAAGAATTATCTGTAGAGATACTGAAAGCCTCTCAGAGACTAAACCGCCTGATTGAAAACCTGCTTAATATGTCACGACTTGAAAGCGGCAGGATTACTTTGAGGCTGGACTGGTACGATATCCACGATCTTGTAAATAAAGTTATTGAGAATCTCCAGGAGGAACTTAAACCATTTAAGGTGCATATTGTTATTGACGATGATATGCCTCTTGTAAAAATCGATTTTGGCCTAATGGAACAGGTGCTTTACAACCTTGTTCATAATGCCACTCAATATGCTTCAGCTTCTTCAAATCTGAGAATAAAGGCATATTATGACAAAGGGATGGTTACGCTTGAAGTAATGGACAGGGGACCGGGATTCCCTTCAAGAGAGCTTCCACTTATCTTTAATAAGTTCTACAGGGTAGATGGATCAAAGGCAGGAGGCACGGGCCTCGGACTTTCTATCGCAAAAGGATTTACCGAGGCACATAATGGTACAATAAGTGTAGAGAACAGACAGAATGGCGGAGCTAAATTTACTATTAAGATACCAAGTGAATTACCCGATTCAGAAATAAAAGAATAATATCAAATGACTACTGCAGATAATATACTGATTATTGATGATGAGGTTCAGATACGCCGGCTGCTTGAAATTACTCTTTCATCAAACGGATTTAAAGTATCAGAGGCCACAACCGGGAAGGAGGGATTGGTAGCGGCTGCGACATACAATCCTTCACTTATAATCCTTGATCTCGGATTACCCGATACTGACGGAATAGGGCTTTTAAAAAAAGTAAGGGAGTGGTACCAGAAACCTATAATTATACTATCAGTAAGAAGCTCGGAGGATGATATCATAAGCGCTCTTGATAACGGAGCCAACGATTATCTTACAAAGCCTTTCAGAACCGGTGAACTCCTTGCACGCATCAGAGTTGCCTTGCGTCACAATAGTGAAAATGAGGATGAACCGGAAATGACATTTGGAAATCTTACTCTCGATCTGCCAAATCATGTAGCACGTAAAAAGGGAGAGATCCTTAAGCTTACTTCCACAGAGTTCTCTCTCCTTGCGCTTCTTTCTAAAAATGCCGGAAGAGTGCTGACACATCAGACGATCCTGAAGGAGATATGGGGCTTCGGCTATATAGGACAGACACAGTATCTAAGGGTCTTCGTGGCACAGTTAAGGAAAAAGATCGAGGATGATCCTGGAAAGCCAGAATTACTAATTACTGAATCCGGCATTGGATACCGGTTTCATGAATAGATCATGTTATAAATAAAGGACCCGGACTGTAAACTGCCAGTCGGGTCCTGATGTATTATATAGTGGTGAAAAGTAGATTTACCTCCTGAAACCTCCATGAAATCCTCCTCTTCCATGATACCCTCCTGAGAAATGATAACCTCCGTAATATCCGCGGTTAATTCCATACATCAGGGCCGGTCTCAGGTTCAGTCCAAAGTACATACCAGGCCATCCCCATCCAAATGCTCCATAAAAGAATCCATCAGCAGGCCACCAGTATGATGAATCAGCATATCTCTGGTCACTCTGGATCAAATCAATCCTGGTCTGTTCCATATAATTTATAACCGAATCCTGAACACCTTCCTCCCTCAGATTTGCCAGCTGGTCTGCCTTTAAGCCGTATGCTGTATGTGACTTCTTTATTTCGTTAATGATGTTCATTGATGAAACTCCCTCTTTGCTCATTTTGATAATTTCAGGAACTGTGAGCAGGTTCGAATTATCAGAATAAGGACGATAAACGACACAACTCTGAAGAATTACTAACCCGGCAGCAATTATGGCTAAAACCACTTTACTTTTAATACTCATCAGCTTTTTCATTTTAATTCCCTCCTCAAGTAATTCTTTTATCAACCCCTATCAAATTTTTACACTGATTACATTTATGCAAATTTGATGCCCGTCCGCATCAGCAGATGGCAAAATTTTGTTAAAAATATGTTAATGTTTGAGATAGAAGAACTGTTGTCGAAATGCAAAATCAGGCTTTTCGTGCGGTCAGCTGCCCCGATCCGGATTCAAAGACGAAAAGTGAAATATCTCTGAATCCT
>JBBIIS010000126.1:0-9044 GCA_037446375.1 Bacteroidota bacterium | reverse complement strand
GTACCAAGTTCCTCCGATAACAGCCATGCGGCTTGTAAGATTAAACAATATGAAGTTTTCGGAATTGAGTCCCTGTATTTTCCAGATAGGATTTGAAGTTTTCGAAGCATTAAGCACCACAAAGTCGGGGACAAAATCATTAAGTTCTTCAGGTTCGGGCCTAATGAACATGTTTTTTACGAAATGGGCCTGCCAGGCCACCTCCATAATAAACCTTACACTGAGACGTGTGTTCCTATTTGCACCACAATAGCAATCCACAACATACAGCTTTTTCCCGCAGAGCTGCCTTGACGCAAGGAAGAGTCCATATTCCCATACATCCTGACTTATTGGCTTGTTATCGGATGAGAGAGCTTTTTCAGATTTCCACCATACAGTGTCACGCGTTGTATCGTCGAGGACTACATATTTATCCTTGGGAGATCTGCCATGAAATATTCCTGTGTCGACAGAGATTGCACCGGATTTTGTTATAATCCCTCTTTCAAAGCCTTCAAGCTCGGGGCTGGTCTCCTCGTCAAAAAGTCTTATGTAATCGGGATTATAAACAATCTCCTTTACATCCTTAATGCCGTATGAAGCCAGATCGCTGTGGTCTATCATATTCTCCTGTATTAGGTTTGATGACGGGATTTCAAAGGTATAAAATTATTGATCTTATTGACCCCGTCAAATTTATGGAGTATCATAAAAAACATAATTGTGCCCGATTTGTGTGATTAGCAGGCTGGCTGGTTCTGCCTGCGCAGTCACTGTTCCTCGTATCGCTTCGCTAAACCCGAATGACAAATTAATTTGTTGGGATTGAGGGAGGAAAAAAATTGTTGTTGTGAGTAGGGTAGAAACAATTCTGACGGTCTTTATAATAGAGTTAGTTAAAATATATATCTGCTTCATGAGTACAGGGGCAGCCATGAAAAAAGAGAGCGCAGTTTCCTGCGCTCTCTTTTTTATATTATAAAGCCGTTGAAAGCAACGGCTTTACCAGTAGTGCGTTACTTTCCGAATTTTATGGAAGCCTGTGCTGCTGCAAGACGTGCGATAGGAACGCGGAAAGGCGAGCAGCTTACATATGTGAGTCCTGCCTTGAAGCAGAATTCAACTGATGCCGGGTCACCACCCTGTTCACCGCAAATACCTACCTTGAGCTCTTTCCTGGTTGAACGGCCTTTCTGAACAGCCATGTTAATAAGCTGACCAACACCATCCTGATCTATTGTCTGGAAAGGATCTGCTGAAAGAAGCTTGTTATCGAGATAATCATGAAGGAAACCGCCCGTATCATCGCGGCTGAAGCCGAATGTCATCTGGGTAAGGTCGTTTGTGCCGAATGAGAAGAACTCAGCTGTCTTTGCCATTCTGTCGGCGAGAAGACATGCTCTCGGTATTTCGATCATTGTACCATATTTGTAATCGATAGCTTTTACATCATATTTTTTGCAGGCTTCGGCGTATACCTTATCTGCAATTTTCCTGGTGAATTCAAGCTCTGAAACATCGCAGGTAACAGGAATCATTATCTCCGGAAGAGGAGTTTTGCCTTCTTTCTTAAGCTCAGCAGCTGATTCGAAGATAGCCCTTATCTGCATCTCCGAAACTTCAGGATATGTCACACCAAGGCGAACGCCACGGTGACCCATCATCGGGTTCGATTCGTGAAGAGCTTCACCGCGCTTTGCAATGTCCTCAGGTCTGATACCCAGTGCCTTTGCAAGTTCAGCCTGTTTCTCTGCCCCCTGGGGAACGAATTCATGAAGCGGAGGGTCAAGAAGCCTGAATGTCACAGGAAGGGTGTCCATAGCTGCCATTGTGGCCTTCATATCTTTCTTGACAAAAGAGAAGAGTTCATCGAGTGCCTTGCGTCGTTCGGTCTCGTTTGCGCTAAGGATCATTTTACGCAGCAGGAAGAGAGGCTGCTCTGAACCTTTTCCATAGAACATATGCTCTGTGCGGAAAAGACCGATACCTTCAGCACCATAATTACGCGCAATTGTAGCGTCTTCAGGAGTCTCTGCATTTGTACGGACTCCCATCCTGCGATATTTGTCAGCAATCTTCATGAACTCCTTGAAACGCGGATTTTCAGTAGCATCCATCAGCTTCAGTGCCCCAACATATACATTTCCTCTTGTACCGTTAAGGGTAATGACATCACCTTCCTTAAGAACTATATCAGTGCCTGTGATTTTTGCAGTTTTTGTTGATGCATCAACATGCAGGCCTGCAGCTCCGACGATGCAGCATTTTCCCCATCCGCGCGCTACGAGAGCTGCGTGTGAAGTCATACCTCCTCTTGCTGTAAGAATGCCCTCAGCGGCACGCATACCTTCAACATCTTCAGGGTTTGTCTCTTCACGAAGAAGAATGACCTTTTCACCTTTACGGAACCAGGCAACAGCATCTTCAGCTGTAAATACAACTTTTCCGACTGCTGCACCGGGACCGGCGGGCAATCCTGTGACTGCAGTTTTTACCTTGCTTTCGACAGCAGGGTCACAAATAGGATGAAGAAGCTCATCAAGCTGAACGGGGTCAACTCTCATTACAACTGTCTTCTCGTCAATAAGTCCCTCCTTTAGCATGTCCATTGCCATATTAAGAGCTGCCGTACCAGTGCGCTTTCCCGCACGGCACTGGAGCATATAAAGTTTGCCTTCCTGGATGGTGAACTCGATGTCGAGCATATCGTGGAAAGATCTTTCAAGAATGTTGCGGATATCGCAAAGCTCCTTATAAGTGCCGGGCATTGCGTCCTGCATGCTTACAAGGTTCATATTCTGATCGTTCTTTGTTTCATTGTTCAGAGGGCTCGGTGTGCGGATACCTGCAACAACGTCTTCACCCTGTGCATTTACAAGCCATTCGCCATAGAAGAGGTTGTCGCCGGTTGCCGGGTTACGTGTAAATGCCACACCGGTAGCTGAGGTGTCGCCCATGTTCCCGAATACCATAGCCTGAACGTTCACTGCTGTACCCCAGTCATCAGGAATACCCTCGATCCTGCGGTATGAAACAGCTTTTTTCCCGTTCCAGCTCTTGAATACAGCCATTATACCGCCTTCGAGCTGTTCTTTAGCATCGTCGGGGAAAGGTTTGCCAAGAACCTCTTTAACCTTGTTTTTGAATTCACCGGCCAGGATTTTAAGCTCGTCAGCTGTGATTTCTGTATCTGATTTATAGCCTTTCTTTTTCTTGAATTCGTCAAGCATCTCATCGAGCTGCTTGCGGATACCTTTCCCGTCAGGAAGTTCAACGCCTTCTGCCTTTTCCATTACCACATCGGCGTACATCATAATAAGACGACGGTATGAATCCCATACGAATCTCGGGTTGTTTGTTTTCTTGAGGAAGCCGGGGATTGTAGCTGTGCATAATCCGATATTGAGGACAGTATCCATCATGCCGGGCATAGATTTGCGGGCACCTGAACGACATGAAACCAGAAGGGCATTCTCAGAATCGCCATATTTCATGCCCATGATCTTTTCAGTCTCCTTCATCGCATTCCAAACCTCAGGCATGAGGTCGGGATGAAGAGTGCAATTATTCGAATAATATTCAGTGCAGGCTTCAGTCGTTATTGTAAAACCCGCAGGAACAGGGAGACCAAGAAGACACATCTCTGCAAGGTTAGCACCTTTGCCGCCAAGAAGATTCTTCATGTCAGTCTTGCCCTCAGCCTTTTTGTTACCAAAGGCGTAAACTCTTTTTAGCTTTGACATAATTAAATTAATTTGATATTTGATTTAACTTCATTTTTTGCAAAAACAGGCGCAAAGTTACGATAAAAAATGGAATTTCAGAAATGTTAAAAAAATGGTTTGGGGTCTGGGGTAGGAGGTGTAAACAGAAATGGCACAACGGCGCAATGTTTCAACTGTCCAATTGCAAAATTCACTGATAATCATAACCGCACTATCGCACGATTGCTCCTCTTCTATTCCTCAGAATAAGTGTAGCCGATACTTTCGATTCCTGTCCTTACCTTCGTAAGGTCGACTTCTTTACCCGAGATGCTTACTTTCCCGGTAGCAAGGTCAACAGACACATCATCGACTCCATTTACTGACTTAATGCTGTTCTCCACATTCTGCTTGCAATGGTTGCAGCTCATTCCACCTACGTGGATGGTCTTTATCTCGGAGGCATTGAAGGTTTTTTCTTCAGACTGTAACATTTTATCTTTTATTAAATATTTTCTGACATACCCGTTTATTATCAGGAGCAAAAGAAGAACAGCTGATCCTGTTTTAAGCCAGTCGGGAAGAATATGATGACCATGGTTCATATGGCCATAATGTTCTGATAGCATAAACCAGCTGTGAGGTAGGAAGTTATCAATCAGGACGCCAAAGAACATTGCTCCTCCGATAATTGCCCCGAGATATGAAATGAGTGATCTCTTCCCAAGTACTTTACCTACCATAGTCATTGTGGCCGCATTTGTTGCCGGGCCTGCCATAAGGAGCACAAGGGCGGCGCCGGGCGACAATCCCTTCAGCATCAGGGCAGCAGCAACAGGAACCGAAGCGGTGGCGCAGACATAGATGGGACCTGATATTACAAGTGCAAGCAGCATGCCGACAAAATTGCTGGGAATCTTGTCAGCAAAGTAGTTATCAGGTATTACTACTGAAATTAATGCGGCCAGAAGCAGACCTACGATGAGCCATGTTGAAATATCCTGAAGAAACTCAACAAAGGAATATCTGAACATCTCTCTGATCCTTGGAAAGAATCCGGAAGGAATATTTTCTGTGTCATTATTTCCAGGTTCATCAGCCCATTTTTTTCCTTTATCAACCTTGCTTGTTAATGTTCCTCCAAAGATGCCTGTAATAAGGGCAACAATAGGCCTGACTATTGCAAAAGGAAGACCGAGAAGTGAATAGGTAACAAGGATTGAATCTATTCCTGTCTGCGGAGTGGATATCAGAAATGAAACTGTTGCCGGCTTTGAGGCGCCATGCCTGTAAAATGAAACTGCAGTGGGTATAACACCACAGGAACAGAGCGGAAGCGGTATGCCGAAAAGGGATGCATTGAGGATTGAAGTGAAGTTATTTTCGCCCATGTATTGTCTTACCTTCTTTTTAGGAAAGAGTAGGTGAAGAAGTCCGGCAAATACAAATCCCATCATCAGATAGGGGGACATCTCCATCAGTATTGAAACTATCTCTGAGCCAAAGTTTTTTACGTAATCCACCTTAATGTTATTTAGACTTAATAAAAATCATGCAAATATAACTTAGAATTTGATTTATTGTTCAAAAAAAGATAATTATGATCTGGGGTGGAACATCAGAAGTGTATCCTTAAGGAAACTCCTGTCGATATGAGTATAGATTTCCGTCGTGAGAATCGATTCATGACCAAGCATTTCCTGAACCGCACGAAGGTCAGCACCTGCCTCAACCATATGTGTGGCGAAAGAGTGACGGAATGTATGCGGACTGATCTTTTTCCTGATTCCGGCACGTACCGCAAGGTCTTTTATAATTGTAAATATCATCACTCGCGACAGCTTACTCCCGCGCCTGTTAAGAAAAAGAATGTTTCCGTCGCGGATAACACTCATCATGTCTCTTTCCTGCCTGTATAATTCTATTTCCTTAAGCGCCTTTCTTCCAATAGGTACGAGCCGCTGTTTGTTTCCCTTTCCCGTAGCAAGAACATAGCCTTCGCCAAAATTAATATCTGTAATTTTAAGGTTTACCAGTTCAGAGACCCTGAGTCCGGCACCATACATTGTTTCTATTATAGCTTTATTCCTGTGGCCCCCTGGCTTACTTAGATCAACAGCGGCAATTATCATGTCGATCTCCCTTATTGATAGAACCTCAGGGAGCTTTAGCCCGATCTTTGGCGATTCAATGAGAGAGGAAGGATTGTCTGTGATGGCTCCGTCGATAAGAAGGTATTTGAAAAATGCCCGGATCCCTGAGAGGACCCTCGATTGAGTTCTTGCATTTATTGTTGAAACGTTGTACCAGGCAAGGAAATCCTTCAGGTCGGCATATGTAACGGATGCGGGCAATATATCTTTCCGGCTTTCGGTTATGAACAGTTCAAGCTTTGAAACATCGTTGAGATAAGCCTCAATGCTGTTAGGAGACAAAGATTTCTCAAGCCTGAGAAAAATTTCAAAATCCTTAATTGCTTCCTTCCATGTAAGGCTCATATAATCATTTTATCAGACCCCTTTCCCGTTTACCCCAATGGGGGGTAAGGCCTACTTCCTGCTACTTCCCCCTTGGGGGAAGGGTGGAAAGGGGGTAGTATCAAACAACTACCAAAGAAATTAATTTATCAAATAATTAAGATCTTTCGTATTTTTCAAAGGTATGAAAAGAGAATAAATTATGATTTATTTTGCTGATATTTACAGCTTGAGTTTTCAGAGGATATAAGTCAATTTCAATATGAAAATACAGATCATTAACGGACCGAATCTGAATCTTCTCGGGAAGCGCGAACCTGATAAGTACGGCAATCTTACCTTCGAGGATTATCTGGCCTCACTTACAAATATGTTTCCCGGGGTTAAGATCGATTACTACCAGTCGAATGTTGAAGGAGAGATCATAAATAAAATACATGAGACCGGCTTTAATTATGACGGCATCATACTGAATGCCGGCGGATATACACATACATCAGTTGCGATTGCCGACGCTGTTGCCGCTGTCAGCACACCGGTTATCGAGGTTCACATAACGAATATCGCAGCCAGGGAGGGTTTCAGGCATAATAGCATTGTGGGAAGATATTGCTCCGGAAGTATAATTGGCCTTGGCCTTTTCGGATACAAGCTTGCAATTGAAGCCACCATCCAGGCTGCCAACTCATTAAATAAGTAATAATGGAGCGAAAACGGACAAAAATTGTAGCAACCATCTCCGATAAGAGATGTGAGCCCGATTTCATAAATGAGCTCTATGAGGCGGGAATGAATGTGGTAAGGATCAATTCAGCCCACCTGGGAATTGAAGAGGCGCTTAAGATCATAAGAAATGTCCGTTCTGTTTCTGATAAAATCGCGATTCTTATCGATACGAAGGGTCCCGAGATCAGAACAACGATCTGCGATGAATTGATCCATCTGCAAAAGGGTGCTATGGTACGGGTATCAGGTGAACCCGGTAAAAAGTCAGTCAGCGATTGTATTTGTGTCTCATATCCCGATTTTGCCGAAAATGTTCCCCCTGGCTCGATGATACTGATTGATGATGGGGAGATTGAGCTTAAGGTAATGAAGCGTGAAGGGAATTCCGTTGAATGCCTTATTGAGAATGATGGTATCCTTAGTTCAAGAAAAAGCGTAAATATACCCGGGGTGAAGATCACACTCCCTTCACTCTCAGACAAGGACAGGCTTTTCATAAAGATGGCCGCCGGGCAGGATATAGATTTTATTGCACACTCCTTCGTGAGAAACAGGCAGGACATAATGGATGTTCAGAGCCTGCTCACTGAAGCAGGAAGCGAAATAAAGCTTATAGCCAAGATCGAGAACCAGGAGGGAGTTGATAATATAGATGAGATACTTGAGTGTGTGTATGGAATAATGGTTGCCAGGGGCGACCTTGCAATTGAGATACCCTATGAAAGGATCCCCGGCATCCAGAGGATGATAATAAATAAATGCATTCACAGCAGGAAACCTGTAATCGTTGCGACGCAGATGCTGCACTCAATGATCAGCAATCCAAGGCCAACAAGGGCTGAGGTAAGCGATATCGCAAGTGCAATATATTCTCAGACTGACGCAATTATGTTAAGCGGTGAGACAGCCAGCGGGAAATACCCTGTCGAATCTGTAAAAACGATGATGAAAGTTGCCCTGGAAGTCGAGAACAACAAGGAACAATACCTCGAAATCCCGACTGGTGACTTTGTAGGTGAGATATCAGCCTATCTTTCAAAGGTTGCCGTCAAGACATCACTCAGAATAGGCGCCCGCGGGATAATTGCCGATACCACCGATGGAAGAAGTATCAGGGCGATGGCTTCCTACAGAGGCAAAAACCTTGTACTTGCCCAGTGCTACAAGACCCGTGCTATGCGCGAACTTGCACTATCCTATGGAGTCTATTCAAGCTTTCAGGAGGAGAGAGGGTCAATTGATGAGTTTATACACATAGCGCTTAAAAGTCTGACCGAAACTCATTTTCTTCACGAGGATGATCTTGTTGTTGTGCTTGCAGGCAATTTTTCCGGGGGAATAGGCTTTTCCTTCATTGAGGTAGGTTCTGTAAGCTACCTGCGCGACCGGGTAAATATTTCAGGCTAAAGCCTTGTATGGTCTGATTTTTGTGGCTCTTTCAGTGAAGGCAGATATTGAAGAGAAAATAATGCTGACTTCCGGGGATATTGGGCATGAGATTTATGTTAAATAAGGGGATTGATTTAACGCTATGAAAAAAATTCTGCTGCTGGTACTGTTCTCATTGACTTTCTTAAGACTGAGCGCGACCCATAACAGGGCGGGCGAAATTACTTTTGTCCAGCTCTCTGCCCTGACATTCGAAGTCATAGTAACAACCTTCACCTATACACTCAGCTATGCTGACAGACCAACACTGAACGTTGAATGGGGAGATAATACAACATCGGTGACTCCGAGGATTGAAGAGACGTACCTCCCTAATTATTACAGGAAAAACGTATATAAGTCAATTCATACTTTTCCGGGTCCGGGTGTTTACGTAATTGTGGTTCAGGATCCGAACAGGAATTATGGTATTCAGAATATCCCCAACTCGGTAAACGTTGTCTTTTCAATTCGCACGATCCTTACAATTAACCCTGCCATAGGTATGGATGCTTCACCCGTGCTTCTCAATCCGCCTTATGACAAGGCTGCTCTTCACAAGCTTTTTATTCATAACCCGGCAGCTTATGATCCCGACGGCGACAGTCTCTCTTACGCACTTACGGTCTGTACAAAGGATGATGGCAGGCCCATCCCGAATTACACTTTCCCTCCTGCAACAAACCGGTTCTGGGTTGATTCGATAAGCGGGGACCTTATCTGGGAT
>JBBIIS010000125.1:0-9092 GCA_037446375.1 Bacteroidota bacterium | reverse complement strand
TGTCGGGATAAGATCGCCCGTATAAGCAAGTGTTCTTCCTTTGTAATTAAATACCGGGATCATCAGTCCGGGTGTATGCCCGTAGCAGGTGTAAACTGAAAAACCGGGAAAAAGCTCGCAGTCATCGTCGACAAGGTTAAGCCTACCCGACTCTCCAAGAGGAAAGATATTTTCTTCCGAGTAAGAATCTTCTTCCCTCGGATTATTCTTAGTGGCCCATTCCCACTGAGCCCTGCTTGCATGAATTGTCGCATTCGGGAAGGCAGGCTCAAAGGTATTCCCCCCCTGTCTTCTTATAATCGCCCCTGCGCAGTGGTCGGCATGCAGATGTGTAAGAAAGACATCGGTAATATCCTCACGCCCATATCCCCTGTTCAACAGGCCTTCAAACAGCCCTTCACCTCCATGCAGATGCACATAGCGAAAGAATTTATCATCCTGCTTATTACCCCATCCTGTATCAACAAGGATCTTTCTGTCGCCAATCTCTGCGATAAGTGATCTGAGAGTAAGCGTGACCAGATTGTCATCATCAGCGGGGTACGACCTCGACCACATAGCCTTGGGGATAACGCCGAACATTGCCCCTCCGTCAACGTTAAAGTTTGCAATATTGAAAAGATCTGCTTTCATTTCTTCAGCATCTTAATTTGTATTTTAAATAACTCCCGTATTGTTAAAGATCTTACCCCCATTTCCGTTTCCCCAAAGGGGGAAAAGCTTTTGTCTTTCACTACCACCCCCGGGGGAAGGAAAGGAAGGGGGGATTTTTTTCAGGATTCTAAAAAGGTAACAGGGGATCGCCGGATAAGTTTTGTCAAAATTATGTAATACCTTTGAAGTTGTTACAAAACTCAAACACTTTTTACTATGAAAAATTTTCTAATTATTGTGGCCCTGAGCATTACCTCAATGATCACGAATGGTCAGACAGGCAGGGTAATGGATAATCTTACAATGAAGAGCAAGATTCTGAATATGGATAGGAAATATGCTGTTTACCTGCCTCCCGATTACGAAACTTCACAGAGAAGCTATCCTGTACTCTACCTCCTCCACGGCTATGGCGATGATCAGACAGGATGGGTACAATTCGGAGAAGTGCTTCACATAACTGATGAGGCAATTAACTCCGGAAAGGCAACTCCGATGATAATAATCATGCCCGATGCAAATACAACGAAAACAGGCTATGTAAACTCAATAAAGGGCGACTGGCAGTATGAGGATTTCTTCTTTCAGGAGTTCATGCCTTATGTTGAAAAAACATACAGGATAAAGGGAGATAAGAGATACAGGGCAATCGCCGGTCTGTCGATGGGCGGAGAAGGTACATTCATTTATGCCCTTCACCATCCCGAACTTTTCTCCTCTGCATGCCCTCTCAGCGCGGCCACTGGTCCGAAGAGCATCGATGATATGAAAAACTACAGGCTATGGACAGGCGGAGACAATATCTCTGATGCAGATAAAGATGCATATTTTAAAAAATACAGCGTACTTAGCCTTATTAACAATATGCCTGACGATCAGAAAAAGGCCGTCCGGTGGTATATCGACTGCGGTGATGATGATTTTCTGTACGAAGGAAACTCTCTTGTCCATATTGCCATGCGACAGAAGGAGATTCCTCATGAATTCAGAATGCGCGATGGCGGGCATACCTGGACCTATTGGAGAACAGCTCTGCCAACAGTTCTGGAATTTGTCTCTATGAGCTTTCATCAGTTCTGATCCGTCCGGTATGGTCAGAGTTCACTTTATTGCCATCGGGGGGGCGGTAATGCATAACCTCGCAATTGCCCTTCATAAAAAAGGATATTCAGTCTCCGGTTCGGATGATGAGATATTTGAGCCATCAAGATCAAGGCTGGCCTCATACGGACTGCTTCCTTCAACAAGTGGATGGGATCCTGAAAGGATAACCGGCGGTATTGATTCAATTATCCTCGGCATGCACGCAAAAGCTGATAATCCTGAACTTATAAAGGCAAGAGAGCTTGGAATTAAGATCATGTCCTTCCCCGAATACCTCTATGAGCAGACTAAAAACAAGAGACGCATTGTAGTATCCGGGAGCCATGGAAAGACAACAACAACGGCAATGATAATGCATGTCCTGAAAAATTCAGGCATCAGCTTTGACTATATGGTCGGATCCTCAATAGACGGATTTGAGACAATGGTGGGGCTGTCTGAAGATTCTGAAATAGCGGTTTTTGAAGGTGACGAATACCTCACATCACCTCTCGACAGAAGACCAAAATTTCATTTATACAAACCCGATATTGCAGTTATAACGGGCATTGCGTGGGATCATATGAATGTATTCCCTACTTTTGAGAACTACGTTGATCAGTTCAGTATCTTCATTTCAACAATAACCGGGAAGGGATCGCTGATCTATTTCGGAGATGACATAGAAGCAAAAGTACTTGCAACAGAAGCAAGGGAGGATATACAAAAAATACCTTATAAGACCCACGGTTATTTTCAGAACAAAACCGGGTTTTATGCGGCAACCCATAACAAGGTTGTTCCGCTGAAGATCTTCGGGGAGCATAACCTTCAGAATCTTTCTGCAGCCAGGGAGGCCTGCCTCAGGGCAGGTGTGACTGAAGATCAGTTTTACAAGGCAATAGAGACATTTGAAGGGACCTCACGGCGCCTTCAGAAGATAAATGAGACAAAAAAGGGGATCGTTTATCTCGATTTTGCCCATGCCCCTTCAAAAGTAAAGGCAACAATAAATGCGGTTGCTGAACGATATCCCGACAGGGAAATAGTTGCCTGTCTTGAACTACATACATACTCAAGCCTCAATTCTGAATTTCTCCCACAGTATTCAGGGACAATGGCAAAAGCGACCCACTCTTTCGTTTATTTCAATCCTCATACAGTTGCGATGAAAAAGCTGACACTTCTTTCAAAGGAACATATTGGTGAGTTTTTCGGAAGTGGAGCGCCGGAGGTCTTCGACAACTCGACCGAGATGTTCAGAAAGATTAAAAACCTTAATGTTAAAAATCCTGTTTATCTTCTTATGAGTTCAGGTGACTTCGACGGAACAGACCTGAGAGGGTTGGCCATTGATTTGTTATCAAACAAATAAATAAAATCTGCGTTATCCTAATAATTAGTATTTTCAAAGCTTAAAAAAAGAGTATATCATGAAAAAAACATTTTTGATTCTTGCCCTTGCTGGCGTAATCGGGTTTTCTGCCAGGGCCCAGGATTACAAGACAAGCCTTGGTCTGAGGGCTGGTGTTCCCTATGGTGTGACTGTCAAGCATTTTTTCGATAAGTATAATGCCCTTGAGGGTATTATGGCCGCACGGTATCAGGGTTTTATTATAACAGGTCTCTGGGAATCGGAGCATTGGACGGGTCATTATCCGGGACTGAACTGGTACTATGGCGGTGGTGCGCATGTAGGATTCTGGAGTAATGGCACAAACCCTAATATAAATGCAAATTATAACGGGGCAGTCATCGGAATTGATGGAGTACTTGGCCTCGAATATACATTTGATGAGATCCCGCTTAACCTTTCACTTGACCTTCTGCCCACTGTCAATCTTATCGGCGATACAGGCTGGGGAGGTATTAATGGCGCTCTTTCAATAAGGTATGTTTTCTAGCGAGTTACCCCCTGGCAGGTTAACTCTCAATTCGCTTGGATTTTACATATAATTATTTTGTACAAATATTTTGCGGATAGGAAAAAAGGTGCTTTCTTTGCATCCGCATTTTAAAGTTCTTTGATGGTCCATTCGTCTAGTGGTTAGGACGTCAGGTTTTCATCCTGGTAACAGGGGTTCGATTCCCCTATGGACTACAATTTTATTTATAAATTAAGATTTCAGGTAAAAAAATTTACAGAATGGCAAATCATAAGTCTTCGGAAAAAAGGATCAGACAGACTGTTGGAAAGAAAGACAGCAATAAGTATTATGCAAAAACAATGCGTAATGCCCTTAAGGAATTTCGTTCCACGACCACTAAGGAAGAAGCCACCACAATGATGCCAAAGGTCAATTCAATGCTTGACAGGCTGGCAAAAAAGAATATTATTCATCCGAATAAGGCATCCAACCTCAAGTCGTCAGTAGCTAAGCATGTAAACAGTCTGTAATAGAATTCTATTTAAAATATTTATAAAGGTGTCCCCAGAGGACACCTTTTTTTCTTAGTTAAAGTTTCGTGATCCTTTCTTCGTTCATTTTTTGCTCGCCCAAAAAATGAACCAAAAAAGGGCGCCAAAAACGCCAACCGGTATTTTCCGCTTACGTCTGCCTTCCCTCAAGCCTGCACTCCGCTCCAAACACCGGTTCGCACCGTTTTCGGGTTAGCCCTCGCGCTTAGAGTATTAATTCGGAAGTTTTATCATCAATGTCTTCTTAGAATAATATACAAAAGGGGAATTCAGACGGCCTCAGAACATTTTGGGTTAAAGAGAGTGTTTTGAAGCTTGCAGAGCGAAGGAGTATTCCAAGCAACGCTGTCTGAGCCCCTTGAGCCCAGCGAAACGGGGCGAGTTGTGTTGCGCAGAGCAAGCTTCAAAACATGAGCCCCAAAATGTTCTGCAGCCTTGACCTTTCTTTGCTTACTTTCTTTGTGTTAAGACAAAGAAAGTAAGAATAAAAATTGTAATTTTAATGGACAAATTTTCGCTGCTTGCTGCATGTCACTTAAGATTACAGACTGGGCCGTTGAGGACAGGCCCAGGGAAAAACTCTACAGTAAAGGCACATCCTCACTCAGTGATGCCGAACTGTTAGCCATTCTTATCGGCTCCGGAACCAGGAACAGATCAGCCGTCGACCTTGGCAGGGAACTGATGTCTCTTGTCGGGAACAATCTCAACAGCCTTGGAAAGCTCAGCATCTCCGACCTCCGGAAAATCCGTGGAATAGGGAACGCCCGCGCCGTGACCATCGCTGCCGCCCTCGAGCTGGGCCGCAGGAGGAAACTTGCAGAAATGCCCGATTATCCTCAGATTAAATGTTCACGCGATGTTTTTGATCTGCTCTCCCCCCTCCTTTCCGACATCTCTCATGAGGAGTTCTGGATCCTTTTCCTTAACCGCTCAAACAAGGTAGTTAACAGGATGAGGCTGAGCCAGGGGGGGATAAGCGGCACTGTGACCGATGTAAGAATAGTAATGAAACAGGCAATTGAAAATCTCGCATCAGGGATCATTGTCTGCCATAACCATCCTTCGGGGAATCTGAATCCGAGTGAATCAGATACCCGGATAACTCAAAAGATAAAAGAGGCCGGTACTCTGATGGACATCCAGCTTCTTGATCACCTGATAATAACTGATAAGGATTATTACAGCTTTGCAGATAACGGGCTGATATAAAGGTCCGGGGATCCGGGGGACACGGAGTCGTGAAATCGTGAAGTCAGGTCAGTTTTTCTGATTTCATGAAAAAGGTGACCTTGCTGGTATCACTGCATGAATCGAGTAACTCTGTGACAGTTTTACCTGAGACAGGATGGACAAGGCCAGGAACAAGCTCGGTCAGAGGCATGAGTACAAATTTTCTCTGATGCAGTCTGGGATGTGGTATTGAAAGAGCTTCCTTCTCGATAATTTCATTATTATAAAGAAGTATATCAATGTCGATTGTTCTTGATGTATACCTTGTCTCACACCTTACCCGCCCCAGCTTCGACTCTATCATCAGAATCCTGCCAAGGAGCCCTGATGGCGAAAGATCTGTCTCAAGACTTAAAACCAGGTTAAGGAAATCACCGCCTGATTCCAGTCCCAGAGGTTCTGTTTCATATACCGATGATAAAGCAACGACCTTACCTGCTGCTTCATTAATCATTCTTATCGCCTTCCTGAGCAATTCTATCCTGTCCCCAAGGTTAGAGCCAAGTCCCAGATATACCTTTTTCATGAGCAAATTGATTCATTTCAAAAGTATTAAATCTTTTATAACCATTTTTGTTCATTTGTTTTCTATATTTAAAAGTCAATTTTAACACCTGCAATATGAAAAATTTTCTGATCTCCACGCTTGCAACTATTACTGGAATAATCTTATCCTCAATACTTTTATTTGTAATAATGCTTGGAAGCCTTAGCGCTCTTGTCGCTTCAGGCGAAAAAGTCATTCCTATAAGTGACAGGTCAATTCTTGTACTCAAAGCCGGTGTTGCAATACCCGACAAAAGCGACCCAGGCCCGTGGTCAGGTTTCGACCCGCTTACCTTCACTTTTACACCCACTCCCGGGCTAAACGAGATACTTGGGAATATCAGGAAGGCCGAAAAGGACAATAAGATTAAAGGTATTCTTATCGAGAACGGACTGCTGGCTCCGGGATGGGCAACTTCAGACGAGCTGAGAAATGCTCTTATCAGATTCCGCCGGAGCGGGAAGTTTGTTATTGCCTGGTCAAATTATGTTCTCAACCAGCAAGGCTATTTTCTGTCAACAGCAGCCGATAAAATATATCTGAATCCGGGGACTATGGTCGAATTCAAGGGGTTGAGCGGCGAAGTGATGTTTTATAAGAAGGCCCTGGAAAAGGTCGGTGTTGATGTCCAGATTATTCGTCACGGTAAATTCAAGGGCGCTGTCGAACCCTTTATGCTCGACAAGCTTAGTCCTGAAAACAGGGAACAGATCAAAGATTATGTCGGTTCGGTATGGGCTTATGCGGTCTCTTCGATTTCATCATCAAGGAATATCCCCGAAGCGAAGCTTATGAAGATTGCTGACGATCTTTCAGCAACAAGCCCCGAAGGAGCTCTGTCAAACAATCTTATAGATGGCATCCTTTATCGCGATGCCCTTATTGATACACTGAAAACCCTTTCCGGGGTGAAGCTGAAGGACAAGATCCAGCTTGTATCCATGACGAAATATTCCAGGATCTTTGATCCTGCAAGAAAATACTCGATCAGAAATAAGATCGCTGTTATATTTGCGGAAGGTGATATCGTGAATGGAAGGGCTACTGATAACACCATAGGGGGAGATGGGTACGCAGATATCATCAGTGCACAGAGAAAAGACACAAGCATCAAGGCCATAGTCCTCAGGGTTAATTCACCGGGAGGAAGTGCAGCCGCATCCGACAATATGTGGCGTGAACTTGAACTTGCCGCAAAGGAAAAGCCTGTAGTTGTCTCCATGGGAAATTATGCAGCTTCAGGCGGCTATTATATCTCTGCTCCCGCTACAAAGATCTACGCCAGCCCGGTCACAATATCAGGATCAATCGGAGTTTTTGGAATGTTGCCAAACGCGGAGAAGCTCCTTCATGACAAGCTTGGCATTTCAACCGAAACTGTAAGTACCAATTCGCATTCCGACTTTCCGTCAGTTTTCAGACAATTGAATCCTTATGAGAGGGATGTGATGCAGAGGAGCATTGAGAAAACATATGGCGAATTCGTCAACCGTGTCGCATTGGGGCGAAGAATGACAGAAGGATCAGTTGACAGCATCGGCCAGGGAAGGGTATGGACAGGAAGGAGTGCCCTTAGACTGGGACTTATAGATGAGATGGGAGGACTTGATGAAGCTATTAAAGGTGCTGCAAAACTTGCCGGAATTGAGGATTATTCATTGAGGGAATATCCCGTAAATGAAGAACCATACGCAAGATTTCTCTCTGGCTTTGCAGGAGATATGAAGATAAGCTTCCTGAAAAAAGAGCTTGGCGATAACCTGAGGATTTATGAGCAGGTAAAGGAGATCACTGGTTTATCAGGCATCCAGGCGAGAATGCCCTATCTGATTGAAATTCATTGATTATTGAAAAGACAAGGAAACATATTGCTCTACCCCTTATCATTGATCTATGGGGCGGTTACCGGATTCCGGAATTTCCTCTATAATTCTGAGGTTTTCAAAAGTCATGAGTTTAATATTCCTGTAATATGTGTAGGCAATATCACTGTCGGCGGTACAGGTAAAACACCCCACTGTGAGTACATTATTGAACTTCTCAAGGATAAGTTCAATGTATCTCTTCTCAGCAGGGGTTACAAGAGAAAAAGTTCCGGGTTTCTGATACCTACCCCCGATATGGGACCTTCAGATATTGGAGATGAACCTTTTCAAATATTCAGAAAATTTCCCGGTATCACGGTCGCAGTCGACAGCAACAGGGTTAAAGGGGTAAATTCAATTTTAAAGGAGCGCCCGCAGACACAGGTTATTATTCTCGATGACGGTTTCCAGCATAGAAAAATTAAACCCGGATTTACGATACTTCTAACCGACTACAGCCGGCTTATGATACATGATAATCTGCTCCCATACGGCAATCTCAGGGAAAGTTTGAGGAACATGTGCAGGGCAGACATTATTCTTATAACAAAAACACCACCCGACCTTTCACCAATTCAGCGAAGGCTGATTGTAAAGGAGATCGATAAAGCGCCATGGCAGAATCTCTATTTCACATCTCTCCTCTATAAGGATCCGGTGCCTGTATTTTGCGGAACTAAACCAGGTACAGATATACTTAAGAACGGGAATATCAAAGATCGGGGGTTAATCCTTGTCACAGGCATTGCCAGGGCTGATCTCTTAAAGCAGTATTTATCACCGTTTGCAGGAGAGCTTTTACATATCCCATTTCCTGATCATCATAACTTTTCTGCCGGCGATATCGAATTAATCACTGAGTCATTCAATTCACTGGCGAAGAGCCATAAGTACATAATTACGACCGAAAAGGATGCTGTAAGGTTAAGGGAATTTGCTAATATTGCAGAACCATTAAGGTCATCATTCTTTTATATTCCCGCTGGTATTGCTTTTCTTAATGACGACACAAATGAGTTTAACAATCTGATTCTTGAATATGTTAGAAAAGATAAACGAAACAATAGAGTTTCTTAGGATGAAGGGGTTCGGGACTCCCGATGCCGGTATAATACTTGGAACCGGACTTGGCGGACTCACAGAAAAGATAGAGAATACAATTGAGATTGACTATCGTGATATACCCAATTTCCCTGTATCCACCGTGGAGGGCCATGAAGGGAAACTTATATATGGTGAATTCGGCAGGAAGAAGATAGTGGCGATGAAAGGTCGCTTTCATTTCTATGAG
>JBBIIS010000124.1:0-9266 GCA_037446375.1 Bacteroidota bacterium | reverse complement strand
TTTGAGAAATTTTTGAAAAGTTTGAGAAAATTCAGAAAAAAATGAATTTTAAAATAATTCTCAGTAAATCGGGAAATGTAGCTGAATATCTGACATTGAATGAAACAAACGGTACAATAATTGTGTTTAGTGAGGTAAAGGGTAATAACGGAGTTAATGTACGCTGGGTGAAGCTGGAAAGAGATATCCCGGCAGCCAGGCAAGTCACAGACTATCTTTACACAGAAGGCTTTCAATCGCTTCTTATTGAAGGTGGAGCCGGTGTGATTCGACATTTTATAGAAGCCGGACTGTGGGATGAAGCAAGAATTTTTACCGGGAAGAAGGAATTTAATAATGGGATCAGGGGACCGGAAATTCAAGGGAAGCTGTATTCGTTTTCAGAATTTGAAACCACAGGGCTGGAAACAGTCGTCAACGAATACAACTAAGTACCTCTCCAATTGATTAATTACTGAATTTTATGTATTTTTGAGATTAAATGAAAACAACCGATAAAGAAGATCGAATATGAAGAAAAAAGTTTTCTATCTAGCATTGGTTTTTGCGCTCACCACATTATCTGTTTTTGGCCAGAGCGGAAAGAAATTCTTCAAGGCAGGGAATGAATTTGTCGATAACAAAAAATTCGAGGATGCCATTACTCAGTATACAAGCGCGATCGGGCTCGAACCATCGAATGCCGAGTATTACTATACAAGGGGCAGCGCCTATGAAAGCCTGAAGAAATACGATGAAGCCTATGCCGATTATGAAAAGGCAATTGTTTTCAAACCCAAAGAGGTAACCTATGTGGTTGCAAAGGGAAGGGCGTGTAATCTGCTTGGTAAATATGATGAGGCACTTGTCCTCCTTGACAGAGCATCTGCCATTGACAAGCGAAATGCTTCAATTTACCCTCAGAAAGTTATTACTCTCATGGGGCTCGAAAAGTACGATATGGCACTCAGGGTGTCCGATACTGCCATACTTATAAAGGATGATGCAATTAATCACTATTACAGGGGTCTTGATTATGTCAGGCTTAATAATGATATTCTTGGGAAAAAGGAATTTGAGACCGCAGTAAGAAAAGACAAGGAATATATTGAACCCCGCATCGCCCTTGCCGACCTTCTTATCAGGAATAACAATCCTGCAGAAGCCATGAATCAGATCAACCTTATTCTTGCCACGGATGATAAGAACACGGAGGCTTATATAATCAGGTCAGAGATATACAAGAAGAATCTCGATTACCCGAATGCAATTAACGATGTTTCGAAGACAATTCTTATTGATCCGACAAATCCTGAATATTATCTTATCCGGGGAAAGTATTACCAGGAGTTCAACCAGCACACGAGTGCTATTGCCGATTTCTCAAAATACATTGTGATGAAGGGAGATAACCCTGATGCATACTTTGCAAGGGCCAAATCCTACGAGGAGATGCAGAACTTCGAAAAGGCAATGGACGATTATACAAAAATTACCGCTCTTTCCGAGTTTGATATGAGGGCAAGAAAAATGCTGAAGGATGCCCAGACAAGACTGTACGAGCTTAACAGGGAGAATGTTCCGCCCGAAGTAATTTTAAATTCGCCTGTTCCATCAGCCGACAATATTATACAGGTTAAAGGGGATGCAAATTCAATTACGATCTCCGGAAAGATCAGGGAGAAGAGCAAGATGGATGAATTTACCGTAATCAACCAGAAAGTCCTCTGTGGCGACAAGAAAAACGGTGAATTTGAATTCCTTGCGAATGTAGATGTTACAGGCAAAGATGCAATTACTTTCCTCGCACGTGATGAATATAAGAATGAAAAATCAATAACTTATAAACTTGTAAGGACAGAAACAAATCCTCCCAAGATCCAGATTATCTCTCCATATACCTCCGATGAGGGACAGGTTATGCTCGATGCCATCAAGCCTTCCCTCTTTATTGAAGGAAAAATAACCGATGAGAGCATGATAAAATCCATAGATATAGGAGGTGTGATTGCAAGCTACAGGAGAGACCAGCTCAACCCTGAATTTACTGCAAGCATTGATATAGCGAACATCAATAAGTTTACTGTTGTTGCAGAGGATATTTACGGCAATAAACAGGAGACCGAATTTAAAATAAACAGGGATAATGCGATGCTTGCCCAGAGTAACCCGATGGGGAAAACCTGGGTTGTGTTCATCGAAAACTCAAGCTATGAGTCATTTGCCAGTCTCGACGGCCCTATCAAGGATGTAAGCACGGTTCAGCGGGCACTCGCCAACTACCAGGTAACGAATATTATTCATAAGAAGGACATGACCAAGGCTGAAATGGAGAAGTTCTTCAACATTGAACTACGCAACCTTCTTAAAACAAACCAGGTTAAGTCACTGCTTGTTTGGTATGCCGGTCACGGCAAGTTTATAAACGATGTCGGGTACTGGATACCTGTTGATGCAAAAAGGGATGATGAATTCACCTATTTCAACATAAATGCACTTAAGGCAGGGATGCAAAGTTATACCGGGCTCGTGCACACACTTGTCATCTCTGATGCATGTGAATCAGGACCCAGTTTCTACCAGGCAATGAGAGGCGGAAATGAAGAGCCTACCTGCGACAATGTGCAGGCTACTGCATTCAAGTCGGCACAAGTCTTTACATCAGCGGGCTATGAGCTGGCAGTCGATAATTCGCAGTTCACACAGACATTTGCCAATACCCTTATAAATAATAAAAATGCATGTATTCCTATCGAAACAATTGTTAAATCAGTCACGGCAGCTGTTGCAAATAATAATCAGCAGAAGCCTCATTTCGGAAAGATACAGGGGTTACAGGACGAGAATGGCACATTCTTCTTCATAGCAAAATAGATTTTTATGTCACATAACAGATTTAACCATAGCCGGGCAGGATTCCTTGTCTGGCTTCTGGTTTTTATTGCGTTCTCCATTCTTCCGGCAGGCGCACAAAAATACTTTTTCGATAATTATGGAGTAAAGCAGGGTCTGAGCGAGCAAAAGGTATACACTATCTTTCAGGATGCAAAAGACTATATCTGGCTCGGAACTGCAAACGGGGTTTCCCGTTTCGACGGAAGGAAGTTTGACAACTTCACATCCAGAGACGGCCTCGCATCCGGAGGCGTAAAATGTATCAGGCAGGATTCGAAAGGCGATATCTGGTTTGGCCATCTCAATGGTGGTATAAGCCGTTTCAACGGACAGAAATTTGAACAGGCTGCATTCGACTCAATAACCTTTACAGGTGATGTTACGAGTATTGCAGTAAAGGATTCCCTGCTTTGGTTCACATCAATAAGCGACGGGGCCGTACTCGCTGAATTCCCTGTTAAAGACATTAAGCATATTTCTGCAAAACAATTCAGGGGTAAAGACGGGCTTAGCGATCAGGTTTCCGGATCTATCCTGAATAAGGCCGGTGAGTTTATATGCATTGCCGATATCGGAATGAGACGATATAATGCCGCAGAAAAGAAATTCGAGAATTACCGGATGCCCCATATGACAACATACTTTGCGACTATATGCATTTTAAACGACAGTAAGGGAAACATCTGGTTTGGTACAAATAAAGGTGGCCTGTACAAATATGTAATGTCTGGAAGCAGAATGGAGTTTTTTGACCTTCCCAAGCTTGGATTTTCAAGCAACACCGTAAGTTGCCTCTCGGAAGACAGTAAAGGCAGGGTATGGATAGGAACCTGGGGTGGAGGCATAGGAGTTACTGAAGGGGACAGCCTTAGAAAATTCAATGTGAAAAACGGGTTAAAAGCTACCAAGATTTATGACATCCTTGAGGATGTCGAAGGAAATATCCTGATAGCTGACCAGACAAATGGCCTGACAATCTACAAGGGAGATGCCTTTATTACAATAAATGAAAAAGAGATTCTGCCTGATCCCAACGTGAACGCAATAACCCGGGATGACAAAGGGGCCGTATGGTTTGGTACTAACCAGGGAGTAGTCCGATACTGGCCGGGAACAAAACGGAAGCCTGATTTATATAATCAGGAAAGGAGCTCAATTTCTAATGAGATCAAATTTTTCAGGAACGACAGGGATGGTAATATATGGCTTGGAACAAACGATCAGGGTGTGGTCCTTTATAACCTTAAAAAAGAACGGTTTGAATCACAGCCATATGTAAACTCCATCCTATATCATGACGGCATAGTAACCGCGATGGAGATCGACAATCAGAACCATTTGTGGGTAGGAACCCTTGAAGGTGTTGCGGTGGGTACAATCGGAGAAAATAACTTTCAGAGATATACTTTGCTCGACAGTCTTACCGTGAGCAGAATTACCGCACTCTACTGCGATCCCAAGGGTAATATGTGGATCGGCACTGAGCCAAAGCCAGGTAAGCCAGGACTTATTAGATTTGATCCTGTAAAAAAGCATTTTTATGCAATCACGGCCCTTCCGGGGATCTTCCCAAAGTCGTTTGTAATGGGCAATAATGGAATCCTGTGGATCGGTACAGGGGAAGGACTGATAGCATTCAGGAATGATTCTGTCCTATATACTGTCACACAAACTGATGGCCTTTTATCCAATAATATAAACCTGCTGGCGGATGCCGGTGACGGAAGCATTTATATCGGTACAAATAACGGACTTAACCGGTTCTTCCCGGATACTAAGCGGATATTTTCATATACAGAAAGGAACGGGTTTACCGGGATCGAAACAAGGCAGAACGCTGTATATAAAACATCTTCAGGAGATCTCTGGTTTGGAACTGCCAATGGAGTCACAGAACTGAAACAATCGCGGATGTTTACAAAGGGGCTGGATCCTCTGACCCATATCCTGGACATGGAAGTCAACTATGAATCCAGATCAATGTCGGCAGGAATGAAGCTTAGTTACAAAGAGAGGTCTGTTCTCTTTGATTATTACAGCATTTGTCTTACAAATCCCGATGTTGTACGATACAAGGTAAAGCTCGACGGAGCCGATAATGACTGGAGACCTGTTACCGATCAGACAAGGGCAATATACTCTGCCCTTCCAGCCGGAAAATATACTTTCAAAGTCGTGGCGAGAAACAGTGAAGGATTGTGGAATACAAAGCCTGTTACATTTTCCTTCGTTATTAAGCCTCCGTTCTACCGTACATGGTGGTTCATATTTATAACTATTTTTGCAATTCTGGTCCTTGTAATATCTTATATAAAGATTCGCGAACAGAACCTGATCCGTGAGAAGATAATCCTTGAAGAGAAAGTAAAGGAGAGAACTGCAGAGGTTGTTCAGAAGAGCCAGATTATTGAGGAGAAGAACAGGGATATAACTGCAAGCATTCGTTACGCCGAAAGGATACAGAGAGCCATGCTTCCGAACGAGGAGGCTTATCATGACACTTTTGTACTCTACCTTCCCAAGGATATAGTCAGCGGCGATTTCTACTGGATGTACGATAACGGAGATTACCAGTTCATTGCAGCTGTCGACTGTACCGGGCACGGCGTGCCGGGTGCCTTTATGTCTATAATCGGGCATAACTCTCTCAACAAGGTCGTCAGGGAATATGGACTCACCAGGCCTGCAGCCATTCTGGACCAGCTTAATACTGAGGTGAGCAAATCGATACTTATGAGCCAGGAGAAGGGGATAAACGACGGGATGGACCTGACAATCATTGTTTATAACAGGAAGACAAGATCACTTGAGTGCGCGGGAGCGTATAACCCAATGTACCAGGTCAGAAATGGCGAGGTAATTGTTCATAAGACCGACAGGTTTGCTATCGGGCTTACAACACTCGAACAGAAAAAGACATTCACGAATATACAGGTCGAGATTCAGCCCGGAGATATGATATATATGTGTTCCGATGGATATGCCGACCAGTTCGGATCGCCTGAAGTGAAGAAATTCAAGACAGTTAATATCAAAAGGATCCTTGCTGAAATATGGAATCTCCCGATAAATGAACAGAAGGCAAGGCTGGAGAAGGAGATTATGGACTGGAAAGGAGAGCTATCGCAGGTGGATGATATTATGTTTATAGGTACGCGAATACCAGATTAGTCGATCCTTGCAGACTTACGGGGATCCTCTATCCAGCCTTTATAATTCTTCAGATACTCAATAACCTCTTCAGGCGAGCTGACAACTTCCCAGATAATCTTGTGTTCAACCCTGAGGAAGTGCCCTGATATCATATGGCCGAGGAACTCGATAAAGGATTTGTAATAACCAAGAGTGTTAAGGATAACAACTGGACCATTGTAGATCCCCAGCTGTTTGAGTGTTATTGCTTCTGTAAGCTCCTCGAGAGTCCCTATCCCTCCTGGGAGGGCTACGACAGCATCTGAGCCTTCAAACATCCTCTTCTTTCTCTCCCCCATATCGGCGGTGACAACCATATCCTTAACCTCTGAATGATCCCATCCTTCCTCTATCATGAAACCGGGGATCACACCGGTTATCTTCCCGCCTTCTGAAAGGACAGCATTTGCCAGCTTTCCCATAAGACCAATTCCGCCGCCGCCGTAAATTACATCCATTCCCGAAGCGGCAAGCAGCATTCCAAGCCTGGTAGCTGCTGCTGCATACTCACTGTCGATGCGGTTACTTGACGAGGCAAAGATACATACCTTCATATACTATATTAAAAATGCCGTTTCAGCTTCGCCGAACGGCAGTGTATATTGATCAGCTCTTAATTAAAGAAGTCCGTTCAGCTTTGTTACGAAATTTGTCTTTGGTACTGCACCAATCTGCTTATCAGCTATCTGGCCGTTCTTAAAGAAGAGGACGGTGGGAATATTGCGGATCCCAAACTTGACAGCGACATTCGGACTGTTGTCAACGTCACACTTCACAACCAGGGCTTTTCCTTCAAAATCATGAGCCATCTCCTCAACGAATGGGGCGATCATCCTGCATGGACCACACCATTCTGCCCAGAAATCAACCATAACAGGTTTGTCTGACTTCAGAACTACCTCATCAAAATTTGTATCATTAACTTCAAGTGCCATATGCTTCAGTAGTTAAATATTATTGCTTAAAACTGAGCTGCAAATATAACTAATTAACTTTAAATTCTATGCTTGGGTGATCCTCAAGATATGAAATCAACTCGTTGTTAAGCCTAACCCTCACACTCCGTGAGAACATCGGGAGTGATATTTTTTCATCAAGATCATAAAAGAGGAATTTAAGTTCAGTATCGCCCGGATTCTCCCTGATCAGTCCTGATAATTCCTCTATGAGTTCAGCTGTGACCTCCTGAGCGCTTACCCTGAGTGTTACAGACTTGATCAGTTCGTCCTTTACGCTTGAGAGGAGATTTATTGTCTTTATCTTGAATTCAACTTCATCTTCCTTGAATCTGCGTTTCTGAACCTTACCCTTTACAAGGAGATAATAGCCCATTGTAAAGAATTTGCTGAATTCGACAAAATCCTTGTCAAACATCATAAACCTGAAGGAGTCACTGTAATCCTGAAGAGTGAATGAACCGTATGGCCTTCCGTTCTTTCCTATACCATTTTTTGTATCAATGACCATACCGGCAACAACAACCTCCTTGTCGAGAAAATCTCTCAGGTTCTGAAGTTCATCGAGTGTTGTGTTTGCGAATGTTGCGATCTCAAGCCTGAATTCATCAAGAGGGTGAGATGAGAGGTAGATCCCTATAACTTCTTTTTCCCTGTTTAGCTTTTCAAGCTTCGGCCACGAAGGGCAGGAAGCTGGTTCGGGCTTTATCATATTGAATCCGGTTCCCTCGCCAAACAATGAATGCTGGGTGGAACTCTTAGCCGATTTAATATTATTGCCAAACCTTATCAGACTCTCTATGAAGCTCGAACCTTTCTGGTCGGTAGAGAAATATTGTTCCCTTGATATCTCCGGAAAGCAATCGAATGCACCGGCAACGGCCATTGCCTCCAGATTCTTTTTATTAAGTGCATTCAGGTTTGCCCTTTCGGCAAGGTCAAAAATATTCCTGTAAAGGCCATTCTTTTCGCGCTCCTCTATCAGCTGAAGTACTGCACTCTCTCCGACACCCTTTATCCCGCCAAGCCCGAACCTTATATTTCCGTCCTTGTTAACAGTAAATTTAAGATTACTCTCATTTATATCCGGGCCAAGAACTTCGATCCCCATTCTCCTTGTCTCATCCATGAAAGTGGTTATCTTCTTTATATCGCTAATATTCCTGCTCAGAACTGCTGCCATATACTCCGCAGGATAGTGGGCTTTCAGATAGCCGGTCTGAAATGCAATCACGGCATAGCATGTCGAATGCGATTTATTGAATGCATACTGGGCGAAATGCTCCCAGTCGCCCCAGATCTTGTTGACCGTAGTCTCGTCGTAACCATGTTTTGTACAACCCTCAAGGAAGAGAGCTTTCATCTCATCCATTAGCGATTTTTTCTTTTTACCCATCGCCTTTCTGAGGGAATCGGCCTGCCCTTTCGTAAAGCCTGCAAGCTCCTGTGACAGCAACATCACCTGTTCCTGGTAAACCGTTATGCCGTAGGTATCGTCAAGATATTTTTCCATTACAGGAAGCTCATATACAATATCTTCAAGACCGTGTTTCCTCTTGACAAATTTTGGTATGTATTCCATTGGACCGGGTCTGTAAAGGGCATTCATTGCAATGAGGTCCTCAAGGCGGTTCGGCTTAAGATCTCTCAGGTAGCGCTTCATTCCTGTCGATTCAAACTGAAAGATTCCCGTTGTCTCCCCATTGCTGAAAAGCTCATAAGTCTTGCTGTCGTCAAGGGGGAGGTTTTCGATATCGATTGAGACGCCCTGTGCCCGCTGAATATTCTCAATGGCGTCTCTTATGATTGACAGTGTTTTAAGCCCGAGGAAATCCATCTTAAGAAGCCCGATAGACTCGACGTGGTTTCCTTCATACTGGGTAACATAAAGCTCAGCATCTTTCGCTGTACTCAGGGGGATGTAATTATCGAGGGCGTCAGCTCCTATTATTATACCACAGGCATGGACACCTGTTTGCCTGACTGATCCCTCTAGCACTTCAGCATATTTCAGGGTCTGGGCAACTAGCTTGTTTGAAGAGTCCCTGTCCCGCGCAAGCTCCGGAACTTCCGCATAAGCCTGGGTAAGAGTTGTTCCGGGTTTTTCTGGTATCAGCTTGGCAAGCCTGTCTGCATCGGAAAGCGGCAGTTTCTGAACCCTTGCTACATCCCTTATAGCCATCTTGGCACCCATTGTTCCGAAGGTGATAATGTGGGCAACCCTGTCGTGGCCATACTTATTGA